>NZ_JAHSQD010000519.1 GCF_020103755.1 Streptomyces sp. LS1784
CGGGCCCACGGCAGGCCCCGCCGCAGTGGCCGCGGGTGGGTTCAGGTGCGCAGGAGGGTGCCGGTGACGGCGACGGCCTGGGCGAGGGCGGCGGGGCGGTGGGCGTCCGGGAGTCCGATGGCGATGGGGACGGCGAGGCCGTCGAGCAGGGCGCGGATCTGCACCGCGCGGTCGGCGGCCGGGCCGGGGGTGAAGTGGCCGGCGGCGGCGCCCTCCTCGATGAGGGCGACCAGGTCGGCCTGCCAGGGGGCCTCGATCTCCTGCTGGCCCCGGCGGATCTCGGCGCTCGCGGGGGAGCGGCCCCACACCTCGACCCAGAGGATCCAGCGCGGATCGCCCGCCCCCTCCGGCAGGTAGAGGCGCAGGTAGGCGTCGAGGCGCTGCCAGGGGTCGAGGGCGCGGTCGGCGAGGGCCTCGCGGCGGCGGGCGCCGAGCTGGTCCTCGCTCCAGCGGAGGGTTTCCAGCAGTAGCTGGTCCTTGCTGCCGAAGTAGTAGAGCAGGTGCCCGGCGCTCATCTGGAGCTGCTTGCCGAGCCCGGCCATGGTGAGTTTGGCGAGCCCGTGTTCGGCGATCGCGGCCCGGGCGGTGGCGAAGACCTCCTCGCGGGGGCGCGCCGGCCGGCGCGGGCGGGGGTCGGCCATGTGCGGATCTCCTCGGTGGAACGGAGCTCAGAAGGCTACCGAAGCGGGGTGGGAGAACGGCCCACTCCCGCTTCGGTAGCCGTAGCAGCAGGTCAGAGTGCCTTCGGCTGCTGCTGGGTGATGCAGTGGATGCCGCCGCCGTTGGCGAAGATCTCGCGGGCGTCCACGAGTTCGACGGTGCGGCCCGGGTAGGCCTCGGCGAGGATGGCGGCGGCCTCCTGGTCGCGCGGGTCGTCGAAGGCGCACAGGACGACCGCGCCGTTGGCCACGTAGTGGTTGATGTAGGAGTAGTCGACCGGCTCGCCGTCCTCGTCCAGCAGGACGGTGGGGGCGGGCAGTTCGATGACCTCCAGCGGTCGGCCCTGGGCGTCGGTCGAGGCGCGCAGCACGGCGACCAGCTCCCGGCAGACCTCGTGGTCCGGGTGCGAGGGGTCGGGCTGGACGTGGGCGACCACGACGCCCGGGCGCACGAAGGAGGCGACGATGTCGATGTGCCCGCGGGTGCCGAACTCGTCGTAGTCGCGGGTGAGTCCGCGCGGCAGCCAGATCGCCTTGGTGGTGCCGAGGAAGGCGTGCAGCTCGGCCTCGACCTCCTCCTTGGTCCAGTCCGCGTTGCGGCCCTCGCCGAGCTGGACGGTCTCGGTGACCAGCACCGTGCCCTCGCCGTCGACGTGGATGCCGCCGCCCTCGTTGATCAGCCGGGAGGCGAAGCGCTGCACCTCCGTCAGTTCGCTGATGTGCTCGGCGATGTGCTGGTCCTTGTCCCAGCGGGCCCAGGACTGCGCGCCCCAGCCGTTGAAGATCCAGTCGGCGGCGGCCAGCGAGCCCTTGCCGTCGATCAGGAAGGACGGGCCGATGTCGCGCATCCACGCGTCGTTCAGCGGGCGTTCGACGATCTCGACCCGCTCGGAGACGTACTTGCGCGCCTGCGCCGTCTCACCGGTGTTGACGATCAGCGTCACCGGCTCGTACCCGACGATGGTGTCGGCGACGGCGGCCCAGGCCTGGCGGGCGGCGTGCAGCTGCTCGGGGCCGTCGAAGGTGGGGTTGGTGGTGGGGAAGGCCATCCAGGTGCGGTCGTGCGGGTGCCACTCGGCGGGCATCCGGTAGCCGAGCGAGGCGGGCGTGGGAGTGGTCATCATCGAGTCCCTAGGAGAATCAGAGGAAGTAGAGGCGGCTGAGCGAGACGCTGTCCGCGGGTTCGGAGCGCAGGGGCGAGCCGTCCAGTGAGACCAGCCCGGTCTCGGTGACCTCGACGTGGCCGACGCGGGCGTTGCGCACCATGTCGCGCGGCCCGATGCCGCGGGTGCCCCGTACGCCGACCCGGCGACGGCGGGTGGGCAGCCCGTCGGCGGCCCGGTCGAGGTAGGCGCCGTCGGCGGCCGCCCGGGCGACGAAGGCCACCGAGATGTCGGCGGCGGTCGCGCCGTGGGCGCCGAACTGCGGCCCCAGGACGAGCGGTTCGCAGCGGTCGGTGGAGGCGTTGGGGTCGCCGACCACGCCGTAGGCGGGGAAGCCGGCTTTGAGGACCAGCTGCGGCTTGGCGCCGAAGTGGTCCGGGCGCCACAGCACGATGTCGGCGAGCTTGCCGACCTCGATCGAGCCGACCTCGTGGGAGAGGCCGTGCGCGATGGCCGGGTTGACGGTGAGCTTGGCGATGTAGCGCAGCACGCGCTCGTTGTCGTCGCCGCCGTCCGTCGTCCCGTACGAGCCGGTGCCGTCGAGCGGGCCGAGTTCGGCCTTCATCTTCCCGGCCATGGCGAAGGTGCGGCGCACCGTCTCGCCGGCCCGGCCCATGCCCTGGGCGTCGGAGGAGGTGATGCCGATGACTCCGAGGTCGTGCAGCACGTCCTCGGCGCCCATCGTGCCGGCCCGGATGCGGTCGCGGGCCATCGCGGCGTCGCCGGGCAGGTCGACCTTGAGGTCGTGCGCGGAGACGATCATGCCGAAGTGCTCGCCGAGCGCGTCCCGGCCGAACGGCAGGGTGGGGTTGGTGGAGGAGCCGATGACGTTCGGCACGCCCGCCATCTTCAGCACGTTGGGGACGTGTCCGCCGCCGCAGCCCTCGATGTGGAAGGCGTGGATGGTGCGGCCGTCGAGGACGCGCAGGGTGTCCTCGACGGAGAGGCACTCGTTCAGGCCGTCGGTGTGCAGGGCGACCTGGACGTCGTACTCCTCGGCGACCCGCAGTGCGGTGTCCAGTGCGCGGGTGTGCGCGCCCATGTCCTCGTGCACCTTGAAGCCGGACGCGCCGCCCTCGGCCAGCGCCTCGATCAGCGGGGCCTCGTCGGAGGACGAGCCGCGGCCCAGGAAACCGATGTTGACGGGCCAGGCGTCGAACGCGTTGAAGGCGTGCCGCAGCGCCCAGGGCGAGTTGACGCCGACGCCCCAGACCGGGCCGAACTCCTGGCCGATGATCGTGGTGACGCCGGAGGCGAGCGAGGCTTCCATGATCCGCGGCGAGAGCAGGTGGACATGGGTGTCGATGGCGCCGGCGGTGGCGATCAGGCCCTCGCCGGAGACGATCGTGGTGCCGGTGCCGACGACCACGTCGACGCCGTCCAGGGTGTCCGGGTTGCCGGCCCGCCCGATCGAGGCGATCCGGCCGCCGATCAGCCCGATCGAGGTCTTGCGGACGCCCTGGATCGCGTCGATCACCAGCACGTTGCTGATCACCACGTCGCAGGTGTCCCGGACGGCGGCGGGCTTGAGGTGCAGGCCGTCGCGGGCGGTCTTGCCGAAGCCGGCCAGGAACTCGTCGCCGGGCGCCTGGGAGTCGGACTCCACGCGGACGATCAGTCCGCTGTCGCCGAGCCGGACCCGGTCCCCGGCGCGCGGGCCGTGCACGGAGATGTAGTCGTGGGGGGTGATCGCCGTCATGCTCCCGCCTCGCTTCGCTCGGCCGACCACGCCGGTGCGGCCGCTCTGTTCGATTGCTCTCCGCCGGCCTTCGGCCGGGGGTGACCCCGTCGCTCGCTCATGAGGGCACCTCCGCGTCGTCGAAGCCGGTCAGGTAGCCGGTCGCGCGGGCCTTCGCCAAGGCGGCCTCCTTCGCGCCGGGAGCGTCCAGCGGGCCGTCCACGAGCCCCGCGAAGCCGATCGCGACCCGCTCGCCGCCGATCGGCACCAGGCCGACCTCGACGGTGGTGCCCGGGTCGAAGCGCACCGAGGAGCCGGCCGGGACGGCCAGGTGGGTGCCGTAGGCGGCGGCACGGTCGAAGGCCAGGCGCGGATTGGCCTCGAAGAAGTGGAAGTGCGAGGTGACCGAGATCGGCACCCCGGCGGTGTTGTGGACCGGGAGCAGCAGCGTCTCCTCGATCGGGTCGTAGCCGGCGCCGTCGCCGATCAGCACGCCGCCGGGGGCCTCGTCGCCGAGCGAGCCGGCGCCCTTGAACGGGTCGTTGACGACGGCGAGGCGGGTGCCGTCCTCGAAGACGGCCTCGACCTGGATGACGGTGACCACGTCCGGCACGCCGGGCAGCACGTCGTCGGCGGTCAGCACGGAGCGGCCGGCCTCGATGGCCTCGGCCAGGCGCAGGCCGTCGCGGGCGGCCTCGCAGACGGTGTCCGCGATCAGGGCGGTGGCCTCGGGGATGTTGAGGCGCACGCCCCGGGCGCGGCGGGCGCGGGCCAGCTCGGCTGCTGTGAAGATCAGCAGCCGGTCCCGCTCGGTGGGGGTCAGTCGCACGGTTCCTCGCTCGCGGTCGCCGGGGAGGGGGTCGGCTCGGGGCCGTGAGGCCTCAGGGCTCGGCAGGGGCTGTCGGGGCGATGTTAGAACGTCGTTCAAACACCTCGGGTCATTGAACCCGCACCGGGCCGCCCTGTCCAGCGTTGCCGCTCCGCGGGCGTTCGGCTTGCTGGGTGGGGGAGGGGGGTGAGGGGCGGGTGCGGGGCCGGGTGGGGAGAGGTGGCCCGTGAGCGGACGTCCGGCCCCGGCGCGCGGCGGGAGCGGGGCAGGGGGCGTGTGGTCGGGTGCGCGGTCCGTACGGGCGCCGGGTGTGCGCGGGATCGGGGTGCGGCGTCTTCGAAAACGGCCTCTGCGCTTCGCAAACCTGTCCGGCGCGGGCAGTTGGATCACGCGGACCACCCCGTGCCCCTTTCACCCCACGTGATCGGACGCACACTGTTGCAAACGCCGTCAACTGGGCATGAGGATGAGTGGTCAGAACGAGGGGGCCACCCGGCCGGCGGGGGATCCGGGGGCGGGGGGCCCGGATTCCAGGGCGGGGGCATGTGTTGATGGACGGTCAGTCGCGATTCCCGCGGCAGCGGACGAGTTCCGGCGACGCCTACCGGTCAGGGCCGGTCCAGGCGCCGGTCGGCGGCACCGGGACGACCCTGCCGGGCGCACCGGCTCCGGGTTGTGCCGTGCACCGGCGGTTGCACGTCGCGCTCGACCCGGCGGACCTGGTCGGGGTGGGTGCGGTCCGGCAGCGGCTGCGTTCGGCGCTGAGCCACTGGGGGGTGCCGGAGCTGTCCGACACCGCCGAGCTGCTCTCCTCCGAGCTGGTCACCAACGCACTGCTGCACACGGGCAACGGCGCGGTGTTCGACGCGGTGCTCGGCTCGGACCACCGGCTGCGCATCGAGGTGCAGGACGGCGCCGGCAGACTGCCCGGCCGCCGGCGCGATCCGGAGGCCGAGTACGCGACCTCGGGGCGCGGCCTGCTGCTGGTGGAGGCGCTCGCGGACTCCTGGGGCGTGCAGCTGCGCGGCGACGGCAAGGTCACCTGGTTCGAACTCGCCCTGCCCTGAGCCCGGGGCCGGTACCGGGGCCGGCGGCGTCCCGATCCCTACCGGGCCCGATCCCTACCGGGCCCGATCCCTACCGGGCCCGGCCCTGCCGGGCCGCAGGATGGTTCGCCGTCGATTGATTCGCCGTCGAAGGAAGCCCTGAACAGAAGGCGGAACGGAAGATTTCCGGCCCGTTACCATTGCCGCTCGGCCGAACATTGGCCAGGATGGTGGGAATGTGTGTCCACGTGCGGGGAGCAGCGGGGAGACCGAACCTCGACTGGCCACCGCCCGTCGCACCGTCCTATCCAGCACGACCGATCACACCGCCACGCGGCCCGTCCGGACGGTCGGCGCGGTCCGCCACGGCAGCGGCAGGAGCAGCATGCCCACTGAGCCCGAGTCGTCGGGGTCGGCGCTACCTCCCGGCGCGGCGCCCGGCGTCGAGCCGCGAACCGTAGAGCCGCGAACCGTGGAGCCGAGGACGGTGGAAGCGCGCACCGCCAAGCCGAGAGCCGTCGAGCCGCGCGTCGCCGAGCAGTCGGGCGCCCTGGAGTCGCGCACCCCCGGGCAGCCCGTCGCCGGCCCCGCCACCGCCGG
>NZ_JAHSQD010000052.1 GCF_020103755.1 Streptomyces sp. LS1784
GGGGCCAGGGCGGGCGTGCCGCCGTCGGCGGGCAGGTCGGCGCCGAAGTGCCGGTAGCAGGCCAGGCGGGCGGCGGCCGCGTGCTGCTCGCGGTCCATCTCCGCGGCCACCGGCGGCTGTCCGGCCACCGCCAGCACCTCCTGGTAGCCGGGGCCGACCTTGCCGTCCGTGGCGTGCACCACCAGGGCGGTCAGCGGTGGGTCGCCGCGCCGGTGCGCCTCGCGGATCACCAGGGACAGCACCTTGCCGATCCAGTGCCGCTGGTTGACCCGGGTGCGCACCCCGGAGGCCTCCTGCACCGCCTCGGCCAGGTCCGCGTAGGTGATCACCGCGTGGTAGCGGCGCGCCACCTCCACCAGGGCGGGGTAGGCCGCCCTGGTCCACACGATGTGCGCCTGGCCGGCGCTGACCGCCGAACCGTCCGACGCCCGCCAGTAGCCGTGCTGCTGCTCCGTCATCCGCCCACCCATGTCCGTCTTGTCCGTGTCTGTCCTCCGCAGGCCCCCGCCGGGAGCGAGGCTACCCCGCCCCGGAGCGGCACCCTCGGGCGGGGCCTCGCCTCGGATGGGGCTTGACTTCAAGTGCTGTTGAAGTCGTGGAATGGGTGCCGACCGCAGCCGTACGGGCATCGCGGTCGATGCCCCGCCCGTACGGACCCCGTACCGGGGCCGGGGCCGCCGCCTTCCCGATCGTGCCGACGGCGGCCCCGGCTCCCGGGTGCCCCCTTCGCCTGCGGGCGGTCGCCTGGTCTTCGAGACCCGCGTTCCGGCCGCGCGCGCCTGGCAGGAGTGGACCCGCGAGCGTTCCCACCGGGTGACGGAGGTCCCGGGTGCCGGATCCGTCGAGAGCTGGGTCCGACTGGTCGGCGTGAACGGGCCTCTGGTGACGTTCCGGTGGACCTATGTCTTCGCCTCGGACGGGCAGGTGCTGACGTCGGATTCGACGCTGCGGTTCCGGGAGCGGGAGGAGGTCGAGCGGGATCTGCTCGCCCACGGCTTCGCGGTGGAGGACGTCCGCGACGCGTCCGACCGGCCGGGGCGGGAGTTCGTCTTCGTGGCCCGGCGCCCGTGATCCCCCGCCCCGGGCCCGGGGCGCACCGCAGGCTCGCGCGCGAGAGGTCGGAGGCCGGTTTCGCACGCGGGCTCGTCGCATCCCGTGGTCAGGGGCGGTCATGAGCGGTTCCTCCCGATCGGGCAAAGGAAACGCGGTGCGGTCACGGGTGAGGACCGTGACCGCACCGCGAACTCGTCACCCCGCGGAGGTGATCCGCGTCACACCGATGCGGTGGCCCGGCGGCGGCGTCGTCCGGCGGGCGGGGTGGGGTCGGCGTTCCAGGCGGCGACGGGGTTGCCGAGCCAGCGGGTGGCGCCGGGGACGTTCTCGCCGCGCATGACCAGGGAGGCCGGGCCGACGGTGGTGCCGGCGCCGAGGGAGGAGTTGAGCAGGACGATGGAGTGCGGGCCGGTGGTGGAGCCGGCGGCGAGGTGGACGGGGCCGAGCCGCATGACGCGGTCGTGGAAGAGGTGGGTCTGCAGGACGGTGCCGCGGTTGACGCTGGCGCCTGCCTCGACGGTGACCAGGTCCGTCTCGGGCAGCCAGTGGGTCTCGCACCACACGCCGCGTCCGATGCGGGCGCCGAGGCTGCGCAGCCACGCGTTCAGGTAGGGGGTGCCGGTGATGGCGTGGCCGCCGAAGGGCATGGCGAGTTCCTCGACGAAGGTGTCGTAGAGCTCGTTGCGCCACACGAAGGAGGACCACAGCGGGTGTTCGGCGACGCGGAAGCGACCGACGAGCAGCCACTTGGCGGCGGTGGTGACGGCGCAGGCGACGACGGCCGCGGCGATCAGCACCAGTCCGGCGGCGCCGAGGGCCGCGCCGATCCCGTACTCGTCGCGCAGTTCCTGCAGGACCACCAGGACGAGGTCGCCGAGCAGGGCGGCGAGGACGATCGGCAGCAGCCGGCAGAGCTCGACGCCGGCGCGCGCCCACATCAGACGCCGGGGCGGGTTGTAGGTGAGGCCTTCGGCGCCGGTGTCGGCGACGCGGGGCAGGGCGAACGCGGGGCGGCCGAGCCAGGAGGAGCCTTCGGGGACGTGGGCGGGGGTGTCGGAGAGCACGCCGACCAGGGAGTTGTCGGGCAGGTGGCGGTCGGGGCCGACGATGCCGGAGTTGCCGACGAAGGAGCGGCGTCCGACATAGGAGGAGCCGAGGTGGAGCCAGCCGCCGCGCAGTTCGTAGGGGGCGACGAGGGTGTCGTCGGCGAGGAAGGCGCCGTCGTCGACCCGCATCAGGCCTGGCAGGGCGAGCACGGTGGAGGCCTCGACGCGCCGGCCGACGCGGGCGCCGAGCAGGCGCAGCCACACCGGGGTGAAGAGGCTGGCGTAGAAGGGGAAGAGGGTGCGCCGGGCGGTGTCGCCGAGGCGGCTGACGGCCCAGGCGCAGAAGGCGACGCGGCCGGTGGCGGGGTGGAAGCCGGGGCGCAGCGGGCGGGAGAGGAGGCGGATGAGCAGCGCTATCAGGGTGGCGTAGCAGGCGAAGGCGAGGGCGGCGAGAGGGATGGTGGCGGGCAGGAGTTGGACGAGGGCGTCGGACAGGGTGGCGTCGGTGTCGATCATCGGGTAGACGATGAGCAGGGCGGGCAGGGCGGCGATGACCGGGACGAGGCCGAACAGTGCGAACCCGAGGCCGTAGGCGAGGTTCCAGCCGCGGGAGTCGGGGGCGGCGGCGGTGGGCCAGTCGGCGAAGGGCTCGGCGGCGGGGCGGGCCGGGGAGCCGTACCAGTGTTCGCCGGGCGGGACGGTGGCGGTGACGCAGGAGCCGGGGGCGATCTCGGCGCGGGCGCCGATGCGGGCGCCGGGCATGAGGGTGGCGCGGTGGCCGATGCGGGCGCCTTCGCCGATGTCGATGTGGCCGAGGTGGAGGGTGTCGCCGTCGAGCCACCAGCCGGCGAGGTCGACTTCGGGTTCGACGGAACTGTGGGCGCCGAGGCGGGCGAGGCCGGTGACGGGGGGCAGGGTGTGGAGTTGGACGCCGGGGCCGACGCGGCAGCCCAGGGCCCGGGCGTAGCGGCAGGCCCAGGGGGTGCCGGCGAGGGCGGCGGTGCCGAACATGGTGGTGTAGCGTTCGGCGGCCCACAGGCGCAGGTGGACGTGGCCGCCGCGGGGGTGGCTGCCGGGGCGGATGCCGGCGGTGAGGAGGCGGGCGCCGGCGGAGGCGAGCAGGGTGCGGCCGGGGGCGCTGTAGAGGAGGAGGAGTCCTGCGGCGACGGGCCACCAGGAGCTGTGCGGGGCCCAGGTGAGGTGGCCGCCGGTGAGGTTGTCGAGGGCGATCAGGACGAGGATCCAGCGCAGTCCGGCGAGGGTGAACATGCCGAGGAGCACCAGGGTCTGCCACAGGCCGGCGCTGCGGGGGGTGCGGCGTACGGTGCGGCTGCGGGGCGGCGCCTGGGTGGCCGTCCGTTCGGATGCGGCTGTCGGGGTGAGGGTGTCGAGGTAGGTGGCGAGGTCGGCGAGGACGGGGTGGGCGTAGAGGTCGGCGACGGAGACGCCGTTGTGGCGGGTGCGCAGTTCGGAGACGAGTCGGGCGGCGGTGAGGCTGGAACCGCCGAGGGCGAAGAAGTCGTCGTCGGCGCCGGGGCGCATGCCGAGCAGGCGTTCCCAGTGGCCGGCGAGCCAGCCGGCGGTGCCGTCCGGTTTCTCGGCGGGAAGGGCGCCTCCGGTGGTGGCGAGCGGCCAGGGCAGGGCGCCTCGGTCGACCTTGCCGGAGGTGCGGGTGGGCAGGGAGTCGACGAGGGCGAGGACGGGCACCAGCGGAGCGGGCAGGCGTTCGAGGAGCTGCCGGCGGGCGGTGGTGAGGTCGCAGGTGGTGCCGGGCTGGGCAACGAGGTAGCCGACGAGCAGGTCGGCGCCGGCGGGGGTCTTGCGGACGGCCGCGGCGGCGGCGCGGACGTGGGGCAGGGCCTGGAGGGCGGCGTCGATCTCGCCGAGTTCGATGCGGCGGCCGCCGAGTTTGATCTGGTCGTCGGCGCGGCCGAGGAAGACGAGGCCTTCGGGGTCGTTGCGGACGAGGTCGCCGCTGCGGTAGACGCGGGGTGAGGCGAGGGCGGGGTGGGCGCTGAACTTCTCGGCGTCCTTGGCGGGGTCGAGGTAGCGGGCGGTGCCGACGCCGGTGATGAGCAGTTCGCCGCTCTCGTACCAGGGGACGGGGTTGCCGGCCTGGTCGACGACGGCGATCTCCCAGCCGTCCAGGGGGGCGCCGATGCGCACGGGCTCGCCGGGGAGCATGCGGGCGGCGGTGGCGACGACGGTGGTCTCGGTGGGGCCGTAGGTGTTCCAGAACTCGCGGCCGTCGACGGCGAGGCGGTCGACGAGTTCGGCGGGGCAGGCCTCGCCGCCGACGATGATCAGGCGTACGGCGTCCAGGCATTCCTGCGGCCACAGGGCGAGCAGGGTGGGGACGGTGGAGATGGCGGTGATGCGCCGCTCGACGAGCCAGGGGCCGAGGTCGGTGCCGGCCTTGACCAGGGCGCGGGGGGCGGGGACGAGGCAGGCGCCGTGGCGCCAGGCGAGCCACATCTCCTCGCAGGAGGCGTCGAAGGCCACCGACAGGCCCGCGAGGACGCGGTCGCCGGGGGCGAGCGGCTGCTGCCGGAGGAAGAGGCGGGCCTCGGCGTCGACGAAGGCGGCCGCCGAGCGGTGGGTGACGGCGACGCCCTTGGGGCGGCCGGTGGTGCCGGAGGTGAAGATGATCCACGCGTCGTCGGCCGCCGCGGGCCAGGCGGGGCGGCCGCGGGGACGGGTGGCGGCCGCGGCGTGCAGGCTGCGCCCGGGGCCGAGGACGGCGCAGACGGCGGCGTCCTGCCAGATCATCTCGGCGCGTTCGTCGGGGTCGTCGGCGTCCACGGGGACGTAGGCGGCGCCGCAGCGCATGACGGCGAGGATGGCGATGTAGAGGTCGGCGGTGCCGGAGGGGATGCGGACCCCGACCCGGTCGCCGCAGCCGATGCCGTGGCCGGCCAGCTGCCCGGCGAGGGTGTCGACCTCGCGCAGCAGGGCGCGGTAGTCGAGGACGGTGTCGCCGGTGTCGAGCGCGGGCGCGTGGGGGTACGCGTCGGCGGTGGCGGCGATGATGTCGAGCAGGCTGCGGGGGTGGGCGGCCTGGGCCACCGGCCAGCCCGCCGCGGGGCCCGGGTGGGGGCGGTGCAGCGTGCCTGGGCCGGCCGTGTCGTGGCGTGCGTCCATGGATGGGTTTCCTCGGCTCCGGGGTTTCTGGGGGCGCGTACGGGTGTGACGCCGGGTGAGGCCTTTGTCGCCTACGGGGACAGCGCCCACTCACCATGACTCCGCTGGGAGTCAGCTGGATGCAGCGAAGGGCGATCAAAGGAAATTCTCATCATCGATGCCACACAGGGGCGGCAACGGCATGAATCGAAAGATATTTCGTGGGTTTTCGATCGTTTTCGCTGGTGAAGAGTAATCGCCGAATACCGAAGGAGCGCGACGGGAGGGGGAAGAGTGATGAACGGCATGGCGTCCGGAACGGTACCGGTAATGAGGGGGCCGCTACCGAATCGGGGGGTTCTGGTCGGATCATCGGCCTGTTCACGGTTTTCACATCTTCGTGTGGGAGTCTTCCGCGCCCCTCACCGCGGCTCCTTCCTGTGAGCGGGCTGGGCAACGGCCCCTCAGGCTGGGATTCCGCTGACGGCGGCGGGTCCGGGAACAGCCATCAAAGGGCCGAAGTTGGCCGGAAAACGGGTCCGCTCGTCTGGTATGTGGCGTACGGCTCGAACCTACACGCCGCCCGCCTGGCCTGCTACTTGCGCGGGGGTCGCCCGAACGGCGGAACGCAGGACTACCCCGGCTGCCGCGACCGGCGCCCGCCGCGCCGGGCGGTGGCCACCGCGCTGCCGGGCACGCTCTACTTCGCCGGGCGCTCGCTCACCTGGGGCGGCGGCTCGGCCTTCTACGACCCGGCGGCCCACGGCGACGTCCCGTGCCGCGCCTACCTGTTGACGGTCGGCCAGTTCAGCGACATCGCCGCCCAGGAGATGCTCCGCTCCCCCGGCACCGACCTCGACCTCACCCCGGCACTCACCACCGGACGCGCCGAGCTCGGCCCGGGCCGCTACGAAACCCTGCTGCACGTCGGCGAGTTGGACGGGCACCCGCTGCTGACCTTCACCGCGCCCTGGGGCGTGGCCGGCGCCGAACTCAACGCCCCCGCCCCGCCCTACCTGCGCACCCTGGCCGCGGGTCTGGCCGAGTCCCACGGCTGGGGCCCCTGGCGCTCGGCCGGCTACCTCGCCACCCGCCCGGGCGCGTCCGGGCACTGGACCCCGCGGGCGGTGGCGGCGGTGCTGGGCTGAGCGGGGGCACGGGCGGGGAGGCGGGCGGGAGTCAGACGTTCGCGGAGCGGCACGGTTCGAGGCCGGACGGGCACAGCTCGGGCTCCGGGAACGCGGTGGAGCCCGGGGTCTCGGTCGGCTGCGGGGACCGCGGCGGGTCGTCCGAGGTCCGTACGGGCTCGGCGTAGGCGTACTGGACGACGTGATCATGCCCGGCCCGAGGACCCGGGAGTGTCCGGGAACGGTAACGGCCGCCCGACGACGGGGCCCGGGTATGTCAGGCGTGCGGCGTCCAGAAGTCGACCAGCCGGCCGGCACCGTGCTCGACGGACTTCCAGCTGCCCTGGAACGACAGGACCGCGATGGCCGAGGTCGGGAAGCCGGAGCGCATCCGTGACATCAGGTCCCCCTCCGCCTCGCCCGCCAGGGCGTCGGCCAGTGCTTGGATGCCGGGGTTGTGGCCGACCACGACCAGGTCCCGCACCTCGTCGGACACCTCGTTGAGGATCGCGATGAGCTCCCCCACGCTCGCCTCGTAGATGCGCTCCTCGTGGACGGTCCTCGGCTTGGCCGGGAGTTCGGCAGCCATGAGCTTCCAGGTCTCGCGGGTCCGCGCGGCCGTCGACACCAGCGCGAGGTCGGGGGTGACGCCGCTGCCGGCGAGCCGGCGGCCGGCCGCCGGCGCATCGTTGCGGCCCCGCTCGGCGAGCGGGCGCTCGTGGTCGTCCACGTCGGGGTGCGCGGACTTGGCGTGGCGGACCAGGACGATCCGGTGCGTCGTCTCCTCGGACATCGGCTTCTCCCTCTCGCCCGGCAACGGGCGGTTCACGACAGCGACGGGGCACGGGCCCCAGCAGCGAAGATCGTGGCAGCCCGCGCCCGCACCGACGGTCCGTCGACCGGGATGCACCGGCGATGTTCACCCCCACGGATGACGGACCGGCCCGGTTCAGGCCGGGGCCGCTCGGCGGCGCGGCGCCGCCGCAGGTGCTGCGGCAGCCGTACCGTCGACCGGCCCCGGTCTCCCATCGCCCCTGCCCTGCCGGTCAGTTGAGGAAGGGCTCGGGTCCGAAGCGCCCCCAGGCGACGAAGGCGGCCAGCAGGATGTAGACCGCGTCCACCGCCACCAGCCGGTATTCCCGGCGGCGCATCCGCACCGCCGCCGCCCCAGCCATCAGCAGCACCAGCCCGACGGCCGCCAGCGGCACGAACACCGGCGCGATGCCGAGCACGGCGGGCAGCACCAGCCCCACCGCCGCCAGCACCTCGACGGCGCCGATGGCCTTCACCCCTCCCGCGCCGAAGTCCTCCACCCAGCGGCCACTGGAACCGGCGGCGGCGATCCTCTCCTTCGGCGCGACCACCTTGAGCACGCCACCGAGCAGGTAGACGGCGGCCAGCAGCCCGGCCACGATCCACAGCGCAACGTTCACCGCGCCCTCCTTCCCTTCACCGGCAGGTCGAGCCGGTCAGTGCTGGTACATGCCGACCTCGTAGCCACCACCGGGCTGACGGATCATCACATTGCCCCGGTTGAAGGCGTTGATGAGCGCGATCACGCAGACCAGCGCCGCGAGCTGCTCCTCGTCGTAGTGCTTGGCGGCGTTCGCCCAGACCTCGTCGCTCACCCCGCCGGCCGCGTCCGCGAGCCGGGTGCCCTCCTCGGCGAGCTCCAGCGCGGCACGCTCGGCGTCGGTGAACACCGTGGCCTCGCGCCAGGCGGCGACCATGTTCAGGCGCACCGGGTCCTCCCCGGCGTGCACCGCCTCCTTGAAGTGCATGTCGACGCAGGCGCCGCAGCCGTTGATCTGGCTGGCGCGCAGCCGCACCAACTCCTGGACGGCGTACGGCAGGCTCGACTCGGCGATGGGCTTGTTGGCCGCGATCAGGTGCTTGAAGACCTTGCTCAGGACCGGGTTGGCGAAGACGTTGAGGCGGGGTTCCATGGTGTACTCCTCGGTCGGTGTCCCTTTGCTGCCCTTGAAGACAGAACAGCCCGCCGCTTTGTGACGTCCCCCCGCCACCCGGGCGCCGTGACCCGCGCCACACCACCCGCCCGTGAGCCCCGACGGGCCTCGGATAACCTGCTGGCCACGGTCCGGAAAGGGGGGTTCCATGATGGGATCGACGGATGTGGCGGGCGCGGCCGGGTACCGGCCACTGCTGTTCTCCATCGCCTACGGCATGACGGGTTCGGTCGGTGACGCCGAGGACCTCGTCCAGGACACCTTCCTCGGCCTGACCCGCGCCGCCCGGGCCGGCACCGCGATCACCGACCCCAAGGCGTACCTCACCACGGCCGTCACCCGGCTGGGCATCAACCACCTGAAGTCCGCCCGGGTGCGCCGCGAGGCCTACGTCGGCGAGTGGCTGCCCGAGCCCGTCGTCGCCACCGCCGAGCGCCCCGGACCGGCCGAGCACGCCGAGCTGGCGGACGCGCTGTCGATGGCGTTCCTGGTGCTGATGGAGGCCCTCTCCCCGGTCGAGCGCGCGGTGTTCACGCTGCGCGAGGCGTTCGGGTACGGCTACCCGGAGGTGGCGGAGATGGTCGGCAGGAGCGAGGCGAACTGCCGTCAGATCTTCGCCCGCGCCAGGAAGCGCCTCGCGCCCGCAGCCGCCCCCGAGGACGGCCCCGCCCTGCCGGCCCCGGCCCGCCGCGCGGAAGGCGACGAGTTGGCCCGCCGCTTCTTCGAGGTCGCCGAGGGCGGGGACCTGGACGCCCTGCTCGGCATGCTCGCCCCCGACGTGGTGCTCCAGGGCGACGGCGGCGGCAAGGCCCGCGCACTCGCCCACTCCCTGACCGACCCTCGCCGCGTCGCCCAGATGCTGATCGGCGGCCTGCGCCGCATCCTCCGCCTGGGCGCACACCTCGTCCCGGCCCGGGTCAACGGCCGCCCGGGCGCGGTGGTGTACGACGCCGGGCAGCGCGTGGCCAGCGTCATCGAGCTGGACATCGACGCCGACGGCGCGGTGCGGGCGGTCCACGCCGTGTCCAACCCCGACAAGCTCGCCCACCTCGGCCCGGTCTCGGACCTCGGGCTGCTGCCCGCGCCGAAGTGACCCCGTCCCGGTGCCGGTGTTGGTGCCGGCCACGATCCAGGAGCCGCTACTCGGGCGGAGGAACACCGCTGCCCGGCCGGGCCAGTGGCTATACTCCCCCATTCGATCAAGAAGGCCATCCACGGGGGAAACATGAACAGCCGTCACCTGAGCCGGCTCCGCCGGCTCAACGCCGCGGCTCGCGTCATCGGCCGACGTAACGCCCTGCGCTACCTCGCGCTCGGCGTGGGCGCCTCGCTGGCCGCCGCCTGCGGGGGAAGCAGCGGCGGCAGCACGGGCAGCGGTGACGGCAAGGCGGCGGCCGGCGGCGCAGGAGCGCCGACGGCCGCCGACACCGGCTCCCCCGCGCCGTCCGCCCCCGCCGCCAAGCCCACCGTCGCCGAGCGCATCTTCGACGCCTTCGTGACCGGCACCTGGACGATCGAGTCCACCAGCACGCGCGGCGACAAGGCCCACGGCAAGATCACCATCGAGTCCGGCGGCCGCAACGGCGGCTGGACGCTCGTCTGGGACGACCTCGACGGCAAGCCCGTCACCTGGCGCGGCAGTCTGCTGCTGCGTGGCGGGCACCTGTCGCTGAGCTTCTTCGAGGGCCCCAAGGCGCTGATGGCCGGGCGCGGCCCCGAGGCCCTCCAGGTGCCGGACAGCGTCGGCGAGTCCGGGCAGCTGTCCTTCCCCTGGACGCCACCCGGCGCCACCGCCGGCAGCACCAAGGACAAGCTGGACGTCAGCTACTCGGGCAACACCCTGCGCATCGTCCACACGGCGGGCCACAGCCCCACCACCCACGTCTGCACCCGCATCTGAGCGGCGCTCACGCCACCGCCCCGGCGACGGGGCGGCGGCGGGTGAACCAGCAGGCCAGCAGGAGGTTGGGCACCCAGCACAGCCAGGCGATGGCGGTGTAGGAGGTCCGGAAGTCCAGGCGCGCGGCCGTCGCGGCGAGCAGCATGAGGCGCAGCGTGACGGCGGCGAAGGTGAGCGCGAAGCTGCGGATCATCCAGCGGCGGTGGTCGATCACCCGGCCGTCCAGGATCGCCCGCAGCCCGGCGCCGCCGGTCACCAGCCAGGCCACGGCCAGGCAGGCGAAGCCGAGCCCGGCGACCGCTCCCCCGTACGCGACCGGCGCCAGCAGCAGCGCCCCCACCCCGCCGACCAGGCAGGCGAGCAGGTAGGTGACGCCGATGCGGCGGTGCCGGCGCGGGCTGCGTTCGCGCAGGCGGGTGGAGAACTGCCACGGCCCGACCGCCAGGGCCGTGACCGCTCCGAAGATGTGGATGTAGAGCGGGACTTCGTGGCTCAGGTAGGTGGCGCGCTGGTGCTCGAAGAACACCGCCGGGTCGAAGCTGATGTACTTGGCGGAGATGACGACGATGAGCATGGAGAGCACCGTCATGACGGCCCAGCCGGCCCGTGTGATGCGCATGGACCGAGTCTGGGGCCTGCTGCCGTGGGCCGGCATCCGGATTGCCCCCGAGAAGAACCCCCAGAGAACCCCACCTCCCTTGCTGGGAAGCGCAGTTGAAACCTGACATCGAGATCATTCCCTCGAAGGGGTTGTCCCGGTCCGGAGTTCCTTGGAATCGATCCCGGCGCGGCTAGCGTGAGCGGCGATCCCCCTGAGAACTCCCTCTGGAACGAAGGAATCCCATGTCCGACGCCTACGTCTACGTCAAGGACAACACGGCCGAGATCAGCCTGCCCGCCGACGCCAAGGTGACCGTCAAGGCCAAGACCAACTCGTCCAGCACCCAGCAGGTGCGGCTCACCGGCAAGGACGGCACGGTGGACCTGCTGTTCAGCGGGACGGGCGAGCACAACACCGCCATCGGCCAGGAGACCATCACCGGGCCGGCCGTCCTCACCGCCGTCTTCGAGTTCGCCGCGGCCGACGGCGCCTTCCGGCCGAGCAAGCTCAACTCCGGCGGCCCGTACGCGATCGGCAACTACAACCTGCTGGTGGTCGTCGCCGAGAACGGCGACGACGCCGACTACAACGACACCATCCTCGAATTCAGCTGGCACACGCCGAGGTAGCCGCAGGGGCAGCGGGAACGCCTCGGCCCGGCGCGGTCCCCCCGCGCCGGGCCGAGGTGCGTTGGTCAGGCGGCGCGTTGGCCGTGGAGGAGGGCGGGCAGGGAGCGGCCGGCGGGGGCGAAGGCGGCCCGGAACGCGCGAGCACACGAATCCCGTTCGGGTGAACCATCGGGCCTGAGGCAGGGCCCGGCCCGGAGCACGGGGAACCAGTCACCGGGAGCGACAAGCACCGGCCGGTTCGGGGCTTCGGAACTCCCGGTGAAGCCCTTCGTGAACCCAGTACAGGAGTCCCCCATGCGTATGCGCTTCAGCCCGCGCGCGGCCCTCGCGGTCACCGCCGGCGTCCTCGCCCTGTCCTTCGTCAACGTCTCGACCGCCTCGGCGGCCCCCGGCGTCGTGATCATGGAGAAGGGCGACCAGTTCCGGCAGGTCCGGGACCCGGAGGGCGGCCGGTGCTACCCCGGCCTCGGGCCCGACACCGCTATCGCCAACCGGACCGGCGGCACCATCCTGCTGTTCCCCGACGGCAACTGTATGACGAGGATCCTCAACCCCCTGGGGCCGGGCGAGTTCCGGCCGGACGAGAACGTCGGCAGCTTCCTCGCCCTGGACTGATCCAGTAAGAATGCCTCGGCCCGGCGCGGACGTCCGCGCCGGGCCGAGGCGTGTCCACGCACCGTCAGGCGGCGCGCTGGCCGTGGAGGAGGACGGGCACGGAGCGGTTGGCGAGGGCCTCGGCGGCGCGGGCGGCCTGGGAGGGGGCCATGAAGGCCGGCAGGTCGAGGGCGGGGACGAAGCGGGCGCCGAGCAGGCCGCTCCTGTGCTGGGGCGGGACGGTGATCCGGGCGCTGTCGGGGACGGTGCCGCCGTCGAAGACGAGGTTGAGTCGTTCCAGGTAGCGGTCGGCCGGGGTGAAGTCGACGGCGATGATGTCGGTGAGACGGGCGATCAGCCCGGTGTCGGCGCGCAGGTGGCGGGCGGCGGCCAGGTGCGGCGGCTCGTTGGGGCGGGCGGAGCCGCCCGGCAGGATCATGCCGTCCATGTAGTCGGGGTCGACGAGGAGGACGTCGCCGCGTTGGTTGCGGACGAGGACGAGGCAGCCGAGCCGGCAGACGGGGGGCTTGGCGAGCAGGCGGGGGTCTTGCACGGGGAGTCCACTTTCTCGACGTGGCAGGGGGTTCAGTCGTCGTAGGTGAGGCGCTCGTAGCGCAGCCCCTTGCGCAGCAGGTCGACCATGCGCAGGAGGTCGAGCGGGCGGGCGGTGAGGTGGAGCAGGTAGCTGCACGTCAGGCGGCCGTCCGCCCAGTCGACTTCGAGGGTGGGGGGCTTGACGCCGCCGAGGGCGAGGACGGTGGTGAGGTCGTCCAGGACGTCGGCGGCCTGGCGGCGCTGCTCGGCGGTCGCGCGGGAGAGGGTGGAGGACATCTCACTTCTCCCCGGGCCGCTTGTGGACCTCGAAGGCCCGCCAGGCACTGTAGGCGTCCCCGAAGAAGACGAACGAGGCGAGCTCCCCGGTGGGTTGGCGCAGCCACTCGCCGGTCATCTCGTTGCGGACCCGGTAGCGGTCGGCCTCGGGGTCCCAGCGGACGCCGTAGCCGTGGAGGCGGGGGGCTTGGTCGTGGGCCATGGAACGGAACCCTCTGCGATCGGAGTTTCACTTTCTGTGCACATGGTGGCGCAAGGTCACCTAGCATCGGAAGCGGCCTGCTACTTGCCGAGGGGCCACACGGAAGTTGAGGGCTGCCATGAACAAGAAGAAGATTGACCCGGAGTCGAGCCCCTGGGCGCCCTTCGGAATCCAACTCCGCAACTCACGAGAGGCCAAGGGCCTCCTCCAGGAGGAGCTGGCCCCGCTCATCGGGTGCTCCCCCTCACACCTCTCCTATGTCGAACTTGCGCACCGGCCGCCGAGCCGCAAGCTCGCCGAACTCTCCGACATCGCACTCGACACGGGCGGCACCATGATGCTGATGTGGTATCAGCTGAAGAATGCCGCGATCTTGGAGGGCTTCCCGGAGTACTCCCGTTACGAGGCTCTTGCCGAAGAGATCAGGATCTTCGAGAACGACATCGTCAACGGGCTTCTCCAGACCCGGGCGTATGCCACCGCCATCCAGATGGGTTTCGTCAGGCAAGGCGGTTCGACCCTGAAACTGGCAGAGGAACGCATCGAATTCAGGCTCGCCCGGCAGCAAGTCCTGCAGCGGACTCCTCCCCCACTCCTCCACGTGGTGCTGGACGAGTGCTGCATCAGGCGGGTCGTCGGCGGGCGTGACGTCATGGTCGAACAACTGCTTCACCTTGAGCAGCTGTCCACTCGCCCCGAGGTGGTCATCCAGGTGGCCCCGTTCTCTCTGGGCGAGGACCGGCCGTTCACGCACATGGCGACCCTCCTTACCATGCCGAACCGCAAAGTTCTTGCTTATGGCGAGGTTGAGCAGCGCGGTTACATCGATCGCGATACCAAGTCGGTTGCCACGCTAGTCAAGAGCTACGATCGACTTGCGGTCGAGGCCCTTGGCCGGGCCGAATCGCTGGCTTTCATCCGTGCGGCAAGGAGGGACCTGGAGTGGATGTCGACCTGACCGAGGCTTCCTGGCGGAAGAGTTCGTACAGCGGCGCAAATGGGGGCCAGTGCATCGAGGTCGCCGACGGCTTCGCCGGCGTCATGCCCGTGCGCGACTCCAAGGACCCCTCCGGCCCGGCTCTCCTCTTCCCCGCCCCCGCCTGGCAGGCCTTCGTCACCGCCGTCCGCACCGGCGAGTTCGACGCCCGCTGACCGCAGCCACCGGCCCCGCCGCCCCACCCTGGGGCGGCGGGGCCAAGGTCTCTGTAGCTTCGCTTGTCGTAGCAGGTGGTTGATCGTGTTGCCCGGGCAGGCGGCCAGGCTGTCGGGCTTCTTGCGGGGCCGGCCCGGAACGGTCCGGGCAACCGGCCGTACGCATTCCTACAAGACGCTACTCCCCGCCCCGGACAGGATTGGCTTCCGAAGGACCCCTACAAGGAGGTTTCATGCTGAAACGCCTGATCGTGGGAGCCATGAAGAAGCGCCTGCTCGCGGTGCCGCTCGCCGTGGCGGCCGCCCTGGCGGTCTGCGTCGCTCCCGCCGCGTCCGCCGCCACCGGCGCAAGCAGCACCAGCGCCGCCCGCGCGGACTTCTCGGCGCAGGCCCGCAGCCTCGGGCTGAACAGTGCCCAGGCCAAGAGCCTGCAGACCCGGGCGGACGACTACCTCGCCAAGACACCCGGGGCGCGCCAGGTGGCCGTGAACAAGATCGCCCTGAACGGCGGTGAGTTGCTGCTCCCCCTGCCCGGGGAGGAACGGGCCCGCGACCTCGACGCCAACAGCCTGTCCTCGGGCTGCCCGTACACCTATGTGTGCGCGTACAGCGGCACGAACTTCACAGGCGAGGAGTTGCGCCTGTTCACCTGCAACTACCCGGTCCGCATCTATTGGTCCGGGACCGGATCGTGGATCAACAACCAGCGGTCCACCCTGTACGCCAAGTTCTACGACGTCAACGGCAACCTCGGCTGGACCTCCCCCGGCGGCTACAGCGAGGACCGCGCGGCCCCCTGGGGCTGGGTCTACTGGCTCAGCCCCTGCTAGAACCGCCGACCGCCGCCCCGACTGCGACGGCGGCGGCCTGAGCGGGAAGGCGGCCTCGCCGACTTCCCGCTCTTTCCTGCTGTTCGACAACGTCCCGAACCGTCCGCCACCCCCAGCCCGGCAGGCCTTCGTCACCGGCGGCACCGCGAACGAGAATTCACTTGTCCTGTGGCGGTGGTGGTGGATGCAATGTCCTCGCATGATCACGCAGGTGCGCTCACCGTGGCGAGGCGCGATGGGCGCGTACCACCGGGCGTTGCCGCTCGGCGATCCGTTTCCGGGCAGCCTGCGACCGAATCGTCACGCGGGAGACGCCAACGTATGAGTACGTCGCCATCGCCGTCCGCAGCGGAGCGGACGGACGGACCACCGGTGCGGATCGGCGCTCTCGTTCCGCTGACCCGGCCCGGCTGGGTCGAGGCGGGCCGGCACGTGCTCGCCGGGCTCGAACTGGCCGTTCGCGAAGTCAACGACACGGGTGGGATCGCAGGGCGACCACTCGAACTGGTGGTCCGGGACACCGCGGCCGATCCGCAGCGGGCCGCGGAGGCCGTGGACGAGCTGGCCCGCCTGGGCGTGGCCGCCCTGGCCGGGGAGTACCACAGCGTCGTCGCCCGGGCGGCTGCCGCCAGGGCCGACGCCCTCGGCCTGCCGTACCTCTGCACGTCGGCGGTGCTCGACGCGCTCACCGAACAGCCGAGCCCGTGGGTCGCGCGCCTGTGCCCGGCGCAGTCGCACAGCTGGCGGATCTACGCGGACTTCCTCCTCGGCGCGGGCCACAGCCGAATCGCCGTGGCAACCCAGCCGAGCGTCTACTGGGCAGCCGGGACCCGCATCCTGCGGGACTGCCTCGCCCCGCACGGCGGCACCGTCATCGAACTCGACACGGGCGAGCTCGACCCCACCGCCGTGTGCGACGAACTCGTGCGGCAGGGCGCGACAGCCCTCCTCCTGCTGGTCGGCGCCCCGGAGCCGGCGGCATCGATCGTCAGGTCCGTCCGCCGCGACCGGCGCCTCGCCGGGATCGTGATCGGCGCTCCGGCAGGGCAACCGGAGTTCGCCGAGTGGGCGGCCCTGCTGGGCGACGACGGCTCGGCGGTCCCGTTCCTGCGCTACCTGCCCGAGCGTCTCGGCCCACTCGGTGCGCGAGTCGGGACGGCCCTGCGCGAGCACTTGGGCGAAGCGCCCTCCTTCGTCGCCTTCGAGGGCTACGACACGGTCACCGTCCTCGCCGACGTGCTGCGTTCCCACGGCACGGACCGGGCGCGCATCGCCGAATCCTGGCCGCGCGTCGCCGTCGAGGGCACCCGCGGACGGATCCGGTTCTCCCGCACGCCGGACGGCAGCGTCTGGCAATGGGCCTGGCCGCCGGTCCAGGTCGTCGACCGGGATCCGGCGGCACCCGACCGCTTCCGGGTCCTCCACACCGGCTGAGAGCGCGCGCAAGGGCAGGCAGTCGGCCCTGCCGGCTTCCTGCCCGCGCCCGGTCCACCGGGCCGCACGCGTAAATCCGGTGCGCCCGTCGGATCGCCCCGGTAGCCTGCACCGCCATGGCATCGGAACTGGAACGCCCCCCACTCCAAGCGGACGAACGCACCGCGCTCATCGGCTGGTTGGACCTGCAACGGCAGATCCTGCGCTGGAAGTGCGAGGGGCTGGACGACCAGGACGCGCACCGCTCGGTCATCCCGACCTCGCCGACCATGACGATGGCCGGCCTCGTCTCGCACATGCGCTGGACCGAACACCTCTGGCTGGAGGTGCTGTTCCTCGGCGGCGACGAGAAGCAGAACCCGGCGTTCGACGAGTCGGACGAGGACGCCGACTGGCACACCGGCGGCCGCCCCCTCGCCGAGCTGCTCGCGGAGTACGAGGCCCAGTGCGCCCGCAGCAACGAGATCGTCGCGGCGGCCTCCCTGGACGACGTCGGCCGCCACCCCGGCTTCCGCAGCGGCGGCGCCAACCTCCGCTGGATGCTGATCCACCTCATCGAGGAGACGGGCCGCCACGCAGGGCACGCCGACATCGTCCGGGAGCTCCTCGACGGCTCGAAGGGCTACTACTAGCTGCGGTCGACTGCCCGGGACTCAAGTCCCGGGCAGTCGCAGGATCGTGTACTCGTCGTCCCGGCCGCAGGGTCCGCGCCCCGCTGCCCCCGGCCCACCGAGGGCCGGGGGCGGTGGGGCGCGTGGCTCCGGTCCGTGCGGCTGCTGTGCCTCGGCCAGGGTGGCGGGGAGGGATTTCACGGTGAGTGGGTCGGGTATCTGTCTACGGCGCGTCGGGGCTGCCCGCGTCGCATCCGTACGCTCCGCCCGGGCCTCGCGGCGGGTGTTCCGACGCTGTGCCGTCGTTCCCGGGAGGTCGGGGATGTGGTTGCCGGAGGTTCTTCCCCGGATCCGTCAGGCCGTCGTCCTCGCGGGTGGACGCGGCAGGCGGCTCGCCCCGTACACGGACCTGTGTCCCAAGGCGATGGTCGAGGTGAACGGCGCACCGCTGTTGCGCCATCAGATCGAGTGGTTCGCCGGTGCGGGTGTGGAGACGGTGGTCGTCTCGGCGGGCTACCGCTCGCAGGTGATCACCGACTACGTGCGTACGGCGAGCCTGCCGGTTTGCACCACCGTGGTCGTGGAGGACGCCGCGCGGGGGCGGGGCGGAGGGCTGAAACTCGCCGCTCGTGCGCTTCCGGCGCCCCAGGAGCCGTGGTTCGCCGTCTACGGCGACATCTGGGCCGATTTTCCGCTCACCGCGCTGGGCGCTCATCACCTGCGGTGCGGGGCACTGGCCACGGTCGCCCTGGTCCCGCCCCGGCTGCCCCGGGGCACGGTCGTCTGCGATGCGGTGGGGAGGGTCGCCGAGCTTGCCGCGCCGCCCCCGGCCGCCTGCACGGTCAACGGCGGCGTGTACGTCTTCGCGCCCGGTGTCGTGCCGCTGTTGCCGGATCAGGGGGACCACGCGGACACGACGCTTCCGTACCTGGTGCGGCTTCGGCAGCTGGCGGGATACCGCGTCGGTGGCTTCTGGTGCGCGGTCAACACGTTGAGTGATCTGCGCGAGTTGCGGGCATGCGTGGCGGCGCCGGCTCGGTCGGAGCGGAGCCGGCAACCGGCCGCGGTCAAGGGAGCGGATCCGGCTGCTCGTTGACGGTCTGCCCCACCGGCCGGGGTAGGCCGCGGTCCCGTTGCGGTGACGACGGCCCTGGGGCTGGGTGGGTGCGGTGGCCGCCTGCTGACGTCCCGCCCCCGTGCTTCGCCGGACCGCCCCGTCCTGCGGCCGGGAGGGCGTAGCCGTGTGAGCAGGAAGTCGGCCGGGCCGACTTCCTGTTCCTCCGCTGCCCGGCCTACTCGACGATCTCGGCCTTCTCGATGATGACGTCCTCCTTGGGGACGTCCTGGTGGCCGGCCTTGGTGCCGGTGGGCACGGCCTTGATGGCGTCGACGACGTCCTGGCCTTCGACCACTTCGCCGAAGACGGTGTAGCCCCAGGCCTGGGTGTTCTTGGCGGTGTGGTTCAGGAAGTCGTTGTCGGCGACGTTGACGAAGAACTGGGCGGTGGCCGAGTGCGGGTCCATCGTGCGGGCCATGGCCACGGAGTACGTGGTGTTCTTCAGGCCGTTGTCGGCCTCGTTCTGGATGGGGTCGCGGGTCTTCTTCTGCTTCATGCCGGGTTCGAGTCCGCCGCCCTGGATCATGAAGTTGTTGATGACCCGGTGGAAGATCGTCCCGTCGTAGAACCCGTCCCGGACGTACTGGAGGAAGTTCTCCACCGTGGCCGGGGCCTTCTCCGCGTCGAGTCGGAGAACGATGTCGCCGTGGTTGGTGCTCAGCTTGACCTTCGACATGACTACCTCACTGTCTGCGTTGTGGTGGCTACGGAACGCTCACGGCATTGTGACAGGAGGTGCGGCTGGGCACCGTCAAGGCGCCTCAGTTGGCCAGACTGAAGTCGCCGCCGACGGGGGCGGCGAGTTTGTCGATGCCGGTGAGTGCGGTGAGGGTGGGTACCGGGGTCGTGCTGTCGCTGGTGGTGCCGTCGCCGAGTTGGCCGGAGCCGTTGCTGCCCCAGGAGTGCACGGTGCTGGTTCCCGACAGCACCACGGTGTGCTCCCGGCCTGCGGCCACCAGCCGCACGCCCGTCAGGCCGGGGACGGTGACGGGGGTGGTGCGGAAGACCGTGGTGCCGTCGCCGAGCTGGCCGGCGGTGTTCTGGCCCCAGGCCTTGAGGCGGCTGTCGCCGTCGACCACGGCCAGGCTGTGGTTGCAGCCGGCCGCGATCTGCCAGACGCCGCCCGACCAGGCGCCCCGTGTGGCGACCGGGGTGAAGCGGTTGATGGTGGTGTTGTCGCCGAGCTGGCCGGTGGCGTTGTAGCCCCAGGCCTTCACCGTGGCGCCGTTGCCCGGCTTGCCGACCAGGGCGAGGCTGTGGCCGGCGCCGGCGGCGATCGCGCTCGCCCCGGTCAGGCCGGCCACCGGCGCCGGGGTGCCCCTGCTCGCCGAAGTCCCGTCCCCGAGCTGGCCGTTGCAGTTGTAACCCCAGGCCCACACGGTGCCGTCCTCGCGCAGCGCCAGGCTGTGGTGGAGGCCGGCGGCGATGGCGACGACCTTGGCCAGGCCCTCGACCCGGACCGGGATGCTGCTGTCGGCGCCGGCCCCGTTGCCGAGCTGGCCGTGGTGGTTCTGCCCCCAGGCCGCCACGGTGCCGTCGGCGAGCAGGGCGAGGCTGTGTGCGCCGCCGGCGGCGATGTCGGTGGCGTCGGAGAGGTTGACCACCTGGCCGGGCACGTTGTGGCTGAACACCGTGCCGTCGCCGAGCTGGCCCGAGCCGTTGACGCCCCAGGACTGCACCGTACGGTCCGTCAGCAGGGCCAGCCCGTGGCCGGTGGAGGAGCCGAACCCGCCGGCGGCGATCTTCGCCACCTCGGCGCTGGTGAGCCCGAGCACGGCGGTGGCCGTGGTGCGGAGGTCGGCCCAGGTGCCGTCCCCGAGCTGGCCGGAGCGGTTGTTGCCCCAGGACTTCAGGCGCTTCTCTGCCATGCGACGATGCCTCTTTACTGATACGACAATAAGTCAAATCGTCGATACGTCAGGCCGGTTGACGATTCCACGATCATGGACCGACGCTACCCACGCGCCCACCACCGCCATGTGGAACGCCGACGCCGGCCACTCGATCGGGTGACGACACCCCCGCACTCCGGCCCCGCGGGCATTCCCCCGCGTCCCTGTCCGGGCTCCGCCCGTTTGTCGGAGCCGTGTTCTAGCCTGCACGGACAAGGGAGGTGCGGCATGGGTGGCACGGGCAGGCTGGTCGTGGCGATGCAGGTGTCGGCGGACGGCTTCGTGGACAGCGAAGTTCCCGGGGCCGACTGGAAGTTGTGGAACTGGGGGCCCGAGTGGCCGTGGAGCGCGGATCTGCGGGCCTCGTTCAACGCACTGCTGGCGGGGGCCTCGGGCATCCTGCTGAGCCGGCCGATGACCGACGAGGGGTACCTGGGGCACTGGGAGCGGATGGCCGCCCTGCACCCCGGCGACGGGGACTGGGAGTTCGCCCGGGCGATCGGGGCGCTGCCGAAGTTCACGGTGTCCCGGGCGGGCCGGCCGCTTCAGGAGTGGCCGCGCACCGAGGTGCTCACCGGGGAGCTCGCGGACACGGTGGCGCGGGCGAAGCAGGCGGCGGGCGGGCGGCTGCTGTGCTTCGGCGGTGCGGGGCTGGTGGCCTCGCTGCTGCGCGAGGGACTGGCCGAGGAGCTGCGGCTGTTCGTCAATCCCGGGTTCGCGGGGGCAGGCAGCCGGGTGTCCGGGCCGTGGCTGGTGGAGCACGGGTACCGGTCGGGCGGGGTGTCGGCGTACGGGTGCGGGGTGGTGGAGAGCCGCTGGTCACGGGAGTAGCGGGCGGCCGTCACGGCGACGATCCGCTGCCCGTGCTCGGCGAGGAGGACCCAGTGGGCGCGGAGGCCCTCGCCGCCGGGGGCCTCCGCACGCCAGGCGTCGAAGCCCGGGAGCCGGTCGGCGGCCGGACGCGGATCCGCACGAGGCGGCCGTCGAGGCGGTGGGCGTCTTCCCGCACGCCTACGGCCCTGAGCCGGGGCCAGGGGGCGTGAGCCCCCGGGCCCGAGGGCTCACGCCGCGCCGAAGTGCCGCTTGGTGTCGGCGATCAGTGTGCGCAGGAACGCCGTCCCGGGCAGGTCGGTCAGTGCCGCGGGGCGGCGCAGCGGTGGGGTCGGCTCGTAGGCGAAGGTCCAGGTGAAGCGGGTGCCGCCGGCGGGGAGGGGCTCGACCAGGTAGTCCTCGCCGAAGCGCCGGTACAGCGGCAGGCTGGCCCGGGTGACGCAGAACGCGTGCCGCCTGCCCTCCTCCCAGTGCACGAACTCCTCGCGCAGGTGCAGCATCCGAAGTGCCGTGATCTCCCGGGTCGTGCCGACGCCGTGCGGGGCCGGCGAGGTGTAGCGCCCGCCGGCCAGGCCCCGGCACCAGGACAGCGGCGCCGCGCCGGCGAGCCCTTCCCACACGCTGTGCGGGGCCACCGGCAGGTCCATCCGGAAGCGGTGGCGGTGCGGCGCGGTGTCGAAGAAGGACGCGTCGAAGCGCTCCAGGGCGAACCAGGGCATCGGGGCCTCCTCGTGCGGGTCGGGGAACTGCCCGAGCGTATCGGGCGTGGATACCGGGCGCCTCGTCAGGTGATGCGCCGGGCCAGGCCCGGGTAGTCGGCGACCAGGCCGTCCGCGTCCAGCAGCAGGTCCGCCCGGTAGTCGCCGGAGGCGTAGCGGACGGTGGCGTGCCCGTCCTCGTGGCGGCGCAGGTGGGTGTAGGTCTGGCGGGAGGGCACGACCACCAGCTCGGGCACGCGGATCCAGGCCATCAGGAAGTGGTGCTCGCCCGGCTGCCGGTGGAGGGCGTGGCGCAGTACGGGCGGGGTGTTGGTGAGCGGGGACAGGCCGAGGTCGCAGTCGAGGGCGCCGTCGAGGTCGGGGCGCGGGGTGCCGTCGACGGTCCAATGGCCGGTGGTCTCGTCGCGGCGCAGGTCGAGGGTGCGGGCGGTGTCGGGGGTGCGGGCGGTGATGTGCATGCGGCGGGTGGTGAAGCCGTCGCCGGTGTCGAGTTCGTAGTCGAGCCAGTACGGCGTGGGCTCGGCGGCGGCGACGCGGCCGCGGGCGGTCAGGGCGGTGGGGCCGAGGGCGATCCAGGAGGTCTCCAGGCCGGCGGTCTCGGTGACCCGCCAGGTGGGTCGGCGGTGCGGTCGGATCCAGGTCATCTCCCGGCTGCTGGGCCTGCCGGACGACGTGACGGTCACCTTCCGGGGCATGGTCGACAAGGTCTTCTCCACCACCCTCTCCCCGGAGGAGTCGGCGGCCACCGCGACCGCGTTCCAGGCCCTGCTGGAGGAGCTGATCTCCGCCAAGCGCCGCGAGCCGGGCGAGGACCTGACCTCCCTGCTGATCGCCGCCCGCGACAGCGAGAGCGACGGCGACTCCCGCGCGCTGAGCGAGGAGGAGCTGCGCGACACCGTGCTGCTGATCGTCTCGGCCGGCTACGAGACCACCGTGAACCTGATCGACAACGGCATCACGGACCTGCTCACCCACCCCGGCCAGCTCGCCCTGGTGCGCGCGGGCGAGGCCGGCTGGGACGACGTGGTCGAGGAGGCGCTGCGCCGCAACGCACCGGTGGCACACTTGCCGATGCGCTTCGCGGTGGAGGACATCGAGCTGCCCGGCGGGGTGACGGTGCGCCGCGGCGAGGCGATCCTCGCCGCCTACGCGGCCGCCGGACGCCACCCGGTGCGCTACGGCGACAGCGGCGCCGACTTCGACGTCACCCGGCCGGTCAAGGACCGCCTCGCCTTCGGCCACGGCGTGCACTTCTGCCTCGGCGCGCCGCTGGCCCGCCTGGAGGGGCGCACCGCGCTGAGCCGGCTGTTCGAGCGCTTCCCCGACCTCGCGTTCGCCCCGGGCGCGCGGCTGGAGCCGGTCGACTCGCTGATCTCCAACGGGCACCGGGCGCTGCCGGTGCTGCTCGGCCCGCCGGCGCCGAAGGCCTCCTGACGCCCCCGTCCCGGCCCGCCCCTCGGGCGCCCCGGCCGCCGCGCGGCGGGCTCCCCGTAGGGTGGCGGCATGTCTGTTCCCGTCGAGCTGGTGGTCTTCGACTGCGACGGTGTGCTGCTCGACAGCGAGCGGCTGGCCGTGCGGGTGGATGCGCGGGTGGTCGCCGAGGTGGGGTGGCCGCTGTCGCAGGAGGAGATCGTCGAGCGGTTCCTGGGCCGTTCGCACGCGTTCATGACGGCCGAGATCGAGGCGCACGCGAGCGTGCCGCTGGAGCCGGGCTGGGAAAAGCGCTTCCAGCACCTGTACGACGAGGTGCTCGCGGCCGAACTCGCCCCGGTGGATGGGGTGGTGGAGGCGTTGGCCGCCCTGGAGCGGGCCGGGGTGGCGGACTGCGTGGCGTCCTCCAGCAGCCACTCGCGGCTGCGCTCCACGCTCGGGCGGACCGGGCTGCTGGCGCGTTTCGCCGGGCGGATCTTCAGCTCCGAGGACGTGGAGCGCGGCAAGCCCGCCCCGGACCTGTTCCTGCACGCGGCTGCCGCGATGGGTGTGGAGCCGGCGGCGTGCCTGGTGGTCGAGGACAGCAAGTACGGGGTGGCCGCGGCGCGGGCGGCGGGGATGCGTTCGCTCGGCTTCCACGGCGGTCTGACCCCGCAGGCGTGGCTGGCGGGCCCGGGCACCCGGACCTTCGCGGACATGCGGGAGCTGCCGGCGCTGGTCGCCGGGGCCGCCGCGCTCCCCCTTCCGTAGCGGGGCCTCGGGCTCGCGGGGCAAGCAGGCGCGCCCCTGTCAGATGTCAGGGACCGCTGCGGGCACGGGATTCCTAGGCTGACGGGCACCGGGCGGATCGATCGCCCGTCCTCGTACCAGCCAAGGGAGAACCATCATGCGCAGGATCACCCACGCCGTCGCCGCCCTGGCCCTGGCCGCCGCCGCCCTGACCACGATGGGGGCCGGCGGCGCCGGCGCCGCGGACGGCGACTGGGCGGGTTGCCCGTCGGGCGCGGTCTGCGTCTACCCGCAGGGCCAGGACCCGGCGGTCCGCCCCAGCGCCGTCTACTGGAGCTACGGCGCGCACAACCTGAGCGGCCAGTACGGCATGCACTGGGTGCTCAACAACCAGACCGGTGGCGCGCACGCCCACCTGTGCCGCGGCTCGGGCGGCGCCGACTGCGTCTACGACCTCTCCTCCCCGAAGGGCGTCTACTACGACCTGGGGCCGATCAACTCGATCACGCTCGACCGTCCCTGACATAACGTCAGATTTGAGCAGGGAGTGCCCGCCGCACGGGGGACCGGCGGGCGCTCCCGTCTTTCGCGCGCCCTTCCCCTGAAGCGTGTTCACGAAGATAACGAGTGGAGATGGATTCCAGGCAGTCTGGTTTTACTTATTGACGTCATGTACGCGCCCAGGGTTGACTCCCCCCACCCCGCCGCGAAGCCGCGGCGACCCCAGGGAGAGGCACCCTTATGAACGCCGTCCTGCGTCGCGCCCTCGTCTCCACCGTGGGCCTCGCGCTGACCCTGTCCATGACCGCCGCCTGCGGGAAGGCCGGCGGCGCCAAGAACGAGGCATCCGCCTCCTCCGGCAACCCGAACACCATCGGCCTGCTGCTGCCCGAGAACGCCTCCTCCGTGCGCTACGAGTCCTTCGACCGGCCGTTCATCGAAGCCAAGGTCAGGGCCCTGTGCGCACAGTGCAAGGTGCTGTACAACAACGCCGAGGGCAGCGCCGCCAAGCAGAAGCAGCAGTTCGACACCCTGCTCGCCCAGGGCGTCAAGGTGATCATCCTCGACCCGTACAACGCCAAGTCCACCCAGGACTGGGTCCAGGAGGCCGCCGCCAAGGGCGTCAAGGTCGTCGCCTACGACCGCCTGGCCGCCGGCCCGGTCGCCGCGTACACCTCCTTCGACAACGAGAAGGTCGGCGAACTCCAGGGCCAGGCCCTGCTGGCCGCGCTCGGCGCGCAGGCCGCCGAGGCGAACATCGTCATGATCGACGGCGACGAGGCCGACCCCAACGCCGCGGACTTCAAGTCCGGCGCGCACAAGGTCCTCGACGGCAAGGTCAAGAAGGTCGTCTACGAGCAGTCCGGGCAGTGGGACCCCACCGTCGCCGGGCAGAAGATCTCCGCCGCCGTCACCGAGTTCGGCAAGAACGGCTTCCAGGCCGTCTACTCCGCCAACGACGGCATGGCCGCCGCCATCATCACCCAGCTCAAGGGCGCCGGCATCAAGGTCCCCGTCGGCGGCCAGGACGCCTCCCTGGACGCCATCCAGCGCATCGTCAACGGCGACCAGGCGTACACCATCTACAAGGCCTACCGCCCGCAGGCCGAGGCCGCCGCCGAACTGGCCGTCGCCCTCCTCCAGGGCAAGGACGTCAAGACCATCGCCACCGCGAGCGTCGACAGCGCCACCGCCAAGAACATCCCGACCAAGCTGCTGGACGCCAAGATCGTCACCAAGGACACCATCGCCGCCACCGTCCTGGCCGACGGCATCTACAAGGTCTCCGACATCTGCACCGCCGACTACGCCGCCGCGTGCGCCGCCGCCGGTCTCAAGTAGCCTCAAGCACCCCATCCCCCAAGGTGGTCGTTCCCGTGACAGGCGCACCCGTCCTCCAGCTGCGCTCGGTCTCCAAGCGCTTCGGGGCCGTCCAGGCCCTCACCGACGTCGACCTCACCGTCCACGCCGGCGAGGTGCTCGCCCTCGTCGGCGACAACGGCGCCGGCAAGTCCACCCTCGTCAAGACCATCGCCGGCGTCCACCCCGTGGACGAGGGCACCCTCACCTGGCACGGCGAGCCGGTCCGCCTGGCCCGCCCCCAGGACGCCGCCGCCCTCGGCATCGCGACCGTCTACCAGGACCTCGCGCTGTGCGACAACCTCGACGTCATCGCCAACCTCTTCCTCGGCCGCGAGAAACGCCGCCGCGGCCTGCTCGACGAAGTCGCCATGGAGCAGCACGCCCGCCGGCTGCTGGACACCCTCGCCATCCGCATCCCCGACGTGCGCACACCGGTGGCCGCGCTGTCCGGCGGGCAGCGGCAGGTGGTGGCCATCGCCCGCGCCCTGGTCGGCGAACCGGCCCTGGTGGTGCTGGACGAGCCCACCGCGGCGCTCGGCGTCGAGCAGACCGCCCAGGTCCTGGACCTGGTGGAGCGGCTGCGCGAGCAGGGCCTGGCGGTCGTGCTGGTCAGCCACAACATGGCCGACGTACGGGCGGTGGCCGACACCGTCGCCGTGCTGCGCCTGGGCCGCAACAACGGCGTCTTCCCGGTGGCGGGCACCACCCAGGAGCAGATCGTCGCCGCGATCACCGGAGCCACCGACAACGCCCACGCCCGCCGGGCCCGCCGCACCGAGCACACCGAGCACACCGAGGAGGCCGAGGCCGTATGAGCGCCCCCGAAGCACCCGCCACACCCCCTCCGGTCGCCGACCCGCGGCTGCTCCCGCCCGCGCAGGGCTGGGCAGGGCGGGCGCAGGCCGTCCGCCGACGCCTGGCCTCCGGCGAGCTCGGCTCGCTGCCGGTCGTCGTCGGCCTGGTCGTCATCGCGGTCGTCTTCCAGTCCGTCACCCACCACTTCCTGCAGGCCGACAACCTCACCAACATCACCCGCTTCATCGCCGGCCCCGGCCTGATCGCGGTCGGTGTCGTCTTCGTGCTGATCCTCGGCGAGATCGACCTCTCGCTCGGCTCGGTGGCCGGCGCGAGCGCTGCCATCGCGGCGGTGCTGGCGGTGCGCCAGGGGTGGAGCGAGTGGGTGGCGATCCTCGCCGCCCTGGGCGCGGCCTGCGCCATGGGCCTGCTGCACGGCCTGTTCTTCGCCCGCGTCGGGGTGCCCGCCTTCGTGGTCACCCTCGCCGGGATGCTCGCCTGGAGCGGCCTGCAGGAGTGGGTCCTGGGCGACGCCGGCACCGTCAACAACCGCCACGACGGCGTCGTCGCGAGCCTGGACACCACCTTCCTCGGCGACGGCGACATCGCCTACGCCTGGGGCCTGGCCGTCCTCGCCCCCGCCCTCTACCTGGCCGCCCGCCTGCACACCGCCCGCCGCCGGCGCGCCGCCGGCCTCACCGCACCGCCGGCCGCCGACAGCGCGATCCGCGCCGGGGCACTGGCCGTCCTCA
>NZ_JAHSQD010000520.1 GCF_020103755.1 Streptomyces sp. LS1784
CGGCCGCCGCGTGCACCAGCAGGGTCTCGCCGGCCCGCAGCCGGGCCCGGCGGTGCAGCGCGAACCAGGCGGTCTGGTAGCCGATGTGCAGGGCGGCGGCCTCGGCGTCGTCCAGTGCCTCGGGCGCCGGGAACGCGGCGGCGGCGTCCAGCAGGGCGTACTCGGCGAAGGCGCCGTGCGGCAGCACCGGGTTGCCGATCAGCCGCTCGCCCCGCCGGGCGCCGTCCACCACCTCGCCGCACAGCTCCACGCCGGGCGTGAACGGCAGCGGCGGGCGGACCTGGTACTGCCCGCGCACCATCAGCGCGTCCGGGAAGTTGACGGCCGCCGCCCGCACCCGGACCAGCAGCTGCCCCGGTCCGGGCACCGGCCGCGCGACGTCCTCGGCCAGTCGCATCACCTCGGCCGGCTCCCCGAGTTCGCGCACCTGCCAGGCCCTCACAGCAGCTCGCTCCTCTCCAGTCCCTGCTGGAGCCGGTTCATGCCGGCGATCCAGCGGTCCGGGTCGGTGGCCCGGACCCGGTAGTAGTCGGCGACCTCGGGGTGCGGCAGGAGGAGGAAGCGCTCCGCGCGCATGCCGTCCAGCGCCGCCTCGGCGACCTCCGCCGGGTCGAGCGCGGTCGGGGCCAGCAGCGCCTCGCCGACCGCGCCGGTGGAGGCGAGCATGTCGGTGCGCACACCCTGCGGGCAGAGCGCGTGCACCCGGACGCCCCGGTGGCGGTAGGTCGCGGAGAGCCACTCGGCGAAGGCCAGCGCGCCGTGCTTGCTGACGGCGTAAGGGGCGGAGCCGAGCATGGTGAGCAGCCCGGCGGCGGAGACGGTGGCCAGGAAGCGGCCCTCGCCGCGTTCCAGCCAGCGGGGGAGCAGCAGCTCGGCAGCCCGGACGTGGGCCATGACGTTGACCTCCCAGGCGCTCGTCCAGGCCGCGGCGGGCGCGTCCGCCCCGCCCACCGGGGCGACGCCCGCGTTGGCGCACCACACGTCGATCTCGCCGAGTTCGCCGTGGGCCCGCCCGACCAGGCCGGCCAGCCCCTCGGCGGAGGCGGCGTCCCCGGGCAGCGCGGTGCCCCCGCACTCCTTCGCCACGGCGTGGGCCGCCCCGGTGTCCAGGTCGTTGACCACCACCCGGGCGCCGGCCGCCGCGAAGGCCCGGGCCAGTGCGGCCCCGATGCCCCGGCCGCCGCCGGTCACCACCACGCCCCGGCCGTCGAACGCCCCGGTGGTCACATGCCACCGCCGAGGGTGACCCCGCCGTCCACGACGAGGGTCTGGCCGGTGATCCAGCCGGCGTCCGGGGAGAGCAGGAAGGCGACGGCGCCGGCGACGTCCTCGGGGACGCCGAGGCGGCCGAGCGGGTAGGCCTTGGCGACCTTCTCCTCGCGGCCCTCGTACAGCGCCTCGGCGAACCTGGTCTTCACCAGGGCGGGGGCGACGGCGTTGACCCGGACACCCTGGGGGCCGAGCTCGGCGGCGAGTTCGGTGGTGAGCCGGATCAGCGCGGCCTTGCTGACGCCGTACATGCCGATCCCGAGCGAGGCACGGATGCCGGTGATGGAGGCGACGTTGACGATCGAGCCGCCGTGCTCGCCCATCCAGGCGGCGTGCGCGCGGCGGGTCCAGGCCAGAGGGGCCAGCACGTTGACGGCGAGGATCTTGGCGGCGGCGGCCTCGTCGGTGTCGAGGACCGGCCCGTAGACGGGGTTGATGCCGGTGTTGTTGACCAGGTGGTCGAGCCGGCCGAAGGCTTCCAGGGTGCGGGCGACGGCCTCCTCCTGGTGCGCCGGGTCGTCGGCCTTGCCCGCGACGGCGATCGCGTTGTCCGGACCGCCCAGGTCGCGGACGGCCTCGGCCAACGGCTCCGGGTTGCGGGCGGTGAGGCAGACCTTGGCCCCGCGGTCGACCAGCTCGCGCGCGATGCCGAGGCCGATGCCCCGGCTCGATCCGGTGACGACGGCCACCCGGCCCTTGAAGGAGTGCACCACGGAGCGTCCTGCCTTTCCCACGGGGATGCCGAGTCCTGAGGACTGTCGCTGACTAAGCGCTTGCTCAGCATGCTGTCGGTGCGGGAGCCTGTCAACAGCCTGCCGAACGCCCGCTCGGCCCGCGGGGTGGTCGGCGGGAATGCCTGTACGAGTTCTCTGGGAGGATGGCGCCATGACCAGCACCCCGCTCGCCGACCTCTGGCCGACCCTGCCCGGTGCCGACGTCCGCCCCGAAGCGGCGTACCGGCTGCTCCAGGCCGCCGTCGAGTCGTTCGCGGAGCGCGGCTTCCACGCCACCACGACCCGGGACATCGCCACCGCGGCGGGGATGAGCCCGGCCGCGCTGTACATCCACTACCAGTCGAAGGCCGCGCTGCTGGCCGAGATCAGCCAGGCCGGTCACGCCGCCACGCTGACCCTGGTCCGGGACGCGGTGGCCGGCCCGGGCGGCCCGGCCGAGCGGATGCGCCGGCTGGTCGAGCAGTTCACCGCCTGGCACGCCCGGGCCAGGACGGTCGGCCGGGTGGTCAACTACGAACTGCACGCGCTGCCCGAGGACGCCTACGCGGTGGTCGCGGCGCTGCGGCTGGACATCGAGCGCGAGGTCAGCGCGCTGATCGAGGCGGGCGCGGCGGTGGGGGACTTCCACGTGACGGAGGTGCGGACGGCGGCCCGCGCGGTCACCTCGCTGGGCATCGACGTCTCCCGCTGGTACACGGCGAACTCCACCGAGGCGCCGGAGGAACTCGGGCGCCGTTACGGCGAGTTGGTGCTGCGGATGCTTGGCGCCCGGGTCTGAGCCCGGGGCTCGTCCGGCGGGCTCCGCCGGGCGGGCAACGGAGCGTCCCGGTCCGCCCTTGACCAGCTCGCGGGGTGCGGGCAGACTCGTATACGACGTACGTGTGCCTCGTACGTGTGCCTCGTAAGCGCGTAGCGCAGGGGTCGGCACGCAGGGTGACACCGCGAGCCCTCCCCGGCGCATTCCCACCGCAGCTCCCGCACTGCGGATCGAAGTAACCGTTCTTCTTCCACCGGGCCGCCTGACCCGGCATGACGGGGCGCCCGCCGCGACCGATCGTGGCGGGCGCCCTGCTGTCGGGCACTGCGGCTCAGGGGTTGTTCAGGCGGCGGCCAGGCAGAACTGCACCAGCCCGGCGTCCACATCACGGATGATCTGTTCCATCTCCGCCCACCGCGGGTGGAATTCGGCGCCCCACTCGACGGTGAAGCCGAGCACCTTGCCCTGGTCGGGGTCGGCGAAGCTGCGGGAGTAGACGTAGTCGTCACTGGTCCCGCTGGTCGGGTACAGATGGAAGCCGCTCATCGGTTTGTACGTCAGGCCGCGTACGCCGTTGACGCCCTGGCAGAACGCCTCGGCGAGCAGCACGGCGGCGTCCTGGTCGCCCTTGGGGATGTACTCGGAGTAGGTGAGGTCGCCGGGCAGGCCGCGCTTGCCGTCGTACTCGGAGTTGCGGAAGTTCATGTCGGGGTCGATCGACTGGTTCTCGTCGTCGCCCCAGTTGTAGAGCACGTCCTGCGAGTAGCTGTGCACGTCGACGAACCACTGGGTCAGCGGGAGCTGCTCCAGCAGCCACCGGACGTTGCGGGTCTCCGGTTCGGAGAACGCGCTCGGGCCGGCGTACACCTGCGGGTCGCACGGGTCGTTCGACACCTGGGGGTTGGCCTTCGGGTCGAAGGCGGTGACGAAGTCGAAGAGGAAATCGTAGTTGCGGTTGATGTCGACGCCGACGCAGTCCGGGTTCGGGCTGCCGCCGGCGTTGGCCGGGTTGCGGTTCTTGCGCCACATCGGCTTGACGGTCTGGCTGTAGTTCCGGCCGTCGGGGTTGACCAGCGGGTAGAGCACCAGGTCGAGCCGGTGGAGCAGGCTGCCGACCTGGGCGGCGGTGAAGGCGGTGCCGCCGTAGCCGAGGCCGGTGCCGTCCCGGTGGGATTCCAGCAGGTCGGCGGCGAGGTGGATGAGGATCTCGCAGCTGCCCCACTCGCGGGCGTGGACGCCACCGATCATCATGACGCACGGCTTGGGGGCCGCCGTGGGTTCGCTGATCAACAGGGCGTGGGCGGTGCGGCCCTCGTGCGAGGCCTCGGGCAGCGTGACGAGTTGGGTGATGTCGGGGTAGGCGGTGGCCAGGCTGGTCACGGCGGACTCGACCTCGGTGACGTTCAGGTACGGCATGGCGGGCCTCCCGGGTCAGCCGGAGAGCTTGGTGGCCAGGCCGCGCGGGACGGCGTCGGCGGGGGCGAAGCGGTCGCCGACGCCGACCTCGGCCTGGGCGGCGCGCCCGGCCTCGCTGGCGTTGCCGATCCGGGTGACCGTGATGCCCTCGCGTTCGAGGGTTGGGACCTGGTCGGCCGGGGCGTAGACGTCGATGCCGATGCGGCCGTCCTCCTCGACGTGCGGGCGTCCGCCGACGTCGGGGTGGGTGTCGCGCAGCAGCGCGCGCAGGGTCTCCGGGTCCTTGGCGGTGACGCGGAGGCGCAGGATGTCGTCGTGGGGTGACGCGTTCGAGGTGGAGGACATGGGGACTTCTTCCGGGCGCCGTCAGCGGGCTGCCGCGATGGTGCCGGGTGGCCCGGCGGCGCCGATCAGGGGGGATACGTCCGACGTGTACCTCGTATCCTCAGGATGCGTCGCTGCCGTAGAAGCCGTCAAGGGGCGGCTCGGGCATCCGGTCGAGCAGGCTGTCCAGGCCGCTCAGCAGCTCGGCCTCGTCGTCGAAGTCGGCGAACCGGGGCACCAGGGCGCGCAGCCGGGGGTACTCGCTGGCGGGCAGCCGGTGCAGGCCGAGCCGCAGGACCGGATCCGGCTCGTTCGGGTTGTCGACCACCTGGCGCTTGTCCACCAGCAGGCAGCCGAGGTTCCAGGCGACGAAGGTGCGGTAGACGGTCAGCGCGCCCGCGTCGTCGAAGCCGGCCTGGCCGAGCACGGCCAGGATGTGCTCGGTGAGTTCCAGCACCGAGGCGGGGCGGCGGGCCACCGGAACGGACAGCGGGCGGGTCGCGATCAGCGGCAGGATCTCGGGGTGGGCGTGCGCGGTGGCGGCGAACGCCCGGGAGATCCGGCGCAGTTCGGCACGCCAGCCGCCCTCTTGGGGGCCGCGGCCGGCGCCGGCCCGCAGCCGGGCGTTGATCTCGTCGAAGTAGGCCTCGACCAGGCCGTCGAGCAGGGCCTCCTTGCCCGGCGTGTAGCGGTACAGGGCCATCGACTCCACGCCGAGCTCGGCCGCCAGCCTGCGCATGGTCAGCGCGGCCAGGCCCTCGCGGTCGACCAGGGCCACGGCGGTGCCCAGCACCAGCGGGCGGCTCAGCCGGCCCCGCTTCTCGGGGGCGTCCTGCTCGGCCATGTCCGCACTCCTCCGGGTCCGTGGCAGCGTCGTCGGCCGCGCCCGAGCCGGTCGGGCCGCTCGGCAGGGCGGCTGCGGTGCAGGGCCCGCTGTCGGGCTGGGTCTTCGGGCTGGGTCTTCGGCGGATGTCACTCAACGGATACAGAACCAGGATACAAGGTATGAATCGGACGTAAACGGGTGAGCGGCTCTTGGTGACGGGTTCGCCGATCCCGCTGGTCAGCCGACCGTCGGAGGAGCCGCGCGGAGACGGTGGGTACGGCGACGGGGGCGGCGGGGCCGGTTGCGCTGCGTAGCCGGACGTGCCCGGGGGCGGTGGGCTGGTGGGCCGGGGGTGTGGCGTGGACCGTCGAGCGGCCGGCCGGTGGTCAGCCGAGCAGCGCGCCGCCGGAGGCCGGCAGCAGCTGCCGGCAGGCGGATGCAGTGAAGGCGCCGACGGTGAAGGCCGCCCGGGCCGGGACGCCGTCCTGGCTGCCGCCGCCGAGCACCAGGGCGGCGAAGTAGAGGACAGTGAGCGGGTTCAGCAGGGTGATGCCCAGCAGGGGCAGGAAGGCCCGGGCGGGGGTGGGCGGCGCGGCCTGCGGTCCGGCGGCGGTGCCGGGACGGCTGCGCAGCGCGCTGA
>NZ_JAHSQD010000521.1 GCF_020103755.1 Streptomyces sp. LS1784
CCGGCCCCGCCGAACCCGGGCCCCCGTCCGGGCCGGGCCCCCGCCGCGAGACCGCCGGTCGCCGTCAGTCGCTCTTGTACCCGCGCTGCCACTGCATCCCGAACCCGTACAGCCGGTCGATGTCCGCCTGGAACCCGTTGACGTACCGCACCTCGCGGCGCACCGTCAGCTGGTTGTCCCCCACGTTCTCGATCAGCACCACCGCGCAGGAGCGCGCCGCGCGGGCCCGCTCCTCCAGCTTGATCTCGATCCGCGGCCCGGCCTGCGGCACGATCGTGACCACCGCGTGCGACTGCTCGAAGGCCGGCGTGCCGTCGTAGATGTAGACGAAGATCAGCAGCCGCTTGAACTTGTCCTTCTTCTCCAGGTTGACGTACATCGTCTCGCCGGACGGCGCCCCGTACTGGTCGTCGCCGCTGAGCTTGATGTACGGCGCGCTCTGGAGGTCGCCGAAGAGCCCGCCGAGCGGCTGCACCACGCCCGTGGTCCCGTCGGAGAGCTCGTACATGCAGGCCAGGTCGAGGTCGACGTTCACCGGCTCGCTGCTCTGAGCCGAGTCCGGCTCCAGCGGCCGCAGGATCCGCGGGCTGAAGAACCGCTTGACGGAGTCCCGGGTGCTCGGCCGGACACCGCCGGAGCTCATCGTCCAGTGCAGGTTGACGTAGAGGTAGCCGGTGGTGGCGGCCGACCCGGTGATCGCGTGCTGCGGGGACGACTTGGTGAGTGTGACCTTGTGCTGACCGCCGGGGTTGTCGAAGGTGTAGCTCTTGCCCCCGCGCAGGTACTCCCAGATCGAGACCATGCAGTCTTCTCCCCCCTGCTCCCGCCAGGCGTTCTGACGGTCCGCCGACCAATGATCGGGCATCGGCCCGGCCGTCGGATACCCCGTCCGCCCCCTCCCCTACCCAACCCGGCCCGACCGGCGGGTCGATTGGCCGGAGGAAGCCGCCCTCCCGTAACATGCCGCCCCTTCGGACGCGATATCGTCTAGCCGCACAGGTGTCCCGTCCGCCCCTGCGCGAGCGCGGCGGGCATGCCGTGCGGCGACGAACGAACCGTCAGGCAGTGCCCGCACGACTGATCCTGACCGCCTGTGTCGCGCTGTGATCCTGTCCCCTGCGGAAACCCGAGGCCCGACCCGCAATGAACCTGACCTCCATACAGCTGGTCTGGACCGTCGTCGGCGGCGCAGCCCTGCTGTTCGTCGCCGTCCTGATGGCGACGCTGCGTTTCAAGAACTCGAAGAAGGACGAGTCCGGCGACTCCTGGGAGCGCAGCGAGGAGCGCCGCCGCCGCAAGGAGATGATCTACGGCATCTCCTCGTACACGCTGCTGTTCTGCTGTGCCGGTGTCGCCGCCGCCCTCTCCTTCCACGGCCTGGTCGGCTTCGGCAAGGAGAACCTGGGCCTGTCCGGCGGCTGGGAGTACCTCGTCCCGTTCGGCCTGGACGGCGCCGCGATGTTCTGCTCGGTGCTCGCCGTCCGCGAGGCCAGCCACGGTGACGCCGCGCTCGGCTCGCGCCTGCTGGTCTGGGTGTTCGCGATCGCCTCGGCCTGGTTCAACTGGGTGCACGCCCCGCGCGGCATTTCGCACGACGGCGCCCCGCAGTTCTTCTCCGGCATGTCGATCTCGGCGGCCATCCTGTTCGACCGGGCGCTGAAGCAGACCCGCAAGGCCGCCCTGCGCGAGCAGGGCCTGGTCCCGCGTCCGCTGCCGCAGATCCGCATCGTCCGCTGGCTGCGCGCCCCGCGCGAGACCTACGCGGCCTGGTCGCTGATGCTGCTGGAGAACGTCCGCAGCCTGGACGAGGCGGTCGACGAGGTGCGCGAGGAGCGCCAGGCGAAGCTGGACGCCAAGGCCCGCGCCCGTACCGCCGACCGCCGCGAGCGGGCCGAGCTGAAGGCCATCTCCCGTCAGGGCGGCATGCTCGCCCGGGCCCGCGGCGGCCGCCAGGTGCCCGCCCTCACGGCTGCCGGAGACGGCCCGAGCACTACGGAGCCTGCCCTAGCCGCGGGTCCCGACGCCACCACCTCGACCTCGGCCTCGCGCCAGTCCACCGACTCGCTCGAACCGGCCTCCCTGGACGCCGGCCGCCGCCCGCGCGCAGCCGTCGGCTCCTCGTACTCGTCGTACTCGTCCTCCTCGGCCTCCGGCACCGGGTCGTCCCGCAGCGGCTCGACCATCGACCTGACGGCCGACGACGACACCCTGTCGATGCCGAAGCTGGACTCGCTGGAGCGCAAGCTGCGCGCGATCGAGCAGCAGCTCGGCTGATCCGAGGCGCCCGGGCCCCGCGTCCGCAGCGGGGCAGCGGTCCGGTCCGTGGTCCGAACGGGCCGCACCGGACCACGGACCCACCGGACCACCGGCACGCGAAACGGCCGCCCCCCGGGATTCCCGGGGGGCGGCCGTTTCGCGTGCCGGACGGACGGCTACTTGCCGGTGCTGACCAGCTCCGGTTCCTCGTCCGCGCCCTCACGCCGGTTGCGCAGGATCGACGAGCCGAGCGCCAGTCCGATGAAGGCGACGCCGATCAGGCCGGTGACGATCTCCGGGATGTGGTACTTGATCCCGACCAGCAGGATCGCCGCCAGCGCGCCGATCGCGTAGTGCGCGCCGTGCTCCAGGTAGACGTAGTCGTCCAGGGTGCCCTTGCGGACCAGGAAGACGGTCAGCGAGCGGATGTACATCGCGCCGATGCCGAGGCCCAGGGTGATCTGGAAGATGTCGCTGGAGATGGCGAACGCGCCGACCACGCCGTCGAAGGAGAACGAGGCGTCCAGGACCTCCAGGTAGAGGAAGAGGAAGAACGCCGCCTTGCCGCCGACCTGGACGATCGACTTGCCGGCCTTCTCCGCCTCCTCCTCGCGCTCCTCCTCGGCCTCCAGGCCCGACTCGAAGATCGAGGAAAGGCCGTTGACCGCGAGGTAGGTGACCAGGCCGAGGACACCGGCGAGCAGGACGGTCTCCGCGTGCTCCCCGGCGAAGAAGTTGGAGGCGAGCAGCAGGGCGACGAGGGCGACGACGCTGGAGAAGGCCTCCAGCTTGCCGACCTTCTCCAGCGGGCGCTCGATCCAGGCCAGCCAGTTGTAGTCCTTCTCCTCGAAGATGAAGTCGAGGAAGATCATCAGCAGGAAGACGCCGCCGAAGGCCGCGATGGCCGGGTTGGCCGCCTCCAGGTACTGGGCGTAGGTGAGGCCGTCGTGGGTCTTGTCGGAGTGCAGCGCGAGGTCGACGACCGTCGCGGGGTTGAGCTTCGCGGTGAGGCCGACGACCAGCAGCGGGAAGACCAGGCGCATGCCGAAGACCGCGATGAGGACACCGACGGTCAGGAAGATCTTCTGCCAGTACGGGTTCATCCGCTTCAACACCGTGGCGTTGACCACCGCGTTGTCGAACGACAGGGAGATCTCCAGGATGGAGAGGATCAGCACGATGCCGAAGCCTTGGGCTCCCCAGAGCAGTCCGGCCGCGGCCAGGCCGATGGCGGTGATCGCGAACGACCAGCCGAATGTGCGGAGGAACACGGGAGTTGGCTACCTTTCGGGTTCTGGCCGTGCCGGGGCGGCCTCGTCCCCGAGACGCCCCTGACCGGGCCCGGCCCGGTCAGGTCACCCCCGCACCGCCCTCTGTTCTCATGATCGAGTCGGGTGCGACAAGTCCGATTTTCGCCCTTACTGTACGTTCACCCCGAAGTCGAGTGCGATGCCGCGCAGGCCGGAGGCGTACCCCTGGCCCACTGCGCGGAACTTCCACTCGCCCGCGTAGCGGTACAGCTCACCGAAGATCATCGCGGTCTCGCTGGACGCGTCCTCGGACAGGTCGTAGCGGGCGATCTCCTGGCCGTCGACCGAGTTGACGACCCGGATGTAGGCGTTGCGGACCTGACCGAAGTTCTGGAGCCGCGCCTCGGCCTCGTAGATCGAGACCGCGAAGATCACCTTGTCGGCCTGCACCGGGACGAGGTCCAGGTTGACCAGGACCACCTCGTCGTCACCCGTGTCGTCGCCGCCGGTGAGGTTGTCGCCCTGGTGCTCCACCGAGCCCTCGGGGCTCTTGAGGTTGTTGTAGAAGACGAAGTACTCGTCACCGAGCACCCGCCCGCCACCACAGATCAGGGCGCTCGCGTCGAGGTCGAACGGGGCGCCCGTGGTCGAACGGGCGGACCAGCCGAGGCCGATCTGGACCTGCGTCAGGTTCGGCGCGGCCTTGGTGAGCGAGACGTTGCCGCCCTTGGCGAGCGTGACCACCATGACGTTCTTCCTCCCTTGCTTGTTCCGGGGCGCCATCCAGGTGTAGTCCCCCTCGGCCCCGGCCGACCGGCTCCGGTCGGCTGAACTTCCTGAACTCACATCCTCGCAGCGCGACGGACCACCGCGGCACCGGGTCGCACGAAGCCGGGGCGGCCCCGGACCGCGGAGGTCCGGGGCCGCCCCGGGAGAACGGCGCGAAGCCCGCGCCGCAGGGCGCCGGCGTGGGCTCAGACGTTGACGCCGAAGTCCTGCGCGATGCCGCGCAGGCCCGAGGCGTAGCCCTGGCCGATGGCGCGGAACTTCCACTCGCTGCCGTTGCGGTACAGCTCGCCGAAGACCATCGCGGTCTCGGTGGAGGCGTCCTCGGAGAGGTCGTAGCGGGCCAGCTCCGAGTTGTCGGCCTGGTTCACCACGCGGATGAACGCGTTGCGCACCTGGCCGAAGTTCTGGCCGCGGGTCTCGGCGTCGTAGATCGACACCGGGAAGACGATCTTCTCCACGTCCGTCGGCACGCCGGCCAGGTTGACCTTGATCGCCTCGTCGTCGCCCTCGCCCTCACCGGTCAGGTTGTCGCCGGTGTGCTCGACCGAGCCGTCCGGGCTCTTCAGGTTGTTGAAGAACACGAAGTTGCCGTCCGAGGCGACCTTGCCCTGGGCGTTGCACAGCAGGGCGCTGGCGTCCAGGTCGAAGTCCGCACCGGTGGTGGTCCGGACGTCCCAGCCCAGGCCGACGACCACGGCCGTGAGGCCCGGTGCCTCCTTGGTGAGCGAGACGTTGCCGCCCTTGCTGAGGCTGACTCCCACTAGTCCTCCAAGAATCGGGAGGCACGTCCAGTGGTGCCCCCGGTGGTGCGGTCCCGGGCGGCGGGAGGCCCATCGGCTCCCGCGCCCCACCCCGCCAACGGCCAGAGCGTAGTACGGGGTTCCCGTCCGCACCCCTGATCAGGCCGGACACGGCCTCGCGGCACTCGGCCGGCGGGTGCCGCGAGGGTGTGCCCCCGCCACTCAAGGCCCCGGGCGGGGGTCTCAGAGCGCTGCGAGGACCTTCAGGTACTCCTGCTCGTCCCGGGCGTCCGGAAGGCCGTTGACGACGCTCCAGCGCACCGTGCCCGCGGTGTCGATCACGAAGGTGCCGCGCAGCGGGCAGCCCCGCTCCTCGTCGAGGACGCCGTAGGCCCGGGCGACCTCGCCGTGCGGCCAGAAGTCGGCCAGCAACGGGAACTCCAGCCCCTCCCGGTCGGCGAAGACCCGCTGGGAGAACTGCGAGTCGCAGGAGAGGCCGATCACCTGCACGGTGTCGTTCTGCAGGCCCGCCAGCTCCCGCTGGATCGCGCCCAGCTCGCCGGTGCAGACACCGGTGAAGGCGAACGGGTAGAAGACCAGGACGACGTTCCTGCCGCCGCGGAAGTCGGAGAGCCGGACGGCCTCGCCGTGCTGGTTGTTGAGCTCGAAGTCCGGAGCCTGGGTGCCGACCTCGATGGCCATGAGCGGGACCTTTCTGACGCGACCGCGCCGCGCGGCGGGCGCAGCAGGCCACATCCTCGCATTCGTTTACGGCCGCTCGGCCGAACGGATGAGGCGGGCGGCCGCGGCCCCGCCCGTTCGCCGTCAGCGAACGGCCCGGCGGCCGACCCGGGGTACCGGCGCGAGGCCGGCC
>NZ_JAHSQD010000522.1 GCF_020103755.1 Streptomyces sp. LS1784
GCATGGCGCGCACGAATGCGTCGGCCACCGTCCGGCCAGACGGTGTAGCCAGCACCTCTGAGCTCTTCTCCAAGATCCCGGATCCGCGCTGGCGCGTCGTGGCCGAGGAGTTCACCACCGGTAAGAGGGTGTTCGATACCGATTTAGGCTGCCGCGAGGGGTTTCGGGCGGAGGTATTGCCCGGTTCTGTCCGGGCTGGCGGTCAGGCGGCTGGTCATGGAGTTCACCATGGCCCAGTGGATCATCGAGCGTGACCGGTCCGGCAGTTCCTCGTAGTCGCGGTGGAGCCGCCGGTACCGGGACATGATCCCGAAGGTCTGCTCCACGCGCCAGCGGATCGGCTGCACGACGAAGCCCTTCTGTTCCTTGTCCCGGGCCACGACCTCGACGTCGATGTCGAGTGCGGCGCCGTGCTTGACGACGCCGTTGTTGTAGCCGGCGTCCACCCATGCCTTGGTCACCGTGGGCCACTGGGCGGCGAGGGTGTCCAGGACCTGCTTGCCGCCCGCCGAGTCCTGGACACCGGCGGCGGTGACGATCAGGACCAGGAGCAGGCCGAGGGTGTCGGTGGCGATGTGGCGCTTGCGGCCCTTGACCCGCTTCCCGCCGTCGTAGCCCTGGCTGTCGGCCGGGGCGTTGGGTGAGGCCTTCACCGACTGGGCGTCGATGATCGCCGCTGTCGGCAGGATCCGCCGGCCCTTCTTCGCCCGCAGCTGGTCACGGAGTGTGTCGTGGATCTGCTCGGTGGTGCCGTCGCGTTCCCACTCCTTGAAGTAGCCGTAGACGGTGGTGTGGGGCGGGAAGTCGTGCGGCAGGTACCGCCAGGCGATCCCGGTCCGGGCGACGTAGAGGATCGCGTTCACCACCTCGCGCAGCCCGGTCGTGGGCTCACGCCCTTCGGCGCGGGTGCGTCGCCACTCCAGCAGCATGGGCTCGATGAGCTCCCACTGATCGTCCTTCAGGTCCGAGGGGTACCGGCGTCGTTCCGTCACGGTTGATCAATATCGCGGACACGGACCCGGCCGCTACGAGATCCTGGAACCGAGTCCGTGCCGCGTGAACAAAAGCCGGACAGTTGGGGGGAATCCCCTATCGAACGCCCTCTTATGAAGTCACGCAAACCGGGCCGGCGGATGCTCACGAGCGGCTCCCGGACGAGGCCGACAGATCCCGTTGAGGACCCGAGGTCAGTCAGAGGTTGAGTCAGACCTGCCCGGGAACCGCTCATGAACATCCTCACTGTCAGTGGTGCACACAACTCCGTACGCGCTGGAGCACTCAGATCAGTACGCGGACACCGGGGAAGCCGCACTCGTTGCGTGCTCACCGAACACGCCCACGGCCTTGTCAGCCGCGGCTCGCGAGGCCCTGGCCACGATCAAGAGCCCCTTTGGGGTCCAGGTGGAAATGCCCTCACACGATCAACGCCGACGGCGGTGCGGGTGCGCTCCAGCCAGTTCATGACCTGGCGCAGCGTGGCGTCATCGAGGTGGCGGGTGAGGTCGTGGACGGCCTGACGGTCGTTGTCGGTCAGGGTGCGGAGGCCGGCGCGGTCGAGGGCGGCGTGGAAGGGCTGGGCGGCGGGGCCGGCCGGGCTTCGGTGGGAGCGTCGGGGTGTCGAGCGGGAACCGGCAGACCACGCTCACTGGTCGATCTCCATGTCAGACGGCCCGTCATGGCAGGACTGCGGCACAAGAGATTCTTCCATGGCTTCCCTGGCATTTTTGCTGCGGTCCTTGGATTTTACTCCCCTGATGCAGGCAAAATATTTTTCACCGCTCTTGACCCGCTCGAGTGCGGCCTCGATGAGCTCGCCCATCTCTTGGGCCGCTTCGGCTTTGCCCTTGCATCGGGAAGCCTCCTGTTCGGCCTCCCTCTTCTGACCGCCCATCAGGTTCGTACTGCGGATCTGCCAGTTCTTGGCCCTGTCCTGCCAGACCCTCTCCGTGGACTCCCATGCATCCTTCTTGGCTCCCCAGGCGCTCTCCAGGTCCTCCGGGGAATTCCCTTTCTCGGCTTCCTGGATCAGCTCGTCCGCTACGCCGTGGTCAGTCCTCGCCGCCGCCTCGAGCGTGCGAATTCTTTCGTCAAGAGGGAGATCGATCCCCTCTCGCCCGGCGATGACAGCGGTAACCGCCTTGTTCGAGAAGTTGTTGCCCTTTCTGCCGCGGGCATGGAAACTGGTCGTCTTGTTGCCGACGCCGTACATGTCGAATATTCCCTGGCGGCCGTCGCCGGGTTTCGCGTCACGTTCACTGGCGGTCTGCTCGAGAGTGATGCGGTCACCGCCGTCCACGGCCACCACCGCCGCCACGTGGAATGGCCATCCGGAGGCGTTGTTCGGATTCCCCTCCTTATCCAGTGAAGTCTCCACGGTGACAAACGCTTGGCCGACCTCTGGGCTCTCCAGGTGGTTCGGTCCCTGCCCCGCTCCTCCTCGCCGGCCGGCATACTTCTTCGCCGCTCCGATGTTCTCTTCGTTCCCCTCTCCGAACAGCAGGTCCTCGTCGGCGTCGCCGGTGATGCCGCGGAACTTGCTGACGACCGGCGCCTCGGCCGCCTCCTGTTCGGTTTCCGAGTACTTCAGGGACCTCCCGTGCATGACCTCTTCGGCAGTATGGGCGCAGTCTGCCAGGAAGAGTCCGTCCGGCACGTATTCGAAGTACTGGCTTCCGCCGTAGCTTATGGGCGGGACGTTGCTCAGACGGCAGCCTTTCGGAATTTCTGCGACATCCTCCCTGACCCATATCACATTGGACCAGTTGTCCCCTTCCATGCCCAGCAGAACATATTTTCCGCTTTCGGATATCCGGGCTTTCGAAAAGTCACCGATCTCTGCGTCCACAGTCGCATAGCGCTGCACGGCCGTCGTCCCGGCCGAAGAGGACGAGGCTCGGTACGACGTTCCCGCAGCCTCGAGGGTGTGGGAGGGCCCGGCCATGACCCGGCGCGCGTTCGCCTCGGCTTCGCGTTCGAAGCGGTCGGAGGGGTCGGACACCCTCAGACCGGAACCGGTGCCGGTGCCGGCGACCGGGCCCCGGCGCTGCTGGATGACGTGGGTGAGTTCGTGGGCCAGGGTGTGCCTGTCGCCTCCGCCCTCGCCGATCACCACATGGCTGCCGGAGGTGTAGGCGCGGGCGCCGACTTCGGCGGCGGAGCGTCGGGCGACGGGGCCGTCGTGGATGCGGACGTCGGTGAAGTCGGCGCCGAAGCGGTTCTCCATGTCGGTGCGGGTGGTGTCGTCGAGGGGGCGGCCTGCGGAGCGCAGGACGTCTGCCACGGCCGAACGCTGAACCGCGGCCCCGGGGCCGGCGCCGGTCCGCTGTTGGGTGAGGTGGCCGCAGCCGGCGTCGTGTTCGTGGCGTTGCACGGCGGGTGGGACGTCTCCGGTGCGGCGGAGCATCCGCACGACCGCGGCGTTGCCGACACTGCGCTGCAGGGCGAGCAGCCCGCTGGGGAACGACGCGGGGGCCTGTTCGCGGGGGGCGTTGTCGGTCCTGCGGCCGACCGGTGGCGCGGGGGTGCGCGCGTCCTGGTGGTCGGGGTCGTGTGCTCGCATGACGGGCTCCTTCATCTTCATCCGAACGCGCGTGGGCGACCCACATCTAGCGCGCCGCCCGGCCGGACGGTAGGGCCGAGAGGGCAGAGGGGAGGGCAGCCCGTTCGTCCTGCGCACCCGATCCGCCTGCCCCGTCCGGACACGAAGTCCGGGGCCTGGCTGCCCCTCATGAAGCCACCAGGTCATGTCGCCTGAGGCACCGTCGAGAGCGTGCGCGGAGCGCAGCAGGGGCGGGCAGGGCCGGGTCTGGGGAGCTGCTGGGCGTCGTGGTCGTTCGGGTGCGGTGCGCGTCGCGGGCGATGGGGTGCGGCGCGCACCGCGCCTGGCCATTCTCCTGTCTGCGGGGCCGGCAGAGCAGGCAGGGGTCCGGCGACGGAAGGGAGGAGGTCGTAGCCTGATTTGAATGCGAGATGCTCGGGTGGACATCGTGCAGCGGTGTCGGGTCGCCGTTCCACGCCTCAGCTGGGGTGCGGCCGTCCTGAGCGGCTGGTTGGTGCTTGGTGTTCCACCAGCGCGCCCAGCTCAGGAGCAGCGCGACTATTACCGCACCCCGCGACCACGTCGGAGCCGGCCTGCCCTGGGACGTCGCCGACGGCGTCCCGTGTTCCAAGGGCAACGCTCTGGGCATCTGGGTCAAACGCCGGTACGACCTCCACGAGCGGCTCCATCCCGACCGGCGATACCTCCTCACCGCCGGCGGCATCAGACCCCAACCCGTTTCGCGGATCCTCATCACGTGTGCACGGGCGTCTGTTAGCATCGCGGCTCGCGCGAACGCGTGGGGGACCGCGTACGGGGGAACGGAGCGAGATCCATGAGCGTGCCCACTGAAGTCTCACAGTTTCGTCTGGGCCACCGAACGAGCATGACCCGCACCGAGGGGGTGCGTAGCACGACCTATCGGTCGCAGTGGCGCCTGTTCCCGCTCGGCGCGAGTCGGCGCCCGGAGGCGGGGTCCGTCGTCCTCGACGTAGTCTGCGGAGACTGCCGCGTCCCCATCAGGGTCGTGCTGGAGTCCGAGTCGACCGCCGCGCAGAAGCGGCGGACCCGCAGCACGCTCGGCTGGCTCCTGCTCGCGGCGGGGATCGGCCTTGTTGTCGTCGCTTGCCTCATCGGCGGCGGCGGCGCCGGTGCCGGCCTGGCAGGCGTGACCGGCTTGCTGGCCGTAGCCACCAGCTTCGGCGTACGCAGCGGGGCGAAGACCTATCCGGGCGTCCGCCTGGACCGCGACCAGCCCGCCACCACGAACACCCCGCACCGGATCTTCGTCCGCTGACACCGCCGGACGATGACAGGGCCTGCTCGATGCTGCCCGGGTGTCCGAGCTGGAGGTGCTCAGCATGATCTTCGGCGGCGAGCGCCAGGCGCAGTTCTTCCACCGGGACGGCGCTCGCTTGTGGTCCTGCGGCGGCCGGGACGGCGCTCGCTGATTCGACGCGCGACGATTCTGTCGGGAGCGTGGCGGAGGCCTCGGCGGCGTTCGGCGTCGGCCTCGGCGGAGGCCTCGGCCTCGGGCGACTCCACACCGGCTGTGGACGCCGGAGAAGTCTTCGGCAGGGCGCCGGGCCGCGTAGACAGGGGATCGGCGGTCATGCCTATCAGCCCGTTCCCCCACCGAGGCGGTGTGCACAGGAATGAGCGACCCCACGTCAGCCGCCTACCGCGCGTGACAGGCGCAACTCGCTGGCCATGACAGCGACTTGTTCACCTCATGACAGCCGAGATCCCTGACCTCGACCGACAGAAGACCAGCTCGACGATCCCTCGTCCTCGACCAGCCCGCTGCCACCCATCCCGCTGACACCACCCCACACACGCACACACCGGAGCGTCGGCCGGGGCGGCCGAAGCAGTCGATGAACCTGTTCGAGACGCGCGGGCGGAAGCGGCCTCACCCTGGTGGCTGTGCGGGTGATGACCGCCGTGCCATTCACCAGGGCACTACGCCGGCGTCCTCGAAGAACTGGCCCGTCGGGCCGTCGTCGGGCAGGGTCGCGAGTTTGATGGCGATGGCCGCGCCCTGTTCGGGCGTGCGCACGCCCCGGAAGCCGTTGAGGTCGGTCGCGACGTAGCCGGGGCAGCCGGCGTTGATCAGGATGTTCGTGCCGCTCAACTCCCGGGCGTACTGGAGGGTGACGGCATTCAGGAACGTCTTCGAGGGCGAGTACGCCACGGCCACTGGACCTGTGGTCAGCTCACCAGCGGTCCCTGACTGCCGGGTGAGGGAGCCGACACTGCTGGACATGTTCACGATCCGCGGTGAGGCAGAGCGGCGCAGCAGCGGCATCATCGCGTTGGTGACGCGGATGACGCCGATGACGTTGGTCTCCAC
>NZ_JAHSQD010000523.1 GCF_020103755.1 Streptomyces sp. LS1784
GGTCAGCCGGCGCGCCGTCATCGGCTGGGCCGGTGCGGGCGTCGCACTCGGCGCCGCGGCCGTCGGCTCGGTCGCCGCGGCGACCCGGCAGGACGACGTCGTCCCGGTGGCCGCCCCGGTCGGTGCCGAGGTGCCGTTCTACGGCGAGCACCAGGCGGGCATCTCCACCCCGGTCCAGGACCGGCTGCACTTCGCCGCCTTCGACGTCTCCGAGAAGGCCACCCGGGAGTCCCTGGTCAAGCTGCTCAAGGAGTGGACCAAGGCGGCCGCCGCGATGACCGGCGGCCGCGAGGTCGGCACCGGCGCGGTGCCCGGTTCGCCGGAGGCGCCGCCGGACGACACCGGCGAGGCCCTCGGCCTGCCCGCCTCCCGGCTCACCCTGACCATAGGCTTCGGCCCGAGCCTGTTCGAGAAGGACGGCGTGGACCGCTTCGGCCTCCAGGCCAAGCGCCCCGAGGCCCTGATCGACCTGCCGAACTTCAAGGGCGACAAGCTCGACCCGACCCGCAGCGGCGGCGACCTCTGCGTCCAGGCCTGCGCCGACGACCCGCAGGTCGCCGTGCACGCGATCCGCAACCTGGCCCGGATCGGCATGGGCACCGTCAACATCCGCTGGTCGCAGCTCGGTTTCGGCAAGACCTCCTCGACCACCCCGGACGAGCAGACCCCTCGCAACCTGATGGGGTTCAAGGACGGCACCCACAACATCGCGGGCACCGACACCGCCAAGCTGGCCGACCACGTCTGGGCCGCCCCCGGCGACGGCCCGGAGTGGATGACCGGCGGATCCTACCTGGTCGCCCGGCGGATCCGGATGCACATCGAGACCTGGGACCGCGCCTCGCTCAAGGACCAGGAGGACACCTTCGGCCGCACCAAGGGCGAGGGCGCCCCGTACGGCAAGGGCAAGGAGCACGACGCGCCGGACCTCAAGGCGATGCCCGCGACCTCGCACGTCGCGCTCGCCCACCCGGACGCCAACAGCGGCCTGATGATCCTGCGCCGAGGCTTCTCCTTCACCGACGGCACCGACGGCCTCGGCCGCCTGGACGCGGGGCTGTTCTTCCTCGCCTACCAGCGCGACACCCGCAAGGCCTTCGTCCCGCTCCAGCAGAAGCTCGCGGCGAGCGACAAGCTCAACGAGTACATCCAGCACGTCGGGTCCGCCCACTTCGCCTGCCCGGCGGGCGTGCGCAAGCCGGGGGAGTGGTGGGGCCAGGCCCTGTTCGGCTGACCCGCTCGCAACCCCCTCGTACCACCTCTACACCCCCAGGAGCCCGCGTGTTCGGCAACTACCTGATCGGCCTGCGCGAAGGTCTCGAAGCCAGCCTGGTCGTCTGCATCCTGATCGCCTACCTGGTCAAGACCGACCGCAAGGACAAGCTGCCGCCGGTGTGGATCGGCGTCGGCTCGGCCGTGGCGCTCTCCATGGCCTTCGGCGCGGTGCTGCAGTTCGGCTCCTCGCAGCTCACCTTCGAGGCCCAGGAGGCGCTCGGCGGCTCGCTGTCGATCATCTCGGTCGGCCTGGTGACCTGGATGGTGTTCTGGATGCGGCGCACCGCCCGGCACCTGAAGTCCGAGCTGCACGGCAAGCTGGACGCGGCGATCGCGATGGGCACCGCGGCCCTGGTGGTCACCTCCTTCCTGGCCGTCGGCCGCGAGGGCCTGGAGACGTCCCTGTTCATCTGGACCGCGGTCCAGGCCACCGGCGACGGCTGGAACCCGCTGGTCGGCGCCGCGCTCGGCCTGCTCACCTCGGTGGTGCTCGGCTGGCTGTTCTACCGCGGCGCACTGAAGATCAACCTGGCCAAGTTCTTCACCTGGACCGGCGCGATGCTGGTCGTGGTCGCGGCCGGGGTGCTCGCGTACGGCGTGCACGACCTCCAGGAGGCCGGCTGGCTGCCCGGCCTGCACAGCGTGGCCTTCGACATCTCCAGCACCATCCCCAAGGACAGCTGGTACGGCACCCTGCTGAAGGGCGTGTTCAACTTCCAGCCGGACCCGACGGTGCTCCAGCTGGTGGTCTGGCTGCTCTACCTGCTGCCCACGCTGGCCGTGTTCTTCAACCTCTTCGGCGGCGGCAAGGCCAAGCCCGCCCAGCCGGTGGCCGCCAAGTCGGCCGCCTGATCCGGCGCTTCGGCACCGCGACCGCCCCGCCCGGCACCCGCCGGGCGGGGCGGTTCTCGCTTGTGTGCGGCGCTTGTACGGCGCTTGTGCGGCGCTGATTCTCGCTGGTTCTCGCCCGTTCCGGCCGAAACCAGTCAGGAGAAGGAGAAAAGCGGCCAGCTCTGACAAACCGCAGCCCCAGTGGAACCGTTCCGCCACGACCTTCGTACTAAGCGTGACAGCTCCATGCCATTACCCACCCATGGGGGGAACATGACCGTTCGCAGGCCTGCCAGGTTAGTCGCCGCCGGTGTTGCGGCCCTCGCGGCGACCGTACTGCTGACCGCGTGCGACGACGTGAAGTACACGGACGACAAGCCGGGCGACCCGAAGGCGAGCGTCGCCGGGGCCACCGTCCCCGGTGACCCGATGGCCGGCCAGGCGGCCGGTTCGCGGTGCAAGAGCGACGAGATCACCGCCACCGTGCAGATCAAGGGCGCGGGTTCGGCCATGCTGACGATCAAGAACAAGAGTGACCACAACTGCACCCTGTACGGTTACCCGGGCTTCGGCGGTCTGAAGGCCGACAACAGCGCCGACGCGCTGTCGGCCAACCGCGATGCGCACCCCGGCCCGGCGGTGCTGGTCACCCTGAAGCCCAACAAGTCCGGTTACGCGGGCCTCAAGTGGAGCGTCTGCGACACGTCGGACTCGACCTGCCACGTGCTCACCGGCCTCCAGGTCACCGCGCCGGACGAGACCACGCCGGTCACCGCCGAGGTGCTCGGCACCGACGGCAAGCCGGCCGGCCAGCTGCTGGTCTCGGCCGCCGGGCTGACCACCGGCACCTTGCAGCCGAACAACGAGAAGGTGCTCTTCAACTGATGGTTCTCACCTGATGCGTTCCGACTGACGATGTCCGGCTGACGACATGACGGAGCCCCCGGGGCGGTTCTGAGAACCGCCCCGGGGGCTCCCGGCTTCCGTACTTCCGGACGTTACTGGCTCTTGATCGAGTCCAGGATGTCGATCTTGGACGCCCGGTAGGCCGGCCACATCGCGGCCAGCAGGCCGATCACGGCGGCCGCGAGCAGGTAGCCGGCGATCTGCAGCGGCGGCACCACGGTGGTGATGCCCTTGAGGCTGTCCGCCAGCGTGCGCACGCCCGCCCAGGCGACCAGGATGCCGAGGCCGACACCCACCAGCCCGCCGAACAGCGCGATCAGCAGCGACTCCAGCCGGACCATCCGGCGGATGCCGAGCCGGTCCAGGCCGACCGCCCGCAGCATCCCGATCTCCCGGCGGCGCTCGAAGACCGACATCGCCATGGTGTTGACCACGCCGAGCACCGCGATGACCACGGACATGCCGAGCAGGCCGTACATCATGTTCAGGATCCCGGTGACCATCTGGCGGTTCTCCGCCTTGATCTCCTTCGCGCCCTTGACCGCGATCAGCGGGTTGCCGCCGGACGCGTCGCGCAGCGCCTGCTTCAGCTCGGGGGTCGCGCCGTTCGTGCCCTTGACCAGGATCTTCTCCAGCCCGGAGCCGGGCTGGGCGTGCGGGCCGACCACGGCCTCCGGGGCGACGATCGAGGCCAGCGCGGTGTTGGCCTCCAGGATGCCGCCGACGGTCAGCGAGCCCTTGACGCCGTCCGGGTAGGTGACGGCGAGGGTGTCGCCGACCTTGTACCCGGCCGCCTTGGCGCGGCCCGAACTGACCAGCAGCCTGCCCTGCTTGAGGGCGTCCGCGGAGCCCTCCGTGACCTTGACGGTGGCCAGCTGGTCGATGGTCGCGGCGTCCACCGCGGTCATCCACTCGCTGTCCTCCCCGTTCTGCCCGATCCCGACGGACATGCTGCGCTCGGCGCTCACCACGCTGACGCCGGGCGCCTTGGCGATCTGGGTGGCGATCTCGGGGGAGAGCGAGGAGAAGTTCTGCATCGCGATCGTGTAGTCGGCCTTGAGGTCGGTCGCGGTGAGCCTGTCCACCGCCTGGTTCACCGAGGCGCCGATCACGGTCAGCGAGGTGATCAGGGTGACGCCGATGGTCAGCGCCGAGGCCGTGGCGGCGGTGCGGCGCGGGTTGCGGATCGCGTTCTCCTTGGCCAGCTTGCCCGGCGCGCCGTACAGGGCGCGCAGCAGCGGGGAGATCAGCGTGATCAGCGGCCGGGACAGCAGCGGGGTCAGCACGAACACGCCGATCAGCAGCGCACCGGCGCCGAGGCCGACCAGCTTGACCTCCTTGCCGCCCACGCCGGCCGCCAGCGAGGCGACGCCGACCAGGGAGAACAGCAGACCGATGATGTTGCGGACCCGCAGGCCCTTCTGGGTGGCGGGCTGCTCGGCCGAGCTCATCGCCGCCACCGGGGCGATCCGGGAGGCCCGGCGGGCGGGCAGCCAGGCGGCCAGTACCGTCACCAGCACGCCGACCGCGAGCGCGGCGATCACCGTGGTCGGGGCGACGATCAGCGGGCCGTCCGGCAGGTTCGCGTCCATCGGGCCGTTGAGCAGCGACTTGAGCCCGACGGCGATGCCGATGCCCGCCAGCAGACCGGTCACCGACGCGGTCAGGCCGACCAGCAGCGCCTCGACCAGCACCGAGCGGGTGATCTGGCGGCGGGTGGCGCCGACGGCGCGCAGCAGGGCCAGCTCCTTGGTGCGCTGGGCGACCAGCATGGTGAAGGTGTTGGCGATGATGAAGATCCCGACGAACAGCGCGATGCCGGCGAAGGCCATGAGGAAGGTGGTCAGGAAGGTGGTGCCCTTCCTGATCATCTCGTCCTGCTCGTCGGCGAGCTCGCGGCCGGTCTTGGCCTCGATGAAGTCGCCCTGCGGGACGGCCTGCTTGACGGCGGTGAGCAGCGCGGTGTCGTCGGTGCCCGGCTTCGCCTTGACGTCCAGCTCGGCGAAGCGGCCCGGGCTCAGGTAGAGCTGCTGGGCGGTTGCGGTGTCGAAGGCGGCCAGCGAGCCGCCGGCCACCACGCGCGGGTCGTTGGTGTGCACGGTGCCGGTGAGCTTGAGCTGCATCACCGGGCCGTTGACCGCGACCCGGACGGTGTCGCCGACCTTGTAGCCGCCCTTGACGGCGGTCTTGGTGTCCAGCGCGATCTCGGTGGCGTTCTTCGGGCCGCGGCCCTCGACCAACGGGTAACGCGGGTCGGTGCCGTCGGCGCCCGGCACGTAGTTGGTGCCGGTGGTGGAGAATCCGTTGCCGATCAGCGCGCCCTTCTTGTCGGCGATGCCGGCGAAGCCGCTCACCACGCCGCGGACATCGGCGGCGCCGGGCAGCGCGGCGACCTTCGTACGGGTCTCCTCGGTGAGGGTCGGGCCGGTGGCGGCCCCGCTGCCGTTGCCGCTGCCGTGGCCGAAGGCGGCAGCGCCGGCGGCCTCGCGGTCGCTGACCGTGACGGCGATGTCGGTGTAGCTCTTGGAGTTCTGGGTCCTGAGTGCGTTGCCGAAGGTGTCGGAGAAGACCAGCGTGCCGGCCACGAAGGCGGTGCCGAGCATGACGGCCAGTACCGTCATCAGCAGTCGGCCCTTGTGGGCGAGCACATTGCGCAGTGCGGTGCGGAACATGGGGGAGTGTCAGTCCTGGGAGTACTCGGGGGCGGGTGACTTCGGACGGGGCTGCGGCTGCCGGTGTGTCAGCTGGTGCGGCCCTTGGCGTCGAAGCGGCGCATGCGGTCCAGGACGGTGTCGGCGGTGGGGTTGTGGAGTTCGTCGACGATGCGGCCGTCGGCGAGGAAGACGACGCGGTCGGCGTAGGAGGCGGCGACCGGGT
>NZ_JAHSQD010000524.1 GCF_020103755.1 Streptomyces sp. LS1784
GCCCCGGCGGCGGGCGTACCGCCGACCGGAGTTCCGCCGGCCGGGGTGTTGCCCGAGGTCCGGGTGCCCCGGGCCGGGGTCGGCTGCCCCTTGGCGTACGTGGTCGGCTGCGAGAAGCCGCCCGAGCCGGAGGCCGGGCTGCTCTGCGGCTGCCCCCCGTAGGTCGCGCCGCTCTGTCCCGCTCCGCCGACCGGTGGCATCAGCGAGGTGGACGCGGCCGGGTGCTCGGCCGGCGGCTGCGGCACGCCGTACGAACCCCCGCCCTGCGCGCCCGGACGGCCGCCGGAGGTTCCTCCCGCAGCACCCGTGGCTCCACTCACCTGGTCCTCCCGCACTTCCCACCAGGACGGCGGCGCCGCCCTGCTTCGTCACTCGTCATCCAGCGCCCGGCGGGATTGCCCGGAACTGGTCGGCGTCCGGTGCCGCCGCGTCCCTCTACCAGGACGCAGCGGCACCGGTCTGCGGTTCGGTTCAGGCCTCGACGTCTCCGTCGACCACCGTCTCCGTACCCTCGGCCGTCTCGGTGGACTCGGTACCCGCGACCTCGTCCTCCGCCGTCTCCTCGTCCTCGGCCTCCGCGTTGCGGGCCATGCCCACGACCGCGTCACGCTTTCCGAGGTTGATCAGTTGGACGCCCATGGTGTCACGTCCGGTTTCACGAACCTCGGAAACCCTTGTACGGATCACTCCACCCGAGAGGGTGATCGCCATGATCTCGTCGGATTCGTCGACCACGAGCGCGCCGACCAGCGAGCCGCGGCCCTCGACGATCTTCGCCGCCTTGGTGCCGTAGCCGCCGCGACCCTGGACACGGTACTCGTCCACGCCGGTGCGCTTGGCGTACCCGCCGTCAGTGGCGGTGAAGACGTAGGTACCCGGACGGACGACGTTCATCGAGAGCAGTTCGTCGTCCTCGCGGAACGCCATGCCCTTGACGCCGGAGGTGGCGCGGCCGGTGGGCCGCAGCGCGTCGTCGGTCGCGGTGAAGCGGATCGACTGGGCCTTCTTGGAGACCAGCAGCAGGTCGTCCTCGGCGGAGACCAGCTCGGCGCCGATCAGCTCGTCGTCCCGGCCCTCCTCGTCCTGGCGCAGGTTGATCGCGATCAGGCCGCCGGAGCGCGGCGAGTCGTAGTCCTTGAGCGCGGACTTCTTCACCAGGCCGGCCCGGGTGGCGAGGACCAGGTACGGCTTGTCCTCGTAGGTGCGGATGGCCATCACCTGGGTGATGTGCTCCTCCGGCTGGAAGGCCAGCAGGTTGGCCACGTGCTGGCCGCGGGCGTCGCGCCCGGCGTCCGGCAGCTCGTAGCCCTTGGCCCGGTAGACCCGGCCCTTGTTGGTGAAGAACAGGATCCAGTTGTGGGTCGTCGTCACGAAGAAGTGGTCGACGATGTCGTCCTGCTTCAGCTGGGCGCCGCGCACGCCCTTGCCGCCGCGCTTCTGCGAGCGGTAGAGGTCGGAGCGGGTCCGCTTGACGTAGCCGCCACGGGTGATCGTGACGACGATGTCCTCCTCGGCGATGAGGTCCTCGATGGAGAGGTCGCCGTCGGAGGGGATGAGGGTGGAGCGCCGCTCGTCGCCGTACTTCTCGACGATCGCGGTGAGCTCCTCGGAGATGATCTCCCGCTGGCGGGTCGGCGAGGCCAGGATCGCGTTGTACTCGTCGATCTTGCGCTGGAGCTCGTCGTGCTCGTCCATGATCCGCTGGCGCTCAAGGGCGGCCAGGCGGCGCAGCTGCATCTCCAGGATGGCGTTGGCCTGGAGCTCGTCGATGTCGAGCAGGCCCATCAGGCCGGTGCGGGCGGCGTCGGCGCTCGCCGAGGCCCGGATCAGCGCGATGACCTCGTCGATCAGGTCCAGGGCCTTGAGCAGGGCGCGCAGGATGTGGGCGCGCTCCTCGGCCTTGCGCAGGCGGAAGGTGGTGCGCCGGACGATGACCTCGACCTGGTGGTTGACCCAGTGCCGGATGAAGGCGTCCAGCGACAGGGTGCGCGGCACGCCGTCGACCAGGGCCAGCATGTTGGCGCCGAAGTTCGTCTGCAGCTCGGTGTGCTTGTACAGGTTGTTCAGCACGACCTTGGCGACCGCGTCACGCTTGAGCACGACCACCAGGCGGGTGCCGGTGCGGGCCGAGGACTCGTCGCGGACGTCGGCGATGCCGGCGATCTTGCCGTCCTTCACCAGGTCGGCGATCTTCAGCGCGAGGTTGTCCGGGTTGACCTGGTACGGCAGCTCGGTGATCACCAGGCACTGGCGGCCCTGGATCTCCTCGACCTCGACCACGGCGCGCATGGTGACCGAGCCGCGGCCGGTGCGGTAGTAGTCGTCGATCCCGCGGCGGCCGACGATCAGCGCGCCGGTGGGGAAGTCGGGGCCCTTGATCCGCTCGACCAGGGCCTCCAGCAGCTCCTCGTTGGAGGCTTCCGGGTTCTCCAGGTACCAGAGCGCGCCGGAGGCGACCTCGCGGAGGTTGTGCGGCGGGATGTTGGTGGCCATGCCGACCGCGATGCCGGTGGCACCGTTGACCAGCAGGTTGGGGAAGCGCGCGGGCAGGACGGTGGGCTCCTGCGAGCGGCCGTCGTAGTTCGGCGCGAAGTCGACGGTCTCCTCGTCGATGTCGCGCATCATCTCCATGGCCAGCGGCATCATCTTGCACTCGGTGTAGCGCATGGCCGCGGCCGGGTCGTTGCCCGGGGAGCCGAAGTTGCCGTTGCCGTCCACCAGCGGCATCCGCATCGACCACGGCTGGGCCAGGCGGACCACGGTGTCGTAGATCGAGGTGTCGCCGTGCGGGTGGTAGTTACCCATGACGTCGCCGACGACGCGGGCGCACTTGTAGTAGCCCTTCTCGGGGCGGTACCCGCCGTCGTACATCGCGTAGAGCACGCGGCGGTGCACCGGCTTGAGGCCGTCGCGGACCTCGGGCAGCGCACGGCTGACGATCACGCTCATCGCGTAGTCGAGGTACGAGCGCTGCATCTCGGTCTCGAGCTCGACCGGCTCGATCCGCATGGTCGCCTGGGCGGTGGCCTCGGCGGCCTCGGGGGTCTCGGGCTGTTCGCCTTCGGGACGGTTGTCGTCGACCACTGGTGGTCAGTTTCCTTTCACGCGGACTGGTACGTGCGGGGCCTGGGGTGCAGGCGTCACACGTCCAGGAAGCGGACGTCCTTGGCGTTGCGCTGGATGAAGGAGCGGCGGGCCTCGACGTCCTCGCCCATCAGCACGGAGAACAGCTCGTCGGCGCGGGCGGCGTCCTCCAGGGTGACCTGGAGCAGCAGGCGGTGCTCGGCGTCCATGGTGGTGACCCGGAGCTCCTCGGCGTTCATCTCGCCGAGACCCTTGAAGCGCTGGATCGCGTCGTCCTTGGGGAGTCGGCGCCCGGCCTCCACCCCGGCGGCGATCAGCGCGTCGCGCTCGCGGTCGGAGTAGGCGTACTCGAAGTCGTCCTTACCCCACTTGATCTTGTACAGCGGCGGCATGGCGAGGTAGACGTACCCGGACTCGACCAGCGGCCGCATGAAGCGGAACAGCAGGGTCAGCAGCAGGGTGCGGATGTGCTGGCCGTCGACGTCGGCGTCGGCCATCAGGACGATCTTGTGGTACCGCAGCTTGGACTCGTCGTAGTCCTCCTGGATGCCGCAGCCGAACGCCGAGATCAGCGCCTGGACCTCGGTGTTCTGGAGGACCTTGTCGATCCGGGCCTTCTCGACGTTCAGGATCTTGCCGCGGATCGGCAGGATGGCCTGGGTGCGCGGGTCCCGGCCCTGCTTGGCCGAGCCGCCGGCGGAGTCACCCTCGACGATGAAGATCTCGCACTCGGACGGGTCCTTGGACTGGCAGTCGGAGAGCTTGCCCGGCAGCGAGGCGGACTCCAGCAGGCCCTTGCGGCGGGTCAGGTCGCGGGCCTTGCGGGCGGCGACGCGCGCGGTGGCGGCCTGGATGGACTTGCGGATGATGTCCGCGGCCTCGTTGGGGTTGCGGTCCAGCCAGTCGGCGAAGTGCTCGTTGACCACCTTCTGGACGAAGGTCTTGGCCTCGGTGTTGCCGAGCTTGTCCTTGGTCTGGCCCTCGAACTGCGGCTCGCCGAGCTTGACCGAGATGATCGCGGTCAGGCCCTCGCGGATGTCCTCGCCGGAGAGGTTGTCGTCCTTCTCGCGGAGCAGCTTCTTGTCCCGCGCGTAGCGGTTGACCAGGCCGGTCAGCGCGGCGCGGAAGCCCTCCTCGTGGGTGCCGCCGCCGTGGGTGTGGATGGTGTTGGCGAAGCTGTAGACCCCCTCGGTGTAGGAGGAGTTCCACTGCATCGCGATCTCCACGGAGATCGCCTTGTCCTTGTCCTCGGCCTCGAAGTCGATCACCGAGGGGTGGACGGGCTCGCCCTTGCGGGAGTTGAGGTGGGCGACGAAGTCGGCGATGCCGCCGTCGTACTTGTACGTGACGGTGAGCGGCTTGCCCTCCTCGTCCACGTGCTCGGGGCGCTCGTCGGTCAGCGAGATCAACAGGCCCTTGTTGAGGAAGGCCATCTCCTGGAAGCGCCGGGAGAGCGTCTCGAAGGAGTAGACGGTGGTCTCGAAGATGTCGCCGTCGGCCCAGAAGGTCACCGTGGTGCCGGTGCGGTCGGTCTCCGCGCCCTTGACCAGGGCGGCGGTCGGCGCGCCCATCTTGTAGTCCTGGGTCCAGATGTGGCCGTCCTTGTGGATCTCCACCGAGAGCCGGGTGGACAGCGCGTTCACCACGGAGACACCCACGCCGTGCAGACCGCCGGAGACGGCGTAGCCGCCGCCGCCGAACTTGCCGCCCGCGTGCAGGACGGTGAGCACGACCTCGACGGCGGGCTTGTCCTGGCCGGGGACGATGTCCACCGGGATGCCGCGGCCGTTGTCGACGCAGCGGATCGCGCCGTCGGCCATGATCGTGACGTCGATGGTGTCGGCGTACCCGGCCATCGCCTCGTCGACGGAGTTGTCCACGACCTCCTGCACCAGGTGGTGCAGGCCGCGCTCACCGGTGGAGCCGATGTACATGCCGGGGCGCTTGCGGACGGCGTCGAGGCCTTCCAGCACCTGGATGTTGCTACCGGTGTAGGAAGCCTGGTCGGACTGGTCTGGGGTCTGGCTGGGGTTGCCGGAATCGGCCACGAAGCGCCCTCTCTGGCACAGCACGGGCCGCATGCCCACCCCGTGCGGGCGGGCGTGCGACCACAGCGTTTCGACTCGGTTGCCACTAGCAACAGTGTTTGGCTTCCAGTCTACCGGTACGACTGACAGAGATGGGCGTTTGGCAGCCCTTGAGGGCAGATATGCCGCCCTGAATCCCCTCTGCACATGTCCCGATACTCGCCCGGGGGGCCCAGGGCGCCTGGAAGGGCTGTCAGGGGTTCCGGAAGATTGCCATCCGATCCGCGCACCCGACGGCCGTCCGACTTCCCGCTCAGCCCCAGGTGTCGCCCGGCCCCTTGCTCCCCGGCGCGCGCAGCCGGCCGTAGCCGCGGGCGGGCGCCGCCGGGCCGAGCACCTTGATGGTCCTGACCGTCCGGTGCCCCAGTTCGTGGTTCAGGCGGGCCACCAACTGCCTTGCCAACCAACGTAGTTGGGTGGCCCAGGCGGTGGAGTCGCACTGCACGGTGAGCACCGCGGCGGCCTCGTCGTAGGAGGAGGGGTGGCAGTGCGCGGCGATGTCCGGGCCGACGATCTGCGGCCAGCGGCCCATCACCCCGCCGACGGCGGCCGAGGACTCCCAGCCGCGTTCGGTCAGCAGTCGGTTGAGCGCCGCACCCAGCGGGACCGGGTCGCGGCCGTCCGAGCGGGCGCCGCTGCGCAGGCCGTGCCGCTTCGCCTCGCGCTTCTCCCGGACCTGCTCGCCGCGCTGGCGGGCCTGGGCGCGGGCC
>NZ_JAHSQD010000525.1 GCF_020103755.1 Streptomyces sp. LS1784
GGCGAGCCAGGCGCTGCGCGGGAAGGAGGCGGCATCGGGCTGGCCCTGGCGCAGGTCGTGGCCGGGACCGGGGCGGCGGGAGGGCCTGCGGGCCCGGGCGCGCGGGACGGGTTCGGCACGTTCGGCGACGGTGGTGCCGGAGCCCTGACGGGCGGTCAGCCAGCCCTCGGCGACGAGTTCGGCGTAGGCCTCGGCGGCGGTGTTGCGGGCCAGGCCGAGGTCGGCGGCGAGGGCGCGGTAGGGCGGCAGCCGGGTGCCGGGGGCCAGTCTGCCGCTGCGGATCGCCTCGCGCAGGGCCGCCATCAGTGCGGCGCGGCGTCCGCCGCCGGCGGGGAGGTCGAGGTGCAGGTCGTTGCCGGTCGGGTGGGCGGGCTCGGAGGGGTGCGTGCCCCGCGTGTCCGTCATGGTCACGCACCCTACCGGCCGCCGCCCCGGCCCCTTTCGGGCGGCCGCCCGGCCGCGGGCTACGGGACGACGGTGACCGGCCAGCGGCCGGCCTTCACCAGCCGGACCGCCACCGAACCGATCACCTTGTGCCCGGCCTGTTCGGAGACGCCGACCACCACGGCGTCGGCCCGCAGCTCGTCCGCGAGCTTGGCGAGGCCGGTGTACGGGTCGCCGCGCATGGTCAGGAAGCGCCACTCCACCTTCCACACCTCACGCACCCGCTGCTCGGCCTCGCGCAGCGCGGTCAGCAGTTCCTCGGCGATCTCCTGGGTGGTCTCCTCCACCGCGGCCCCGGCCAGGGCGGTCGCGGCGCCGAGGATCGGCTGGATGTACGCCACCGCGAGGACGGCGCCCTGCCGGCGGGCCAGTCCGGCGGCGTAGGCGGTGGCGCGCCAGGAGGAGTCGGAGCCGTCCAGACCGGCCAGGACCACCTTGGGGCCGTCGGTGCCCAGCTCGAAGCCCGTGGGCGCGGCCGCGGCCTCGTGCTCCTCGGCACCGATCGGCGCCCCCGCCTCGGCAGTCCCTTCTCTACCGGCGGCCGCCGCCCCACCCGTACCGGCGGCCGCCTCTCCCGCGTCCGCCGTGTCCGCTGCATCGCTGTCGTTGCTCATGGGGCCGAGGCTATGCCCGCCACCGGGAGTGGGGGCAGGGGGCACTCCGGGTGAGGGATGTGGCGCGGGCCACCCGGGCCGGCGGCCGGGGCGGCGGAATCGGCACCGGCGGCCGGGGTTCCGTCACGCGCTGTCGACCGTGTGGGCGGCCTCACAGCGGTTCGGGAGCGGGTTCGGCGTGGCGCGGGCCACTTCCGGGGCCGTTTTGATCTTGGAAATGGGGGCAAATCGCTCGAAATCGCCGCATCTCCTTGATCCTTACGCCCGGTAACGGCCCTCTGACGTGCCTAAACCTTCGAATCCTTGTAACCGCCACGACCACACCCGTAACTTCGAACTCGTTGCACCGAGCGATCCGCTCCGGCCGGGCCCCGACTGCCCCCGAGCGGGACGGTGCAGAACCACGCGAGTGGCTTGTCCCCGAAACCGACGGCCTTCCGAGGGCCTGGTTCCGCGCGCTCGCAGACCCCTCCGAAAGGAACCCCCATGACCTTCCGTAACGAGACTGCCGCTGCCACCGCCGCTGCCACCCCGAAGCGCCGCAACCGCGTCCGGATGGCTCTGATGGCCGGGGCGATCACCGCCCTGCCGGTGGCCGGCCTCGTCACGGCCACCGGTGCCTCCGCCGCGCCGGCTTCGGTCTGGGACAAGGTCGCCGCCTGCGAGGCGACCGGCAACTGGGCCGTCAACTCCGGCAACGGCTTCTACGGCGGCCTCCAGTTCACCTCCAGCACCTGGGCCGCGTTCGGTGGCACCGCCTACGCCCCGCAGGCCCACCAGGCCACCAAGGCGCAGCAGATCGCCGTCGGCGAGAAGGTCCTCGCCGCCCAGGGCCCCGGCGCCTGGCCGGTCTGCTCCGTCAAGGCCGGTCTGAGCAAGTAGGACCGCGTGCCATGAGGCCGCCGCACCCCGCCTCGGGGTGCGGCGGCCTCGCCGCGTTCCGCCGGGGGAACCCTGAACGCCCACGAGGTGTACGCCGGGGCGGGGTTCGTGCCGGTCCCCGGTCCGGAGGGGCCGGTGATCCTCGGCCCGGCCCCGATCGGCTGACAGGCCGTCGGGAGCGTACGAGCGTCAGGACGGCCGCGGCGGGAGCGGCAGCGGGACGGCCGGCAGGCCGTCGATGCTGGTGCCGACCAGCGGCTTGCGCTCGCAGTAGGCGCCGAACTCCTCCTCGTCCTTGCGGTCGAAGTACTGGGCGTGCAGGTCGCGGTCGGCGCGGTAGTCCATGAACGGCACCGCGTACCCGCAGGAGTCGCTGACCCGTTCGGCCCTGACCAGCACGATCGCCCTCAGACCGGAGCCGTCCGCGGCCGGCCCGAAGTGGCCGAGCAGTGCGGCGAACCTCGGGTCGTCCCGGAAGACCGGCTCACCGCGCCCGTGCACCCGCACCACGGTCGGCGGGCCCTCGAAGGCGCACCACATCAGGGTGATCCGGCCGTTCTCCCGCAGGTGGGCGACGGTCTCGGCCTGCGAGCCGCCGAAGTCCAGGTAGGCGAGGGTGAGTTCGTCGATCACCGCGAGCGTCCCGGAGCGCCCCTTGGGCGAGAGGTTGACGTGCCCGTCGGCGTCCAGCGGGGCGGTGGCCACGAAGTAGACCGGCTGGCGCTCGATGAACCGGCGCAGCCGACCGTCGATGCATTCGTACTGCTTTCCCATGTGCGCGATTGTGCCCGCATCTCGGCTGGCAAGAAAGGAGGATCCGGTCCCTGAGACAGTCCGCCGCCCGGGGTCGCACGAGGCCTCCCGGAGGCCTCCCGGCGCCGCCTACCATGGCCCGTGCATGCCACCCGCCAGGCCGAGCAGGGGAGTTGCGATGACCCGGAACACCCTCCTCACCACCTCGCCCGGGACGGTCCTCGGCACCCCCGCCGCGCCGCTGCGCGGGTACGTCCTCGGCTACCGCGGCTACCGGCTGGCCCTGCGGCAGCCGCTGCGACGGCTGGAGGTGCCGACGGACGCGGTCACCGTGGCACTCGTCTTCGAGGGCACGATGAGCCTCACCGACGCCGTCTCCCCCGCGCCGGCCACCGCCTTCGGCTCGGTCGCGGCCGGGCTGCGCCGCACCGCGACCATCGCCGAACACGCGGGCGTGCTGCACGGGTTGGCCGTCTCGCTCACCCCGCAGGGCGCCTTCCGGGCGTTCGGACCGCTGGCCGGCGAGCTCGGCGGGCACTGGGCCGAGGCCGGGGACGTCCTGGGCCCGCGACTGCGGTCGCTGACCGACCGGCTGGCCCACACCCCGGGCTGGCCGGCCCGGTTCGCCATGCTGGACGGCTACTTCGGTGCGCTGTTCGCGTACGGGCCGGACTGGGACCCTTCGGTGCACTGGGTCTGGCGGCAACTGCGACACTCGCACGGGCTGGTGCCGATCGGCACCCTGGTCAAAGGCAGCGGGTGGAGCCGACGCCGGCTGGAGCTACGCTTCCGCGAGCACCTCGGGCTGGCCCCCAAGCAGGCGGCGGGCATCCTCCGGCTCCAGCGCACCCTCAACGTCCTGACCGCGCACGAGGACCGCCCCAGCGGGGAACGCCCCGCCGGGGACCGCCCCACCGGCGCCGACCTGGCCGCGCGCTGCGGCTACTACGACCAGTCCCACCTCGACCGGAACTTCCGCGCCATGGTCGGCTGCTCGCCGCGCGCGTTCCTGGCCTCCCGGCGCACCGCCGCCGCCCTGCCCCAGCCCGCCGGCCGGGTGACCGACCGGGTCACCGGGCGGGTGACCAGCACCGTCCTGGGCGCCGGAGGCTGAGGCGTGCGCCCTTGCAGGCGTGCGCATTCGTACAAGACGCACCGGTGCCCCGCCCGGCATGCTCGAAGGGCCCGGCCGGTACGGGGGACCGGCCGGGCCGGAAGCGGGCGCGGGCGGGGCGCGCGGGGTGTCAGCCGGTCACTGCTTCATGTAGACGCTGTCCATGAACTCGATGATCTGCTGATCGGTCAGCCGCTGGCCGTCACGGTGGCCCATCGCCAGGTCGGCCTCGCTGATCATGCCCACCAGACGGTCCCCGTCGATCACCGGGATGCGCCGGATCTGGTGCTGCTCCATCTTGCGCAGCACCACGTCCATGCTGTCCTCGGCCCGCACGCAGTGCAGGTGGCCGGCGAGCTCCATGGCCGTCATCTTGGACGGGTTCTTGCCCTCCGCGATACATCGCAGCACGATGTCGCGGTCGGTGATGATGCCCTTCAGCTTCTGGTCGTCGCCACAGATCGGCAGCGCGCCCACGTTCTTGTCGCGCATCATCTTCGCGGCCTCGGCCAGCGTCTGATGGGCGCCGATGCACTGGGCACCGGTGTGCATGATGTCTCGGGCAGTGGTCACGGGGACTCCTTCGTCGATGGTTCCCCCCGGCTGGCCCCCCCGCATCCCCCCGGCGGCCCATCCGGGCTCCCGCCGTCGGAGCGGAAGGCGTGTGACCGCGCCCTCACCATAAGCAACCCCGTCTCCGTCCGCGACCCCGGCCGGTCGCTCACCCGCGGGGGTGAGCGGTACGCACGCCGGTGGAGCGGCTGCGCGCGCTGTGCCTGGCGCTGCCGGACGCCGCGGAGCGGGTCAGCCACAGGGGAACCGGGGCAGACTGGCTGCGGGGGCCACCCACCGGAGGCAACGGAGGCGGACCGTGCCGCAGATGACGGTGGACGGGCGCACCCTCGCCCTCTCCCACCTCGACAAGGTGTACTACCCGCGCACCGGCACCCCCAAGGGCGAGGTGCTGCGGTACTACGCCGCCGTGCACACCGCGCTGCTCCCGCACCTGCGCGACCGCCCGGTCTCCTTCCTGCGCTGCCCGGACGGCGTCGAGGCGGAGGTGTTCGTCGCCAAGAACCCGCCGCCCGGCACCCCGGACTGGGTGCGCACGGTCGACGTGCCGAGCAACACCGGCGAGCTGCGCCAGGTGGTGCTGACGGACGGCGCGGCCCTGCTGGCGGTCGCCAACCTGGGCTGCCTGGAACTGCACGTCCCGCAGTGGCACGCCGCCGCGCCCGCCCTCGCCGACCGGCTGGTGCTCGACCTCGACCCCGGCGAAGGCGCCGACGTGCTGACCTGCCGTACGGTCGCGCTGCTGCTGCGCGAACGGCTCGCGGCGGACGGCCTGGCGGCCTGGGCGAAGACCTCCGGCTCCAAGGGCCTGCACCTGCTGGTCCCGATCGAACCCACCCCGAGCACCCGGGTCTGCGCGTACGCGAAGGCGCTGGCCGCCGCCCTGGAGGCCGAGCACCCGGACCTCGTGGTGCACACCATGGCCAAGGCCCGCCGCCGGGGCCGGGTGCTGGTCGACTGGTCGCAGAACAACGCCAAGAAGACCACCGCCGCGCCGTACACCCTTCGGGCCCGGCCGCTGCCGACCGTCTCCACCCCGCTGGCCTGGGCGGAGCTGGAACGGGCCGGCCACGAGCAGGACCTGGTCTTCACGCTCGCCGAGGTGCCCGACCGGCTGGCCGCGCACGGCGACCTGCTCGCCCCGCTGCTGGACCCGGAACGGGCCCGGCCGCTTCCCGGTGCGCCCGCGCCGCCACCGCAGCCGGAGCGGTCGCGCCAGGTGCTGCGCCCGCCCGTCGAGGTGATGCGTCCGGCCGCCGTGACCGCCGTCCCGCCCGCCGACGGCCTGGGTGGCGGGGGCGTGCAGTACGAGCTGAAGCTGGACGGCTTCCGCTGCGTCGCGTTCGCCCGGGGCGAGCGCCCCGCGTACCTCCAGTCCCGCAGCGGCCGCGACCTCGCCCCCGAGTTCCCGCCGATCGCCGCCGCCGTCGCCCGGCTGCCGGAGGGGCTGGTGCTGGACGCCGAGCTGGTCGCCTGGCGCGGCG
>NZ_JAHSQD010000526.1 GCF_020103755.1 Streptomyces sp. LS1784
GCGGGCCTGGGCGCGGGCCGCCCGCAGCGCGGAGCGGGCGAGGTCGGCGCCGGTCGGCTCGGAAGCGCCGGGCCCGGGGGCTTCGGGCTTGGGGGCTTCGGGCTTGGGGGAGTGCTCCGCCGACTCGCTCACGGCGATCTCCTTTCCCCAGCCTGTGGACAACGGTCGCGGTCGCGCGCCCGCCGAGCCGTCCAGCCTACGGGAGCGGGCGGGCCCGTCGGGCCGGGGCGGGGGTGCGCGGAAGTGGTCGCGGTGCGGTGACGTCGGTGCGGCAGTGCCGGTGGAGGGGGCGCGGTCAGGCGTCGATCCGGCGCACCGCGCCGTCGGAGACCGCGAACCGGGCGCCGGACAGTGCCTTCGGAACGTCCTCGGCGACCGCTGCGGTCACCAGCACCTGCTCGCCGTCGGCCACCAGCTCGGCCAGCCGGTCCCGGCGGGCGGCGTCCAGCTCGGCGAACACGTCGTCCAGGATCAGCACCGGCTCGCCGCCGTCGGCGCGCAGCAGCTCGTACGAGGCCAGCCGCAGCGCCAGCGCGTAGGACCAGGACTCCCCGTGGCTGGCGTAGCCCTTGGCGGGCAGCGGGCCGAGCTTGAGCACCAGCTCGTCCCGGTGCGGGCCGACCAGGGTGACGCCGCGCTCGACCTCCTGCTTGCGGACCGCCTGCAACGCGTGCAGCAGTTGCTCCTCGGCCTGCTCGCGGCTGGTCGGCAGCTCGCCCTCGAAGGAGCTGCGGTACTCCAGGGCGGTCTCGCCACCTCCGGGGGCCAGCTGCCCGTACGCGGCCGCCACCAGCGGCTGCAGGGCGGCCACCAGCTGGATCCGGAAGGCCGTCAACTCGGCGCCGGCGCGGGCCAGATGGCCGTCCCAGACCTCCAGGGTGGACAGGTCCGCGCCCTTGCCGCCGCCGGCCCGGCGGGCCATCGCGGCAGTCTTCAGCAGGGCGTTGCGCTGCTTGAGCACCCGCTCGTAGTCCTGCCGCACCCCGGCCAGCCGGGGTGCCCGGGCGGTCAGCAGCTCGTCCAGGAAGCGCCGCCGCTCACCCGGGTCGCCCTTCACCAGGCTGAGGTCCTCGGGGGCGAACAGCACGGTGCGCAGCAGGCCCAGCACGTCGCGCGGGCGGACGCTGTCGGAGCGGTTGATCCGGGCCCGGTTGGCCTTGCCCGGGGTGAGTTCCAGCTCGATCAGGGTGGAGCGGCCGCGGTCCACCACCGAGGTGCGGACCACCGCCCGCTCGGCACCCAGCCGGATCAGCGGGGCGTCGGTGGCGACCCGGTGGCTGCCCAGGGTGGCGACGTAGCCGATCGCCTCGACCAGGTTGGTCTTGCCCTGGCCGTTGGGTCCGACGAAGGCGGTCACGCCCGGGTCGAGGGGAACCTCGGCCCGGGCGTACGACCGGAAGTCGGCGAGCGACAGATGCGCGACGTGCATGGCTGTGGACTGCGCCCGCCTTCTTGTGGAGAACCTTCTGGTTACTTGGACTCGACCGCGTGGCCGCCGAACTGGTTGCGCAGCGCGGCGATCATCTTCATCTGCGGCGAGTCGTCCTGGCGGGAGGCGAAGCGGGCGAACAGCGAGGCGGTGATCGCCGGCAGCGGCACGGCGTGGTCGATCGCGGCCTCGACGGTCCAGCGGCCCTCGCCGGAGTCGGCGGCCCAGCCGCGCAGCTTCTCCAGGTGCTCGTCGTCGTCCAGGGCGCGGACGGCCAGGTCCAGCAGCCAGGAGCGGATGACGGTGCCCTCCTGCCAGCTGCGGAAGACCTCGCGCACGTCGGTGACCTCGGGGGCGGCCTCCAGCAGCTCCCAGCCCTCGGCGAAGGCCTGCATCATCGCGTACTCGATGCCGTTGTGGACCATCTTGGCGAAGTGGCCGGCGCCCACCGCGCCCGCGTGCACCGAGCCGAAGTCGCCCTCGGGCTTGAGGGCGTCGAAGACCGGCTGGACCTTGGCGACGTGCTCGGCGTCGCCGCCGTACATCAGCGCGTAGCCGTTCTCCAGGCCCCAGACGCCGCCGGAGACACCACAGTCCACGAAGCCGATGCCCTTGGCGGCCAGCGCCTCGGCGTGCTTGATGTCGTCGGTCCAGCGGGAGTTGCCGCCGTCGACCACCACGTCGCCGGGGGAGAGCAGCTCGGCGAGCTCGTCGACGGTCGCCTGGGTGGCGGCGCCCGCCGGGACCATGACCCAGACCACGCGCGGGCCCTGGAGCTTGGTGACGAGCTCCTGGAGGCTCTCGACGTCGGAGATGTCCGGGTTGCGGTCGTAACCGATGACGGTGTGGCCGGCGCGGCGGATCCGCTCGCGCATGTTGCCGCCCATCTTGCCGAGACCGATGAGGCCGAGCTCCATGACCAAGTCCTTACCTGTGGTGAACGTGCCTGCCGGCGGCGCCGTTGCCGCACTCCTTGAGCCTACGCGCTGGAGCGGCCCCGGCCGTCTGCGGTCGGCCGAGCGGGGGAGACGTCCACAGGCTGTGCACAGCGGGTGTGCACAGCCTGTGGGTAACCGGACGGGGGCGGATCAGCCGGAGAGGCGGACCGGCATGATCAGGTACTGGTAGGCCTTGTCCTCCTCGGCGTCCACCGAGACCTTGCCGCTGAGCAGCGCAGGCTTGGTCGGGGTGGTGAAGCTGAGCTGGGCGAAGGGGGAGTCGATGGCCTTGAGGCCCTCCTCCAGGTAGCCCGGGTTGAAGGCGATCGAGATGTCGTCGCCCTCCAGGTCGGCCTCGATCCGCTCGGTGGCCTGGGCGTCGTCGCCCGAGCCGGCCTCCAGGGTCAGCACGCCCTGCTCGAAGTTCAGGCGGACCGGGGTGTTGCGCTCGGCGACCAGCGAGACGCGCTTGAGCGCCTCCAGGAAGGGCTGGGTCTGGATCGCGGCGACGGCGCTGAACTCGGTCGGGAACAGGCTGCGGAACTTGGGGAACTCGCCCTCCAGCAGCCGGGTGGTGGTCCGTCGGCCGGCGCCCTCGAAACCGATCAGGCCCTCGCCCGCGCCGCCCGAGGAGAGCGCGATGGAGACGTTGTCGCCGCTGCCCAGGGACTTGGCGATGTCCTGGAGGGTCTTGGCGGGGACCAGCGCGACGGCGGAGATGTCCGACTGCTCGGGCTTCCACAGCAGCTCGCGGACGGCGAAGCGGTAGCGGTCGGTGGCGGCCAGGGTGATCCGGTCGCCCTCGATCTCGACCCGGACACCGGTGAGCACCGGGAGGGTGTCGTCCCGGCCGGCGGCGACCGCGGCCTGGCTGACGGCGGAGGCGAAGACGTCGCCGGAGACGGTGCCGGTGGCCGTCGGCATCTGGGGGAGTGCGGGGTACTCGTCCACCGGAAGGGTGGGGAGGGTGAAGCGGGAGCTGCCGCAGACCACGCTGACCCGCTGGCCGTCGGTGGAGATCTCCACCGGCCGGTTGGGGAGGTTGCGGGAGATGTCGTTCAGCAGCCGGCCGGAGACCAGGACGGTACCGGCCTCCTCGACGTCCGCCTCCAGCTCGACCCGCGCCGAGACCTCGTAGTCGAAGCCGGACAGCGCCAGGCTGCCCTCCTGCGCGGTCAGCAGCAGGCCGGCCAGCACCGGCACCGGAGGCCGTGCCGGGAGGCTGCGGGCAGCCCAGGCCACCGCCTCCGCGAGGACGTCACGCTCCACCCGGAACTTCACCGGTAACCGCCTCCTGGATCGAGCGCTCCCGCTCGCACTCTGGTTCGTCTGATCTTGATCGTCGGTTGGGCTGTCCGCCGAGCTCCGTCACTCCGCTTCCAGTCGCAAGGACAGTCTGACGTACTCCGCCGACAGACGGGGCAGACGGGCGGAAGCAACCCGAACGGTTGTCGGGGTGCGGTTGTCCACAGATTCGGGGCCCACCCACTTTGAAAGCAAGTCCGGGGTCTAAATGTGTAGTGGTAGTAGTAGGGCCTGTGGAAACCGTGGATAACCCCGTTTCCGCAGGTCAGAGCCCAAATTTTGTCCACAGTGGGTGTGGACGGCGGCTGTGGACGGACAGGCCGCGCTGTGGACAGCCGAGCGTTACCCACAGGCCACGCACGGTATCCACAGGTTATCCCCAGGGCTGTCCCCAGATCCGGGCCCGGTTATCCACGGGCGCCGGTCAACTTTTCGTGACGCCTTTCACACCAGGGTATGAACGCCAGCCCACGGTTGTCGAACTGTGGACGCCGCTGTGGACAACCTGGGGATAACCGCCCCTCCCCTGGGGACAACCGGTGGACAACCCGGACGGCCCACTGGTGGCCCGTCAATTGTCCACACCCTGTGGATAACCGTTGTGCACAAGTCCACAGGCACGTGACCTGCGCGGAAGAGCGTAGCGGCGACGGGCCTGTGGACGAATTCTGGATAACTCCGCACTCCCCGCCCTGTGGACGGTGGAGAAGGGGCCGGTCCTGTGGACAACGGCCTTGCGCGCCCCGGGCTTTCGAATCACCGGTCAGCTGTTCGGCGCGGACTGTGGACTGGCGGATCGTCCGTCGACGGCATCCCTGCCCAGTCGGCGCGCGATGCACACCTGTGGATGTGCAAAAGGGCGTCAGGATTCGCTCCTGACGCCCTGAGGGCCCGCCCTGCCGATCATTCCCGGTGCCCGAGCCGATCGACGGGACGGGCACCCGGGGGCCGCACTGCGCGGCGCCGGCTAGCTCTTGATGCGGTTGGTGAGTTCGGTGACCTGGTTGTAGATCGAGCGCCGCTCGGCCATCAGCGAGCGGATCTTGCGGTCCGCGTGCATCACCGTGGTGTGGTCGCGGCCGCCGAACTGAGCACCGATCTTCGGCAGCGAGAGATCGGTGAGCTCCCGGCAGAGGTACATCGCGATCTGCCGGGCCGTCACCAGCACCCGGCTGCGCGATGACCCACAGAGGTCGTCCACACCCAGGCCGAAGTACGCGGCGGTCTGCTGCATGATGACCTGCGCGGTGATCTCCGGGCCGGCGTCCTCGTCCCCGCCCGGGATCAGGTCCTTGAGGACGATCCCGGCCAACTCCAGGTCCACCGGGGCCCGGTTGAGGTTGGCGAAGGCGGTGACCCGGATCAGCGCGCCCTCCAACTCCCGGATGTTGCGGGTGATCCGGGACGCGATGAACTCCAACACGTCGGCGGGAGCGTTGAGTTGCTCCTGGATCGCCTTCTTGCGCAGGATCGCGATCCGGGTCTCCAGCTCCGGCGGGGTGACGTCGGTGATCAGACCCCACTCGAAGCGGTTGCGCAGCCGGTCCTCCAGCGTGGTCAGCAGCTTGGGCGGCCGGTCCGAGGAGAGGACGATCTGCTTGTTCGCGTTGTGCAGGGTGTTGAAGGTGTGGAAGAACTCCTCCTGCGTGGACTCCTTGCTCGCGAGGAACTGGACGTCGTCCACGAGCAGGATGTCCATGTCCCGGTAGCGGCGGCGGAAGGTGTCCGCCTTGCCGTCCCGGATCGAGTTGATGAACTCGTTGGTGAACTCCTCCGAGGACACGTAGCGCACCCGGGTGCCCGGGAAGAGACTGCGCGAGTAGTGCCCGATGGCGTGCAGCAGGTGGGTCTTGCCCAGCCCGGACTCGCCGTAGATGAAGAGCGGGTTGTACGCCTTGGCCGGGGCCTCGGCGACCGCCACCGCCGCCGCGTGCGCGAAGCGGTTGCTGGCGCCGATGACGAAGGTGTCGAACAGGTACTTGGGGTTCAGCCGGGCGGCCGGCTCGTCCTTGCGGGAGCCGCCGGCCGGGGGAGCGCCGGGCGGGGCGGGCACCCCGGGGACGCCGGGACGCTCGGAGCGCTCCGGGGCGGCTTTCTCCGTCGGGCGGCCGCCGGAGGGGCGGG
>NZ_JAHSQD010000527.1 GCF_020103755.1 Streptomyces sp. LS1784
CGCTCGCCGCGCCGGCCGGCGGGGCCTGCTGCGGCGACTGACCCGCTGCTCGTGACGGCGGCCCGGTGGGAGTTCCGACTCCCACCGGGCCGCCGTCGTCGGTTAGGGCCTGTCGCCCGGATCTCGCAGAACGGGATCCGGGCGACAGGCCCTAAAGTGATCCGCATGCTGGTTGCCGCCGCCGTGTGCCCCTGTCCACCCCTGCTCGTCCCGGAGGTCGCCGCCGGGGCGGCCGCCGAGCTGGACGTGCTGCGCGCCGCTTGCGACGAGGCGTTGGCAGCGCTGGTCGCGGCCGGACCGCAGCTGGTCGTGGTGGTCGGCACCGGGCCGGAGGCCGAGGTGTGGACCGAGGGCGGGGCGGGCTCCTTCCACCGTTACGGGGTGCCGCTGGTCGCCAAGCTGCCCGGCGACCGGGTCGAGGGGCCGGAGCTGGCCCCCTCGCTGACCGTCGGCGCCTGGCTGCTGGAGCGCGCCGGGGTGACCCTGCCGACGCACGCCTGCGCGGTGCCCGCCGACGCTCCCGCCGACCGGATGCTCGGCCTCGGCCAGGGCCTGGCCGGCCTCGCGGACCGGGTCGCCCTGCTGGTACTCGGTGACGGCAGCGCCTGCCGCTCGGTGAAGGCGCCCGGCTACCTGGACGAGCGGGCCGAGGGCTTCGACACCGCCCTGGCCGCCGCCCTGGGCACGGCCGACCTGCCGGCCCTGGCCGCACTGGACCCGGGCCTGGCCGCCGAGCTCAAGGCCGACGGCCGGGCACCGTGGCAGGTGCTGGCCGGCGCCGCGGAGGGCGCGGGCCTCACCGGGAGGCTGGGCTACCAGGACGCGCCGTACGGGGTCGGGTACTTCGTGGCGTCCTGGTCCTAGCGGGTCAGGACTGCGGGGGCTGCCCCTCGTCGCCGTGCTTCGGCTTGTGGGCGAAGTCGCCGACCGCGTCCTTGGCCTTGCCGGCACCGTGCTCGATCTTGTCGCTGTACTTGCCCTTGGTCGCCTTGTCGATCGCGCCGCCGGCCTTGTCCACGGCCTTCTCGATCTGGTCGCTGTGCTTGCCCGCGAACTCGCTGGCCTTGCCCTTGAGCTCCTCGGCCTTGCCCTTGAGGTTGTCCATCAGACCCATGGCGATCTCCTTCATCCGCTGTTCCCTGCACAACGACCGTGCCCGGCGAAGCGTTCGCAAACCGGTCCCAACCGGGGAAACGGCCGGAAAAAGTCCGGGGAACAGTCATATCGTCGCGCGGGTGCGGCCTCGTGGCAGCCCGGTCTCCGGTGGCCCGGGGGTTTTGCGAGACTGGAGCGGTGAGCAGCTCCCGTACCCCGCGTGTCATCTCGATCGTCGGCGCGACCGCCGCCGGCAAGTCCGACCTGGCCGTCGCCATCGCCCGCAGTCTCGACGGCGAGGTGATCAACACCGACTCGATGCAGCTGTACCGGGGCATGGACATCGGCACCGCCAAGCTCACCACGGCCGAGCGCGGGGGAGTGCCGCACCACCTACTGGACGTCTGGGACGTCACCGAGGCCGCCAGCGTCGCCGAGTACCAGCGGCTGGCCCGGGCCGAGATCGACCGGCTGCTCGCCGCCGGCCGCACGCCCGTCCTGGTCGGCGGATCCGGGCTGTACGTCCGGGCGGCGATCGACGAGATGGAGTTCCCGGGCACCGACCCGGCGGTGCGGGCCCGGCTGGAGGCCGAACTGGAGCAGGACGGCCCGTACGCGCTGCACCGGCGGCTCGCCGAGTTCGACCCGGCGGCCGCCGAGGCGATCCTCACAAGCAACGGCCGGCGGATCGTCCGCGCCCTGGAGGTCATCGAGATCACCGGGCAGCCGTTCACCGCCAACCTGCCGAGCAACACCGCCGTCTACGAGGCGGTGCAGATCGGCGTCGCCGTGCCGCGCGCCGAGCTGGACGAGCGGATCGCGCTGCGGGTCGACCGGATGTGGGAGGCCGGACTGCCGGACGAGGTGCGGGAGCTGGAGAAGGCCGGGCTGCGGGAGGGGCGGACCGCCTCCCGGGCGCTCGGCTACCAGCAGGTGCTCGACCACTTCGCCGGAGCGTGCACCGAGGACGAGGCCCGGGCCGAAACCGTCCGGGCCACCAAGCGCTTCGCCCGCCGTCAGGAGTCCTGGTTCCGCCGCGACGACCGGATCAACTGGCTCTCCCGGCCGGCCGGCGCCGACCCCGTCGAGCTGCTGGGCCGGTCCCTCGAACTGATCGGGCGTCAGGGAGTTCCGGCCGCGTAGGACGGGTTTCCGGCCAATCCGGCGGTGCACCTGCGCGCGCAGGTGGCCGTGCAGGACGAACCGGCGGTCACGGCCCGATCACGTGATGGCCACGGATCACCCGTCGACCCCGGTCAGGCCCGGAACGCCTCCCTGGACATGCCATCATCGATGCCGTAGGGGTCGGCCAACGGGCCGACCGTGCCCGGCCGCGAGTCCGCTCGTGTCGAACTGTCAGGGGAGGCCGCGTGTCGACGGGTACCGGCCCCGAGTCCGGCCAGAGCGGGAGCGTCACCGCACCGGCCGAAGAGTTCGACGAGTCGACGATGGGCGACCTCCCCGTGCTGACCGGTCTGGAGGCGCCGACCTCCTACGCGGTCGCGGTGCCCGCCCTGGACACCCGCACCCCGCCCGGCGGTGCGGTGCACGAACGGGAGATCCGCCCGCTGCGCCGGCTGCGCTGGTGGCAGACGCTGCCGATCGCCCTGCTGGGCACCCTCGGCTCGCTGATGTTCGCCTTCCCGCTCGCCTTCGGCTCGGCCGGGGCGCGCGCCACCATGGTCGGGATGCTCGGGCTGCTGTTCACCGCCGCCTCGGTCGGCTGGGGCGCGATGGCCGCCCGGCACGCCGGCTACAAGTGGCCGGGGCTGCCGCGCCGGGGCTCCGGGCAGCGGGCCGGCTGGAAGGCGATCGTGGTCTACACCCTGATCGCGCTGGCCGCCTGCGCGCTCGCGGTCTGGCGGGTCGCGTACCTGCGCTGAGCGGGCGGCCCACCGCTCAGTACCATCGGAGGGGTGAGCGCATCCTCTCCCCAGCAGGGCGGCATCCCCTTCTTCAAGGGGCACGGCACCCAGAACGACTTCGTCATCGTCCCGGACCCGGACGGTTCGCTGGAGATCGGTCCCGAGACCGTCGCCGCGCTGTGTGACCGGCGGGCCGGCATCGGCGGGGACGGGCTGCTGCGCGTGGTGCGCGCCGCCGCCGACCCGGCCGCCGCGGGGATGGCCGACCGGGCCGAGTGGTTCATGGACTACCGCAACTCGGACGGCAGCATCGCCGAGATGTGCGGCAACGGCCTGCGGGTCTTCGCCCGCTTCCTGGTCGAGGCCGGCCTGGCCGAGCCCGGCGAGCTGGCCGTCGCCACCCGCTCCGGGGTGCTCACCGCGAAGGTCGCCGAGGCCGCCGCGGACGGCACGCCCGGCGACGTCACCATCGACATGGGCCGGGCCCGGCTGCCCGGGCCGGACGGCATCGAGGTCGCGGTCGGCGAGCGGCGCTGGCCGGCCCTGAACGTCAACATGGGCAACCCGCACGCGGTGGCCTTCGTGGAGAGCCTGGACCTCGCCGGCGACCTGTTCACCGCGCCGCTCACCAGCCCCGCGGGCGCCTACCCGGAGGGCGTCAACGTCGAGTTCGTGGTGGACCGCGGGCCGCGGCACGTCGCGATGCGGGTGCACGAGCGCGGCTCGGGCGAGACCCGCTCCTGCGGCACCGGCGCCTGCGCGGTGGCGGTGGCGGCCATCCGCCGGGACGGAGCCGACCCGGCGGTCACCGGCGAGGCGGTCTCGTACACGGTGGACGTGCTGGGCGGCCGACTGGTCATCACCGAGCACCCGGACGGCCGGGTGGAGATGACCGGGCCGGCGGTGATCGTGGCCGAGGGGCGGCTGGACGGGCGCTGGTGGGAGTCGGTGCGCTGACGCCTACCCAAGGGGCAGGCCGGTTTGCCCAATTCGTGCGGTGACGAATCCCCCCGATCGGGTGATACTGGTCGCGGACGGGAATCAGGGCGTCGCGGAACGTGCTCCGCTCGGTAGCATGGACCACCGGGTCGATCACCCCTGGGGAGGGGTAGCAGGATCACCCCCCTCGGGAGGGGCGGCGCCCGGCGACCGTTGCCGGAGGTGCCGATGACCATCGAAGCCGGGCAGTCCCTGACGGGGCAGCCGACGACCGTACGGCAGGCCGGGGCCAGGCGGCCCCTCGGAGAGCTCGGCCGGGCAGCCCTCGGCCGGGCCGGGCGGGCCGCGTTACTCGCCACCGGCCGGCCGCCCGTGCCGGACGCCCTGGAGCCGCTCGTCCGGGTCCACCGCCGGCACCACCCCCAGGCCGACCTCGGCCTGCTCGCCCGGGCGTACCGGCTCGCCGAGGCCAGCCACCGCGGCCAGAAGCGCAAGAGCGGCGAGCCGTACATCACCCACCCGCTGGCCGTCACCATGATCCTGGCCCAGCTGGGTGCCGGGACGACGACCTTGGTCGCCTCGCTGCTCCACGACACGGTCGAGGACACCGAGTTGACGCTGGACCAGGTGGCAGCCGGGTTCGGCCCCGAGGTCGCCTATCTGGTCGACGGGGTGACGAAACTGGAGAAGGTCGACTTCGGCGCCGCCGCCGAGGCGGAGACCTTCCGCAAGATGCTGGTCGCGACCGGGGACGACGTCCGGGTGATGGTGATCAAGCTGGCCGACCGGCTGCACAACATGCGCACCATCCGGCACATGAAGCCGGCCAGCCAGGTGCGGATCGCCAAGGTCACCCGGGACGTGCTGATCCCCCTCGCCGAGCGGCTCGGCATCCAGGTGCTCAAGGCGGAGCTGGAGGACATCGTCTTCGCCACCCTGCACCCCGAGGAGCACACCCGCACCCGCGCCCTGATGGCCGGTCACGAGGCCGAGCCGGACACTCTGCTGGAGCCCTTCGCCCGCCAGCTGGCCCGCCAGCTGGCCGAGGCCGGGGTGGCCGCCGAGGTGACCGTCCGGCCCCGGCACTGCGTCTCGCTGCACCGGGTGCAGCTCCGGCGGGCCGCCGTGCCCGGGCCGGACGGGCTGCCGCCGGGGCCGCGGCCGGCCGACTTCGGGCGGCTGCTGGTGGTGGTCGAGGAGAACGCCGACTGCTACGCCGTGCTCGGCGAGCTGCACACCTGCTGGACACCGCTGCCCGGGGAGTTCAAGGACTTCGTGGCCGCGCCCAAGTTCAACCTCTACCAGTCGCTGCACACCGCCGTGGCGCTCAGCGGCGGCGCGGTGGTCGAGGTGCTGGTCCGCACCCGGCGGATGCACGAGGTGGCCGAGACCGGGGTGGTCGCGCTCGGCGACCCGTCCCCGGCCGGCGCCGTGCAGGATGCCGACGAGCTGGACCGCACCGACCCGGCCCGCCCGGGCTGGCTCAGCCGGCTGCTGGAGTGGCAGCAGGAGACGCCCGACCCGGACGCCTTCTGGTCCACGCTCACCGCCGACCTGGCAGGCGACCGCGAGATCACCGTGGTGACGGAGAGTGGCGAAACGCTTCAGCTGAGGGCCGGCGCCACCTGCGTGGACGCGGCCTACCTGCTCGGCGAGGAGACCGGCCACCGATGCATCGGCGCGCGGGTCAACGGGCGGCTCACCGCGCTGTCCACCGTGCTGGAGGACGGCGACCAGATCGCGGTGCTCACCGAGACCCTCCCGGCCGGCGGCGGTCAGCCCTCCGGCCCCGCCCCCGAGTGGCTGGCGCACGCCCGCACCCCGGCCGCCCGGCTGGCCATCGAGCGCTGGCTGGCCGACCACCCGGCCCGGCATCCGGTGGTCCGCACCGGCCCG
>NZ_JAHSQD010000528.1 GCF_020103755.1 Streptomyces sp. LS1784
GGCCTCGGCCAGTGCCAGCAGCACCGCGCGGGCCTGCTCGTCGGCGAGCGGCGCCGCCTCCAGCGCGGCCAGCGACTGCCGCATCAGCTCCTCGATCCGGCGCTCCACCAGCTCGGGCGCGCCGCTGCGGGCGACCAGCTCGCGCAGTCCGGCGACCTCCGGGGCCGCCAGGTCCGGGGCGCCGAGCCGCTCGTCCAGGTACCGGGCGTCGGCGGCCGACAGGCCACGCATCGCGTGCGCGACCAGCAGGGTGCGCTTGCCCTCGCGCAGGTCGTCCCCGGCCGGCTTGCCGGTGACGGCCGGGTCCCCGAAGACGCCGAGCAGGTCGTCGCGCAGCTGGAAGGCCTCGCCCAGCGGCAGTCCGAACGCCCCGTACGCCTCGACCAGCTCCGGCCCGGCGCCGGCCAGCAGCGCTCCCACCTGGAGCGGCCGCTCGATGGTGTACTTCGCGGACTTGTAGTGCAGCACGGTCTGCGCCCGCTCCAGCGCGCCCTCGTCCGTCGAGTCGCCGGCCACCGGCTCCAGCACGTCCAGGTACTGGCCGACCATGACCTCGGTGCGCATCAGGTCGAACACCGGCTTGGCGGCCAGGACGGCGGCCGGCTCCAGGCCGCAGCGCAGGAACAGCTCGTCGCACCAGATCAGCAGCAGGTCGCCGAGCAGCACCGCGGCCGAGGCGCCGTACTGCTCGCGGTCGCCGCGCCAGCCGCTGTCGCGGTGCAGCGCCTCGAAGCGGCGGTGGACCGAGGGCAGGCCGCGGCGGGTGTCGCTGCGGTCCATCAGGTCGTCGTGCACCAGGGCGCTCGCCTGGAGCAGCTCCAGGGCGGCGGCCGCGTTGGCGATCGCGTCGTCGTCGGCGCCCCCGGCCGGGCCGCCGGCGCCGCGCCAGCCCCAGTAGCAGAAGGCCGGGCGCAGCCGCTTGCCGCCGTCCAGCAGGAAGTCGCGCAGTGCGTCGGCGGCGGGGACCAGCTGGGGCGAGATCTTGGCGAGCAGCACGGACTGGCCGTCCATGAACGTGGCGAGCGCTGCGTTGACGCGGGTGCGGACGTCCTCCACGTCAATGGGGTTGGCCGCACTGGGGTTGGCCGGCCGGGTGCTGGGCGAGGTCACGATGGGGCTCCGCTGGTTCTCTGGGGTGCAGCAAGCGTAGCGGTGCAACGGGGAACGGGTGTGCGATCGGCCGGGGCGGGGGTGCGCGGGGGAGACGTCGCGGAACCGGCCCGGGGCGAACCGGAACGCCATCCATCAGTTGTCTCAATAGGTGGAATTCGGCTGTCCGGCCCCTTCGGACGCCCGATAACCTGCCAGCATGGCACTCGGTATCGCTTCCACGAGAACGGATCGCGCACTGACGGTGCGCGAACTCCTGGCGGCCGGCAAGCGCTCCTTCTCCTTCGAGTTCATGCCGCCGCGCAGCGAGGCCGGCGAGCAGAAGCTCTGGGACGCCATCCGCCGGCTCGAACCGCTCGACCCCAACTTCGTCTGCATGACGTACGGTGCCGGCGGCTCCTCGCGCGAGCGCACCGTCAACATGGTCGGCCGGATCGCCACCGAGACCACCCTGACCCCGGTCGCCCACCTCACCGCGGTGGACCACTCCGTCGCGGAGCTGCGCAACATCATCGGCCAGTACGCCGACCAGGGCGTGCGGAACGTCCTCGCGGTCCGGGGCGACCCGCCCGGCGACCCGATGGGCGAGTGGGTCAAGCACCCCGAGGGCGTCACCTACGCGTACGAGCTGGTGGAGCTGATCAAGGGCATCGGCGACTTCTGCGTCGGCGTCGCGGCCTCGCCGAACATGCACCCGCGCTCGACCGACTGGGACGAGGACATCCGGCACTTCGTGGCGAAGATCCGCTCCGGGGCCGACTACGCGATCACCCAGATGTTCTTCGAGGTGGACGACTACCTGCGGCTGCGCGACCGGGTGACGGCCGCCGGCTGCGAGACGCCGATCATCCCGGAGATCATGCCGGTCACCAACGCCAAGCAGCTGGAGCGCTTCCCGCAGCTCAGCGGCTCGGCCTTCCCCGCCGACCTGGAGGCCCGCCTGCGGGCGGCCATCGACGACCCGGCGGCGCTGCGGGCCATCGGCATGGAGCACGCCACGGCGATGGCCGAGCGCCTCCTCGCCGAGGGCGCGCCCGGTCTGCACTTCATCACGCTGAACCACTCGACGGCGACGCTGGAGATCTACCAGAACCTGGGGCTGCACCAGCGCTGACGGACGGGGCCGAGCCCGCGCCTGCGCGGTGCCGACGCCGGGTGTTCACGGGCCCGTCACCGAATCGGCGGTGGCGGGCTCGGTCGTGTGCGGCCGGTGTTCGGGGCTGTGGGAACGCGATGCGGTACCCCGGCCGTTGAACCGGTACAGTCGCCGCACACGCGCGGCGCACACGCGCGGGCACGCGACTGGAGGTAGCGGGCGGATGGGCATCGGATACCTGCTGCTGTACGCCGCGTTGGCGGTGGTGGCGCTCTGGCTGGTCGCGGAGGTGCTGCTGCAGAACCGGGCACCGCTGCACTGGAGGGTCCTGGCCCTGGCCGGCTTCCTGGGCGTGGCCGCCGGGATGAGCCTCGGCTCGGTCGTGGTGATCGGGGCCGGTGCCGTGCTGTTCGCGGTCGGCCAGACCTTCGTCACCCTCTCGGTCAAGCGCGGCTACCGGGCCGGCTGGTCCCTGCGGAAGCCCGACGGCAGCCTGCCCGGCCCGCTCGCCAAGGTGCCGTTGCTCGGCGCCCTCACCGGCGGCGCCGCCGCGGTGGCGGCCGTCGCCGTCGCCGAGGAGCGGGTCGGCGAGGTCGGCGCCGTCGAGGAGCCCCCGGCCGCCGCACCGGTGCCGGACGAGGTGCCGGAGGTCGAGCAGACCGCCGCTTTCGAGATGCAGGAGCTCGCCCAGGACGGCGTCTACGCGCCCGCGTACTACGAGCAGCAGCCGCAGGTCCAGCAGCAGCCCCAGGACCCGTACGCCGCCGCCTACCAGGCCGGCTACGACCAGCAGCAGTGGCAGACCCAGCAGCAGCCCGCCTTCGCCTACGACCAGCAGTCCTACGGCGGCTACCCCCAGCACCAGCAGGACCCGTACGGCGCCTACCAGCAGCAGGACCAGTACGCGGGCTACCAGCAGCCGCAGCACCAGCAGGCCTGGGACCCGAACGCCCAGCCCCAGCAGCAGTGGCAGCCCCAGCCCGACCAGCACATCCAGGGCATCCCGCAGCAGCCGGAGTACGACCAGAACCACGGCTACCAGCAGCAGAACACCTGGCACCAGGGCTGACCCGACCGGGCCGGCCCGGTCGGGGCCTACGCCGGGCCGATCAGCCCGGCGGTGATGCAGGCCGACATGCCGACGCGGGCGAGGCCGCCGCCGGGGTGGGCGTTGCCGCCGATCAGGTAGAGGCCGGGGACGGGGGACTCGTTGGCGGCCTTCAGCCACCCGCCCGCGGAGCCGGCCAGGACCGGACGGGCGACCGCCCCGCCGAGGGCACCGGTCTCCCCGCGGGTGTCCTCCGGAGTGCGCACGACCCGCCACAGCACCCGCTCGCGCAGGCCCAGGCCGGCCGCGTCCACGTGGGCGAGCAGCCGGTCGGCGTAGCGGTCGGCGACGCCCGGGGCGGTCCAGTCGAACTCGCCCTGGGCCGGGACGGTCGCGGTCAGCACCACGCTCTCGTGCCCGTCGTCGGGGCGCAGCGCCGGGTCGTCCGGACGCAGCACCTGGACGGTGGGCCGCTCGCAGGGCGGCACCGCGAGGGTCAGCGCGTTCGCCTCCTCGGCCGGATCGGCCGCGTGCACCACCGTGCGGTGCGCGGTGCCCTCCGGCCGGGGCCCGCGCAGGGCGAGCAGCACGCTGAACCGGCCGGGCACCTCCTGCGGCTCCCAGTGGTCGACCGGCAACCCCGGCCACTCGGCGAGGCCGTGGCGGTAGAGGGCGTTGGTGTCCATCGCCGAGATCACCAGGTCCGCGTCGATCCGGCCGTCCGCCGTCTCGACCCCGCTCGCCCGGCCGCCCTCGACGACCACCCGGGTGACCGGGGTGTCGAAGCGGAACTCGACCCCGCGCAGTTCGCAGCGTCGGAACACCGCGTCCGCGAGGGCCCGCAGGCCGCCCCGGACGTACCAGACGCCGAAGGACTGCTCCATGTACGGCAGCACGGTGGCCCCGGCGGGCGCCTCGGCCGGGGTGAAGCCGTACCGGACGGCCGGCTCGAACAGCAGGGCGGTCAGGCCGGGGTGGTCGTCGAGCTCGCGCGCGGCCACGTGCTCCAGGGACCACGGCTGCGGGCGGCGCAGGCGGGCCAGGCCGGTGCGCGGCGGGACGGGGTACGGATCGGTGCCCAGCAGAGCCCGGTCGGCCGGGGATAGGATGCCGTGGTCGGCCGGGAGAGGCTCCTCCAGCAACGGGCGGCGGGTGGCCTCCCAGACCGTCCGGCCGTGGTTCATCACCTCGCTCCAGCGGGCGCCGGAGCCCGTGCCGAAGGCGGCGTCCAGCGCCTGGCTGACGCCGCCGCGGGAGGCGTTCGGCAGAGTGACGACGGTGCCGTCCGCGAACAGGTGCCGGCTCTCCGGGTCGACCGGGGCCAGCTCGACCAGCTGTTCCAGCGGCTCCTTGCCGGTCTTCAGGGCGAGGTCGCGGTAGACCGCTGGGAGGGCGAGCAGGCCGGGCCCGGTGTCGAAGGCGAAGCCGTCGCGCTCGTACCGCCCGACCATGCCCCCGTGGGTGCCGCTCGCCTCACAGACCGTCACCCGGTGGCCGAGGGTCCCCAGCCGGGAGGCCGCCGCGAGCCCGCTCATTCCTGCGCCGATGATGACGATCCGTGCCATGGCACCTGATCCTAGGACGAGGCTTGCGCGCCGCCCGCCGCCCGGGTGGCCCGGCGTTCGCGGCGGCGGGCCCGGAAGGCACGGATCCGGCTGATCGCCAGCCAGACCAGCAGCAGGCCGGCGGCCAGGACCACGGCGGCGACCGTGGCGGCCAGCCAGGGGTGGAAGATCGCCAGGGTGATCAGGCCGGCCACCGAGAGGTCCTCGGCCATGCTGACCACGATGTTGCTGGCCGGCTCGGGGGAGGTGTTGACGGCCATCCGCAGCGAGGCCTTCACCAGGTGGCTGACCAGGGCCGAAGCGCCGCCCATCGCGCCGGCCGCGACCTCGCTGAGCGAGCCGGGGTCGTTGCTCGCGATCAGCACGCCGACGGTGGCACCGGCGATCGGTCGGATCACCGTGTGCACGACGTCCCAGACGCTGTCCACGTACGGGATCTTGTCGGCCACCGCCTCCAGCACGAACAGCAGGCCGGCCACGATCAGCACGTCCGTGCGCTCCAGTGCCTGCGGCACCGAGTCCGCGTCGGCGAACCTGCCCAGCAGGCCGAGCAGCAGCACCACCGCGTAGGCGTTGATGCCGCTGGCCAGTCCGCTGGTGAAGATCAGCGGCAGGACCGTCATCTCGTCCCCCTCCTCGTCGTCGCGTCACCTCGGGGGCCGGCTCCGCCCGGCCCGCCGTACGGTACCGGCACCCGGGACGCCGCGGACGCACGTCCCGGTTCCGGCGGTCGGCGGACTGAGTACGGATACTCAGATCCACGGTTGAGTACGTCAGCGGATGGCCGCCGACCTGCGGAGACGGGAGAGTGGTGGCACCCGGGAGGGCGGCGCGTCGGGCGCCCGGCCCGCCCGGGCGGCGGACCCGTCCGTCTCCCGGCCGTGAACTCCGGGGAGGCGGCGGACGGTCCGCCACGGGGCTGGTCACGGTCCCCGCACCGCCGGCACGGGGCG
>NZ_JAHSQD010000529.1 GCF_020103755.1 Streptomyces sp. LS1784
GGGGTTGCGGGTGAGGGCGCGGACGGGCCGGCCGGCGCGCAGCAGGGCGCGGGCCGTGGCGCCGCCCTGGGCTCCGGTGGCACCGGTGACGGCAACGGGAAGAGGAGACTCGGTTATCTGCGTCATGCAGACAACATAGAGAGCGATCTCTGCGCGACGCAAACAATTATCGGGCAGCCGGTTACCCTTCCCCCATGACGACGACCCGCGACGAACTGATGGCCCGGCTGTGGCCGGTCTCGCGCCGCTACCTGGCCTCGTACGTGCTGTTCAACCAGGCCGTCGCCGACCACCTGGGCATGCACCCGACCGACGTCCAGTGCCTCAACCTGCTCACCCTGGAGGACGGGCCGGTCACCACCGGCCGGATCGCCGAGCTCACCGGGCTCACCAGCGGCTCGGCCACCCGGCTGGTCGACCGGCTGGAGAAGGCCGGGCTGGTCACCCGGCAGCGGGACGAGGCGGACCGGCGGCGGGTGCTGGTCGCGGTCCTCCCCGAGGCGCTGGAGCGCTTCGGGGCGGTGTGGCGCGAGCTGTCCACCGACTGGGCGGCCGTCTTCGCCGAGGACAGCGAGGAGGAACTCGCCTTCCTGCTGCGGCACATGAACCGCACCGTCGAGCTCGGCCACCGTCAGGTGGCCCGTCTGGCGGCCATGGAACCGGGCAGACCGGACACCTCGGGCGGGCCGGGCGGCTCCTGAGGCCGGTCAGGCCGACGGCGGCGCGGGCAGGGTGTCGAGCGCGAGTACGCCGGCGCGGCTGCCCTGGTAGACGGTCCCGCCGGCGGCCGCCAGCGGGCAGCTCAGCCCGCCGTACTGGGTGGACGCCCAGAGCTCGGCGCCGGTCGCCGGGTCCGGCCCGGCGACGATCGTGGAGACCATCGCCATCCGGAAGAAGATCAGGCACGGCCCCGGCCGCCGGCACTACGTCTTGCGCAGCTCCGGCGCCGGCACCCCGATCAGCAGCCGCCGCACCGCATCCCAGGCCGCGCGCAGGGCGGCCGCGACGGCCCGGGTGTCGGAGCCGAGCAGCCGCAGCCAGGCGCCGCTGTCCTGCGGCAGGACACTGACCCCGTACAGCAGCTCGCCGTGGCACCGGCCGCAGTCGGCCACCGCCTCGTGCAGGACGTCCGCGATCCGGCCCGCCGGGGCGAGCGGGCTGAGGACGTACAGGCTGGACATCACGTCGTGCCCGGCCAGCACCGCCGGCCCGGTGACCCCGCCGCCCCCGGTCGCCGAGGGCTCCAGCCGGACGGTGTCCAGTGCCACCAACTCGCCGTCCGGGCGCCGCACTTCGAGGTCGGATGCGAACACCCGGTAGGCGTTGCGCTCACCCCGGGCGAGCCGGCCGGCCAGGACGGTCTCGCCGGCCAGCACCGTCGCGTCCGGGTCGACGGTGAGGACGGTCCGCTGGTAGAGGCGCGAGTCGACGAAGGGGATCACCGGCTCGGGCAGGTACTCGACGTAGGCGCGCGGGCCGGCCGTCAGGTTGACCAGCTGCGTCGCGTAGTCGTGCTCCATCCGGTAGACCTTGGTGGCCGCCTGGGTGGTCAGGTGGACGGCCGTGTCGGCGCCGCAGTGCAGGTCGGTGCGGAGCCGGTCGGCCTGGAGGATCCCGCCGCCGGTGGACATCAGAAAGGTGACGGCGAGGTCGGGGCGGGCCGGGTCGAAGTACAGCGGGCGCATGATCTGCAACGGCGACTTCTGGTAGTGGCCGGTGAGTTCGGTGCGCCCGGCGATCCGCTCGAAGGCCAGCTCCAGCAGCCCGACCTTGCCGGGACGACCGACCGCGAGGGTGTCGGGCGTCCCGGCGTGGCGCCGGACCTCGTACGGGACGCGGGCCGGCTCGTAGTGCCGGGGGTCGAGCCGGGGCACCGCCGCAACCGAAGCGGCCGACGGGACTGTCACGCCGGGACCTTGCGGAAGGTCTCCAGGAAAGCCGCGATCTCCTCCAGCCCCTCCCCCGTCAGGCAGTTGGTGAGCACCACCGGACCGCCCTCGCGCACCCGGCGGGCGTCGGACTCCATCACCCCGAGGTCGGCGCGGACGTACTGGGCGATGTCGATCTTGTTGATGACCAGCAGGTCCGACTCGGTGATGCCCGGGCCGCGCTTGCGGGGCATCTTCTCGCCCTCGGCGGTGTCGAGGACGAAGAGGAAGAGGTCCACCAGCACCGGGCTGAAGGTCAGCGTGAGGTTGTCGCCGCCGGACTCGAACAGCAGGGTATCGACGTCCGGGAAGCGCTCCAGCATCTCGGCACCGGCCGCGAGGTTCATCGTCGGGTCGTCGCGGACGGCGGTGTGCGGACAGGCGCCGGTCTCCACGCCGACCACCCGCTCGGGGTCCAGCACCCCGGCCAGGGTGCGCCGCACGTGCTGGGCGTCCTCCTGGGTGTAGATGTCGTTGGTGATGACCGCCGGGCGGTGGCCGCGGGCGATCAGCACCGGGACGAGCGCCTCGATCAGCGCCGTCTTTCCGGAGCCCACCGGCCCGCCGATGCCCACGCGGAGCACGTTCTCGGTCAACTCTCCTCCTCTGGTCGTACATTGTGCGGAACAACGGATTCAGCTCATGAACAGCCGGGCCTCCGCCCGTTCGTGCCGCCCGGACATGGCGTCCGCGACCGGCACGCAGCCGCCGAGGTCCGCCAAGTCCCGTTCCAGGGCGGCGGAGACGACCTCCCGGATCACCGGGGAGGCCGCCCGCAGCACCACCTGCGCCTTGCGGTGGTCGGTCAGCCGCAGCCGAAGCGCGGCGCCGACGAAGCTGGTGCAGAACGCGAACAGGTCGCAGGTGACGGCCTGTTCGACCGGAACGCCGGCCGAGGCGTACGCCACCCCGGCCGCCACCGCCTGGCAGCCGGGGGCCCGCTTCTGCGCGACCAGCGCGGCGTACCGCTCCAGCGCCTCGCCGCCCACCGACTCCCCGGCGATGTCCAGGAGTTGGCGCCCGGTCCGGGTGGCGGCCAGGCGCAGCTCGCGGTTGAGCCTGGTGGCGTGCAGCCGCTGGTCGGTCTCGGCGAGCAGTTCCCAGTCGCCCGCCGTGGCCGCCCGGTGGGCCAGGACCAGCGCCGTGGCGTCGGACGGTCCGACGCCGTGCCGCAGCAGGTCGGCGAGCAGCCCGGGCAGGGTGTCCGGCGTGACGGCCTTGGCCTGGGCGTAGCCCTCCAGCCCGTGCGAGAGGGTGTAGAAGCCGCTGGGGAAGGCCGAGTCGGTCAGCTGGAGGCAGACCAGCAGGGCGTCCAGTCCGGTGTCGGCGGTGCCGGCGGCATCAGCGGCATCGCCGGCGCCGGGGTCGACAACGCTCACGCGAGGTAGAACAGGTGGTTGAGCGGCAGCTCGCGGGCCGGCTCGATGGTGGCGGGCTCGCCGTCCAGGGTGACCTTGTACGTCTCCGGGTCGACCGCGATCTTCGGCAGCGCGTCGTTGCGCACCATGTGCTGCTTGCCGATCGAACGGCACCGCCGCACCGGCAACACCCTGCTCTCCAGACCGAGTTCGGCCGGAACGCCGAGGTCCACCGCGGCCTGCGACATGAAGGACACCCGGGTGGCCTGCCTGGCCCGCCCGTACTGGCCGAACATCGGCCGGTAGTAGACCGGCTGCGGGGTGGGCAGCGAGGCGTTCGGGTCCCCCATCAGCGCCCAGTTGATCACGCCGCCCTTGATGACCATCTTCGGCTTGGCGGCGAAGGAGTTGATCGGCCAGAGCACGATGTCCGCGAGCTTGCCGGGCTCCAGCGATCCGATGTGGTCGGCGGTACCGGAGGCGATGGCGGGGTTGATGGTGAGCTTGGCGAGGTAGCGCAGGACGCGGACGTTGTCGTTGCGCTCGCTGTCGCCGGCCAGCTTGCCGCGCTGCTCCTTGCAGTGGTGGGCGGTCTGGAAGGCGCGGGTGAAGGACTCGCCGATCCGCCCCATCGCCTGGGAGTCGGAGGAGAAGATCGAGATGACGCCCTCGTCGTGCAGCACGGTCTCGGCGGCGATGGTCTCGGCGCGGACCCGGGAGTCGGCGAAGGAGACGTCCTCGGGGATGTTGTGGCTGAGGTGGTGGCAGACCATCACCATGTCCAGCAGCTCGTCCACCGAGTTGACGGTGTAGGGCAGCGTCGGGTTGGTGGAGGACGGCAGCACGTTGGGCTCGCCGGCGATCCGCATGATGTCGGGGGCGTGGCCGCCGCCCGCACCCTCGGTGTGGAAGGTGTGGATGGTGCGGCCGTCGATCGCGGACAGGGTGTCCTCGAAGTAGCCGGACTCGTTGAGGGTGTCGGTGTGGATCGCCACCTGCACGTCGTACTCGTCGGCGACGCTCAGCGCGCTGTCGATCGCGGCCGGGGTGCTGCCCCAGTCCTCGTGCACCTTGAGTCCGCACACGCCCGCCTCGACCTGCTCGCGCAGCGCGCCGGGCAGCGAGCCGTTGCCCTTGCCCAGCAGGCCGACGTTGACCGGCAGGTCCTCCACCGCCTGGTACATCCGGTGGATGTTCCACGGGCCGGGGGTGCAGGTGGTGCCGTTGGTGCCGTCGGACGGGCCGGTGCCGCCGCCGATCAGGGTGGTGATGCCGTTGCTCAGCGCCTCCTGCACCTGCTGCGGGGCGATGAAGTGGATGTGGGTGTCGATGCCGCCGGCGGTGGCGATCAGGTGCTCGCCGGAGATCACCTCGGTGCCGGGGCCGATCACCAGCCGCGGGTGCACGCCGCTCTGGGTGTGCGGGTTGCCGGCCTTGCCGACGGCGACGATGAAGCCGTCCTTGACGCCGATGTCGCCCTTGACCACGCCGAGCACCGGGTCCAGCACCACCACGTTGGTGATCACCAGGTCGAGCGCGCCCTGCACGGAGGTCGCGGCCGGGTCCTGGGCCATCCCGTCGCGGATGCCCTTGCCGCCCCCGTAGACGGCCTCGTCGCCGTAGTGGCCCTGGTTGTGGTCCTGTTCGACCTCGACCACGAGGTTGGTGTCGGCGAGGTGGAAGCGGTCGCCGACGGTGGGGCCGAAGAGGTCGGTGTACTGCTTGCGGGAGAGCATGGCCATCAGCGGTCGCCTTCCTGGTGGAGCTCCGGGTGGAAGTCCCGTGGCCGGTCTTCCTTGCGGTCGAGGTTGGTGCCCTTGAAGCCGCGGGCGATGGCCCGGTCGACGGCGCGGGCGCGGGTGTCGGGGGCGGTGATGCCGCCGTCCACGAGGCTGGCGAAGCCGACCAGGCGGCGGTGGCCGCCGAACTCGGCGAGCGTGACGTCCTTGGTGTCGCCCGGCTCGAACCGGACGGCGGTGCCGGCCGGGATGTCCAGGTGCTTGCCGAAGGCGGCGTTGCGGTCGAAGTCGAGAGCGCGGTTGGCCTCGAAGAAGTGGTAGTGGGAACCGACCTGGATCGCCCGGTCGCCGGTGTTGCTGACCGTGACGGTGGCCTTGGCGCGGCCGGCGTTGATCTCCACCGGGTCGTCGCCGTACAGGTATGCGGCGCTGCCGGACATGGCTGGTCTTCCTCTCTGCCGGGTCAGTGGGGGCTGTGTGCGTGGGGGGTGTGTGCGTGTTCGCGGGTGTGGCCGTGGCGGTGCCGGTGGCCCTGCTCGCCCGGCCCGTGGCTGTGGCCCTGCTCGCCCGGCCCGTGGCTGTGTGTGTAGCCGTGCCCGTGCTCGGCGTCGAGGCCGGCCAGGATGCCGTCCTCCCCGTGCCCGAGCAGGTGCAGCGCCGCCGCCGTCCGGGCCGCGACCACCCCGGCGACGGCGGACGGCCGCAGCAGCGGGCCGCCGTCCCGTACGCCGGGCAGCGCGGT
>NZ_JAHSQD010000053.1 GCF_020103755.1 Streptomyces sp. LS1784
CGCCCGGCTGCTGTTGCGCGGCCTGCGCCCCGGCAGCTACCCGCGCGGCGGCGCCGTGCACCTGCGGCTGTGGACGGCCGAGCGGCTCGCCGAGCTGAGCGGCGCGACCGCGCTGTCCGGTGCCTGGCTCGTCCCCTACGCCCGCGCGCTGGGCGCCAAGATCGCCCGCGAGGTGGACCTGCACTCGCTGCCGCCGGTCACCGGGATGCTCAAGCTGGGCCGGGGCTGCGCCGTCGAGGCCGAGGTCGACCTGTGCGGCTACTGGCTGGACGGCGACCGGCTGGAGGTCGGCCAGGTGAAGGTCGGCGCCGACGCGGTGGTCGGCACCCGTTCGACGTTGCTGCCCGGTGCCCGGGTCGGCAAGCGCGCCCAGGTGCTGCCCGGCTCCAGCGTCACCGGCCAGGTGCCGACCGGCCAGCGCTGGGGCGGCGCGCCCGCCGTCAAGCTGGGCCGGGCCGAGTGGTCCTGGCCCAAGGAGCCTCCGGTCCGTCGGCCCGCCTGGGCCGCACTGTACGGCGCCGGCGACGCCGTGCTCGCTCTGCTCCCGGTGGCACCCGCCGTGGCCGCGCTGGCCGTGCTCTCCCGTTTCGTCGACCAGGGCGCGGGCCTCGGCCCGGCGCTCGGCGGCGCGCTGCTCGGCCTGCTGCCCGCCACCCTGGCGTACGGTGCGGTGTACGCGGCGCAGCTGGTGGCGCTGGTCCGGCTGCTGAGCCTCGGCCTGGTGCCCGGAGTGCACCCGCTGCAGGGCCGGGTCAGCTGGCAGGCGTGGACCGTCACCCAGCTGATGGACCGGGCCCGGGAGGTGCTGTTCCCGCTGTACGCCGGGCTGGTCACCCCGCTGTGGCTGCGGGCACTGGGGATGCGGGTCGGCCGGGGCGCCGAGGTGTCCACGGTGCTGGCACTGCCCAGCCTGACCACCGTCGGGGACGGCGCGTTCCTGGCCGACGACACCCTGATCGCGCCGTACGAACTGGGCGGCGGCTGGATGCGCCTGGGCGAGGCGAAGGTCGGCGACCGGGCCTTCCTCGGCAACTCGGGGATGACCGCGCCGGGCCGCTCGGTGCCCAAGCGGGGCCTGGTGGGCGTGCTGTCGGCGACGCCGGCGAAGGCGAAGAAGGGCGGCTCGTACCTGGGCATGCCGCCGATGCGTCTGCCGCGCGCCGTGGACGAGGCGGACCAGAGCCTGACGTACGAGCCGCCGACCCGGCTGCTGTGGGCGCGCGGGCTGGTCGAGCTGGCCCGGCTGGTACCGGTGCTCGCCTCGGGGGCGCTGGGCCTGCTGACGGCGGCGACGCTGTCCTGGCTGGCGGCCGGCTCCCCCGTGCTCGCCGCGCTGCTCTCCGGCCTGGTGCTGCTGGCGGCCGGCGCGCTGGCCTGCCTGGTCGCGGTGGCGGCCAAGTGGCTGCTGGTCGGGCGGTTCCGGGCGGTGGAGCACCCGCTGTGGAGCGGCTTCGTGTGGCGCAACGAGCTGGCGGACACCTTCGTGGAGATGCTGGCGGTGCCGTGGCTGGTCGGCGCGGTGCCGGGCACCCCGGTGCTGAACCTGTGGCTGCGCTCGCTCGGCGCGCACGTCGGCCACGGGGTCTGGTGCGAGAGCTACTGGCTGCCGGAGGCGGACCTGGTCACCCTCGGTGACGGGGTCACCGTCAACCGGGGCTGCGTGGTGCAGACGCACCTCTTCCACGACCGGATCATGCGGATGGATACTGTGGTCCTCCGCGAGGGCGCCACCCTGGGCCCGGGCGGCATCGTGCTGCCCGGCAGCACGGTGGGCGCGCGCAGCACGCTGGGCCCGGCCTCGCTGGTGATGCGCGCCGAGTCCGTCCCCGCCGACACGCGGTGGCTGGGCAACCCGATCGAGGCGTGGCAGACCACGTCGTGACCACCTCCCCGTCCCCCCGTCCCGGCCCGCAGGAAGCGCACGTCCCCGTGAAGCCCAAGCACGTCCCCGCGGCCGCCGGTGCCCCGGACCCGTACTTCCCGAACAGCGGCGACCACCGCTTCCGGGTGCACCGCTACGAGCTGGCGCTGGATTACCGGCCCGGACCCAACCGGCTGGCCGGCTCGGCCCGGCTGAGCGCGGTGGCGGACGCGGCGCTGGCCGAGTTCGCGCTCGACCTGGCCGAGTTCCGGATCGGACGGGTGCTGGTCGACGGCCGGGCCGCCCGCTACACCCACCGCGGCAACAAGCTGCGGATCCGCCCGGCCAAGGCGCTCGCGCCTGGCGCGGCGTTCACCGTCGAGGTGCACTACACCGGCAACCCCCGCCCGGTGCGCAGCCCGTGGGGCGGCCTGGGCTGGGAGGAGCTGACCGAGGGCGCGCTGGTGGCGAGCCAGCCGGTCGGCGCGCCGTCCTGGTTCCCGTGCAACGACCGGCCCTCCGACAAGGCGACCTACCAGCTGGCCGTCACCACGCCGTCCCCGTTCACGGTGGTGGCGAGCGGCCGGCTGCTGACCCGCACCACCAGGGCGTCCAGCACGACCTGGGTGTACGAACAGAGCGCGCCGACCCCGACGTACCTGGTGACGGTGTCGATCGGACACTACCGGGCGGTGCCGCTGGCGGTGCGCCCGGCGGTACCGCAGACCGGCTACGTGCCGGAGCGGCTGGCCGCCGCGTTCGCCCGGGACTTCGCCCGGCAGCCCGAGATGGCGGCGTACTTCGGCGAGGTCTTCGGCCCGTACCCGTTCGGCGAGTACGCGGTGGTCGTCGCGGACGAGGAGCTGGACGTCCCGGTGGAGGCGCAGGGCGTCGCCACCTTCGGCACCAACCACCTCGGCGGCGGCTGGGAGCGCGAGCGGTTGATCGCGCACGAGCTGGCCCACCAGTGGTTCGGCAACAGCGTCACGATCGCCGACTGGCGGCACATCTGGCTCAACGAGGGCTTCGCCAAGTACGCGGAGTGGCTCTGGTCCGAGCACGCCGGCGGCCCGGGCGCCGCCGTGCACGCCGCCGCAGCGCACCGGCTGCTGGCCGGACTGCCGCAGGACCTGCGGCTCGGCGACCCGAGCCGGAAGCTGATGTTCGACGACCGGCTGTACCAGCGGGGCGGACTGGTGGTGCACGCGCTGCGGCGCGCGCTCGGCGAGGACGCGTTCTTCGCGATGCTGCGGGACTGGACCAGCGCCAACCGGCACGGCGTGGTCGCCACCGCCGACCTGCGCGCGCACGCCGCCCGGTACACCGCCGCGCCGCTCGGCCCGTTCTTCGAGGCCTGGCTGGAGCGGCCGGAGCTGCCGCCGCTGCCGGACTGAGCCTGTCACCGGGGTCGGGCGGATGCCCGGGGCCGGATTATTCGATCGGTTCCGGGGCCGGGCTGGGCTACTCTCCGTGCACATGTCGATGAGTCCAGAAGCCCACATGACCGACCTGCCCGGCGAGCTGCTGCCCGCCACCCGCCGCGCCCTGCTGCACCGGCTCGCCGCCGCCCAGGCCGAGGGGCGCACGCCCTCGATGGTCGCCGGGGTGCTGCGCGACGGGCAGCCGGTGTGGAGCGGCGCCCGCAGCATGATCGACGGTCACGCACCGACCCCGGACGTCCAGTACCGGATCGGCTCGCTCACCAAGACCTTCGTCGCCGTGCTGGTGCTGCGGCTGCGCGACGAGGGCCTGCTCGACCTCGCCGACCCGCTCGCCCGCCACCTGCCGGGCACCCCCGCCGACGACGCGACCATCGCCCAACTGCTCTCGCACTCCGCCGGTCTGACCGCCGAGACCCCCGGCCCCTGGTGGGAACGGACCGAGGGCTCGCTGCGGCCCGGCCTCGGCGACATCCTGGAGGCCGAGCGGCCGCTGAAGCACCCGGCCGGACGGGTGCACCACTACTCCAACCCCGGCTACGCGCTGCTCGGCGCGCTCGTGGCGAAGCTGCGCGGCGAGCCCTGGGGCGAGGCGCTGCGCCGCGAGGTGCTGGCCCCGCTCGGCATGGACCGCACCACGCTGCTGCCCGAACACCCGCACGCCGGGGGCTTCGCCGTCCACCCGTGGGCCGACGTCCTGCTGCCCGAGCCGCTCACCGACACCGGTCTGATGGGCCCGGCCGGCCAACTCTGGTCCACCGTCGCCGACCTGGCCCGCTGGGCGGCGTTCCTGACGGCGGGCGACGACAAGGTGCTGTCCGCCGACACCCTCGCCGAGATGCGTACCCCGGCCGTCGCCCCGGACGACGCGGAGTGGACCAGCGGCTACGGCCTCGGCCTGCAACTGCGCCGCCACGAGGGCCGGTTGCTGTACGGGCACACCGGCTCGATGCCCGGCTTCACGGCTGGCCTGTGGATCAGCGAGGCCGACGGCCTGGCCGCGTACGCCCTCTCCAACGCCACCAGCGGCGCCAGCGCCGCCTCGCTGGCGGCCCGGTTGATCGCACTCACCGCCGAACTCGAGCCCCGGCTGCCCGAACCGTGGCGCCCGCTGTCCGAGGTGGACGCGGAGCTGCTGGACCTCACCGGCCCCTGGTACTGGGGCGCCGCGCCGGCCGGCCTGCGGCTGCGGCCCGGACGGGTGCTGGAGCTCGCCCCGCTCACCGGCGCCGGCCGGGGCTCGCGCTTCCGGCCCGAGCCGGACGGCACCTGGACCGGTGTGGAGAACTACTACGCGGGCGAGACCCTGCGGGTGGTCCGCCGTCCCGACGGCACGGTCAGCCACCTCGACATCGGCTCCTTCGTCTACACCCGCGAGCCGTACGGCCCGGGCGGCGCCGTCCCGGGCGGGGTCGACCCGGAGGGCTGGCGGGCCGTCTGAGCCGCGCGTCGCGATCGCGACACCAGGGGCGTGACGACGGGGGTGTGCGGTGCGGCCGTACGCCCCCGTGGCGCGTGTTGTCCACCCCCGGCAGACGAGCGCCCGGTGCCGGGCCGGTGACCGCCGGGCCACGGGTGGTCCCATTCAACAGGTGCACATCTGCGCTCCCCCGGGCCGCAACATAAATGCCAACCGGCTCGGAGAGAAACACGGGGACCGGTTCGCGTCCATGCCCAACCACCTGCGGACCGGGACGGTGCCCTGGTGATCCACGGCACCGCCGATCGTGCTGCCCTGGAGGGTCCGCCATGACCACCGTCCCCACGTACACTCCGTCCGCAGTCACCACCGCCCACGACGCCCCGGCGGTCCCCGCGCCCCGCCCCCGGCAGGCCGCCCCGGCCGTGTACACCGTCTCCCTCGCCCGCGACGAGGACGACGTGCGCGCTGCCCAGCGGCTGCGCCACCAGGTCTTCGGCACCGAGCTGGGCGCCGTGCTGCACAGCCCGGTCGCGGGCCTGGACGTCGACCCGTTCGACGAGTACTGCGACCACCTGCTGGTCCGCGAGGGGGAGCAGGGCGCCGTCGTCGGCACCTACCGGCTGCTGCGCCCCGAGGCCGCCCGCCGGGCCGGACGGCTGTACTCCGACGGCGAGTTCGACCTCTCCGCGCTCGCTCCGGTCCGCCCCGGCCTGGTCGAGCTCGGGCGCTCCTGCATCCACCCGGACCACCGGGGCAACGGCGCCGTCATCAACCTGATGTGGGGCGGCATCGCGCGCTACCTGGCCGACACCGGCAACACCTGGGTCGGCGGCTGCTGCTCGATCGAGCTGGCGGACGGCGGTGCCACCGCGGCCCGGGTCTGGGACACCGTCAGCGCCAAGCACCTGGCGCCCGAGGAGTACCGGGTCACCCCGCACCGGCGCTGGGATGCCACCGGGGTGGTGCGCGCCGAGCGGGGTGCGCTGCCGGCCCTGCTCCGCGGCTACCTGCGGCTCGGCGCCTGGGTCTGCGGCGAGCCCGCGCACGATCCGGACTTCGACTGCGCCGACCTGTACGTGCTGCTGTCGCTGGAGCGCACCGACCCGCGCTACCTGCGGCACTTCCTGTCCGGCGTACCCGCCGCGGGCGCCTCGTCATGAGCGTCTGGCTGCCCACGGCGACCTGCCGGCCCGAGACCTGCCTGGCCGACGCCTCGCCGGAGGTCTCGCACCCCCGGCGGGCACTGCGGCTGGCGGCCTGTCTGGCGGCGGTGCTGGCCGGGGTCGCGCTCAGCCTGCCGGTCCGGCTGTTCCCGTACCGTTCCCGGACCCGGCTGATCCGGCTGTGGGCGCGGGTGGTGCTGCGCACCCTCGGGGTGACCGTCCACCTCGCCGGGCCTCCCGGCGGAGGTGCGGACGGCGGCGTGCTCGTGGTGGCCAACCACGTGTCCTGGCTGGACGTACCGCTGCTCGCCGCCGGGCGGCCGGGCCGGTCGCTGGCCAAGACCGAGGTCCGGCGGTGGCCGGTGCTCGGCCCCCTGATCGCCTGGGGCGGCACCGTCTTCCTGGACCGCGACCGGCTGCGGACGCTGCCGGACACCGTGGCGGCGGTGACCGGGGTGCTGCGCTCCGGGCACCCGGTGATCGTCTTCCCGGAGGGGTCGACCTGGTGCGGACGGGAGAGCGGCCGGTTCCGGCCCGCGCTGTTCCAGGCCGCAGTGGAGGCGGGTGCCGACGTCCAGCCGGTGACGATCCGCTACCGGTTGGCGGACGGACGACCGACCAGCGTGCCCGCCTTCGTCGGGGACGACGGGCTGCTCACCTCGCTCGCCCGGGTGGTCGCGGCCCGCGGGCTGGTCGCCGACGTGACCTTCCTGCCGCCGATACCGCCGCCCGGCCCGCAGCCCAGCCGGGCGGGCGCCCGGCGCGAGCTGGCCCGCACGGCGCAGGCGGCGGTGGAGGGGATCCGCTGATCTCCTGACGGTCCGCCACCGGGGCCGGCCGCTCAGGCGACGCCCGCCCCGGCCAGGTCCTCCGACTGCGGCTCACCGGGGACTGCCGGGGCGAGCGGGCGTGCCCGTCCGAGCAGGACGGCGACCAGGACGGCGGTGACGGCGAGCGCGGCCGACCCGCAGCGCAGCGCGAGGTGGATGCCGTCGACGAAGGCACCGTCCACCGCCTGACGCACCGGTTCGAGCAGCGTTCCGGCCGCGCCGCCGGCATCCTGGGCCGCACCGGTGGGCGCGTCCGCGATCGGGCCGGCGGCCTCCGGTGGGACGCCGAGCCGGTGCAGGGCCGAGGTCAGCTCCTCGGTCATCCGGTTGGTCAGGACGGCACCGAGCACCGCGATCCCGAGCACGCCACCGAGTTCGCGCAGGGTGTTGATGGCCGCCGAGGCCATCCCCGCTTGCACCGGGGCGACCCGCTGCATCACCCCGATGGACACCGGGGTGAAGGTCAGCCCCATCCCGAGGCCCATCGTGAACAGCGTCCACAGGTACTCGTAGTAGTGGGCGTGGTCGCCGTAGAGCGACAGGCCACCGAGGCCGGCCGCGCACAGGACGAGACCGAGCACCAGCGGGGGCCGCGGACCGTAGCGGGCGGTCAGCCGGCCGGAGAGCGGCGCGGCGGCCACCAGCATCGCGGTCATCGGCAGCCCGGCGTAGCCGGCGGCGGCCGGGGACCAGCCGAGGGTGCCCTGCATCATCAGCGGCAGGAAGAACGACGCGCCGAACATCCCGAAGCTGACCATGAACCCGCTCAACAGCGCGCCGCCCAGCATCCCGTCGCGGAACAGCCGCAGCTCCAGCATCGGTTCGGCGAGGCGCAGTTCGAGCAGCAGGAAGGCGAGCAGCAGCACGGCGGCCGCGGCGCCGCAGCCGAGCACCCGCACGTCGGTCCAGCCCCGGGACGGGCCCTCGATCAGCGCGTAGACCAGCAGGCCCAGCCCGGGGGCGGACAGGGCGAGGCCGCCGAGGTCGATCCGGCGGGCGCGCGGCGGGATGTCCGGGAGCACCCGGACGGCGAGCAGCAGGCCGGCGACGCCGATCGGCACGTTGATCCAGAACACGCTGGCCCAGCCGAGGTGTTCGACCATCGGGCCGCCGACCACCGGGCCGACCGAGAGGCCGAGCGCGGAGACGCCGGACCAGGTGGCGATGGCCTTGGCCCGCTCCTGCTCGTCGGTGAAGACGTGCCGCAGCAGGGTGAGACTGCCGGGGGTGAGCAGCGCGGCGCCGACGCCCTGGAGCATCCGGGCGCCGACCAGCACACCGATCGTCCCGGCGAGCGCGGCCACCGCCGAACCGACCGTGAAGAGCGCGAGGCCGAGACGGAACACCCGGGTGCGGCCGTACCGGTCACCGAGTGCGCCGCCGGTCAGCACGAAGGCCGCGTAGACCAGGCTGTAGCCCTCGGCGACCCATTGCAGGCCGCTGATCCCGGCGTCCAGTTCCCGGCCGATGCGGGGCAGGGCGTTGTTGACAATGACGTTGTCCAGCATCGACATGAACATGGCGACACAGAGCGTGAGCAGCGCGAGCCGCCGGCGGCGGGCGCTCGACTCCTCCATGGGTTCCCTCCCGATCGTGAACCCCTAACACTGTTAGGGATTGACGTGACAGCCACAGAATGCACCTAACGGTGTTAGATTTCAAGCGGGAATCCACCACACCGTCGGAGGCGTCCGCACAGCCATGCAGCAGAACCACACCGGCACGCCCGGAACAGACGACGCGACGCCCGCCCTGACCAGGGAGGCCCTCGCCCAGGCCGCACTGCGGGTGCTGGAACGGGACGGCCTGGCCGGGCTGTCCATGCGCAAGGTCGCCGCCGAGGTCGGCGTCAAGGCGGCCTCGCTGTACTGGCACGTCCGCAACAAGCAGGAGCTGCTCGACCTGCTCACCGACGCGGTGATGGGCTCCGCCGAGCCCCCGCCGCGCGAGGGCGACTGGCGCGAACAGTTCCACGCGTACTGCTGGCGCTACCGACGCCTCCTGCTCGACACCCGGGACGCGGCCAAGGTCGTCGCCGGTCGGCTCGCCCCCGGTCCGAACCTGCTCGGACTGATGGAGGACCAGCTGGACCGGCTCCGCACAGCCGGCTTCTCCGACGCCGACGCCGCCATGGCCAGTTACCTGCTGGGCGCCTTCGTCCAGGGCTTCGTGCTCCAGGAGCAATCGCCGATCTCGGCCTCCGAGGTCCTCGGCACCAGCCGCCGCGACATCGCCGACGCCGCCGGGGACCTCTTCCGCGCCCTGCCCGCCGAGACCTTCCCCAACCTGGTCGACCTGGCCGACGACCTCACCGAGCCGAACATGGACGCCCGCTTCGAGTTCGGCGTCCAGCGGATCCTCGACGGCCTCGCAGCCCTGCTGCCGCCGGAGCGGCGCTGAGCCCGACTCCCGGCCACGCCACCTCCCGACCGCCCAACCGCCCGACCGCCCGACCGCCCGACCTGCAGCAACGCCCCGGCCACCCGGTACGATCAGCGCCGAGTCAAGAGCGGGTAAACCGGGAGGGCGGGAGCATGGCCGAGGACCGGGCGCCGGAGAGCCGACCGGGCATCAGCCCGGGGACCCGACACCGGTCCCGGGCGGCCAGGTCGGCCCGGCCGCGTACGCCGCCCAGGAGTCGACGGGCTGCCTCGGCGAGCTGGTCTTCGAATTCGTCGGCGGGATCGCGCTCCTGGCCCTGACCACGGCCTCGCTGGCGGGGGCCTTCATCCTCGCCCGGGTGCTGCACGAGGCCGGCCCGGCCGGCGCCTACGGCCTCGCCGCGCTCGGTCTGCTTGGGATCGTCCACGGCATCCGCCACCGGCGCAGGCCCAAGGAGCAGCGCACCAGGACCGGGCGGGTCACGGCCGCCGTGACCGGCGCGCTCGGCTTCTGGTTGGTCCTGTGCGTCGGGTACGCGTCCTTCGACGCCGCCTTCGGACTGGACCTCGGGATCTGAACCTCGGGATCCGAACCTCGGGATCCGGCACCGGGATAGGCTCGTCGGGCCCGCCCGTACGATCACGGAGGAGTCACCGATGCCCGAGCCGTACCCCCTCTACGAGTCCTACGCGCAAGGCCTGTTGGACGTCGGCGACGGTCAGCGGATCCACTGGAACGCCTCCGGCAACCCGGCGGGCAAGCCGGCCGTGGTGGTGCACGGCGGACCCGGTTCCGGCCACAACCCCGGCTCCCGGAAGTACTTCGACCCGGAGCGCTACCACCTCGTCCAGTTCGACCAACGCGGCTGCGGGCTCAGCCGCCCGCCCGCCGCCGACCCGTCGACCAGCCTGGAGCACAACACCACCGCTCACCTGATCGCCGACATGGAGCGGCTGCGCGAGCACCTCGGCATCGACAAGTGGCTGCTCTACGGCGGCTCGTGGGGTTCCACCCTGATCCTCGCGTACGCGCAGGCCCACCCGGAGCGGGTCTCCGCGATCGTGATCTGCGGGGTCACCATGACCCGCCCCGAGGAGACCGACTGGCTCTACCGGGGCGTGGGCCGCTTCCTACCGGGGCCCTGGGAGGAGTTCCGGGACTTCCTGCCGCCCGCCGACCGGGACGGGGACACCTTCGAGCTGCTCGCCGCCTACAGCCGGCTGCTCAACAGCACCGACGAGTCGGTCCGGCGGGCCGCCGCCAACGCCTGGGCCACCTGGGAGGACGCGGTCATCTCGCACGAGACGCTGGGCAAGCCGAACGCGTACACCGACCGCCCGTCCGACGCGCTGATGACCTTCACCCGGATCACCGCGCACTACTTCTCGCACCAGGCCTTCCTGCCGGACGGCCAACTGCTGCGTGACGCCGGGCGGCTGGCCGGAATCCCCGGCGAGCTGATCCACGGCCGACTGGACCTCGGCGGGCCGGTCGACACCGCCTGGCAGCTGGCCAAGGTCTGGCCGGATGCCCGGCTGACGGTCATCGACGAGGCCGGGCACACCGGGAGCCCGCTGATGAGTGAAGCGGTCCTGGCCGCGATCGAGCGCTTCGCCTGAACTCCGACGCACCGGCCAGGGCGGCAGCCGGGCACTTCCCCGGGGCCCTCGACGCCTCCGGGCGCCCGGGCGGTTCGTCCAGGTGGACTACCCCTACGATATTGACGCATGATCGCCTATGCCCCAGCCGCCCTGTTCTTCCTGTTGTTCGGAATCGGGGTACTACGCGACCGTCGCCAGTTCAGCAACGCCGTCCTGCTCGGTATCGCCGTCTCCCTCCTCTCCCTCGCCATGCTCGCCGAACTCCGCAAGGCACCCAGCATGGTGGTCACGCTCGTGGCGGCGGTCATCGTCCTCCTCCCGGCCCTCGGCACCGCGGCCCTGGTCTGGTTCCTGCTCGCCAACGGCCTGACCATGATCCGCAAGGAGGGCAGGCGGCCGGCGAACCTGCTGTCGCTGCTCGCCGGGCTGGGCATCCTCGGGGTCATCGGGCTGCTGGTCGCGGCCCTCGTCATCCACTCCCGGCAGCTGGCCGCCCTTGCCGGCACCGCGGTCCTGGTGGTCGGCTACGTCTCCTTCCTGTTCACCTGCTTCGTCGGCTACGCCTTCCTCTACGGCCGCCACCGGCCGCGCCAGGACGTGGACTTCGTGGTCGTTCTCGGCTCCGGGCTGATCGGCGGCGAGCGCGTCCCGCCGCTGCTGGCCAGCCGACTGAACCGGGGCCGCGAGGTGTACGAGGAGCAGGCCGCCCGCGGCAACCCGCCGGTGCTGATCACCTCGGGCGGCCAGGGACCGGACGAGAAGCTGCCCGAGTCCCACGCGATGGCCGACTACCTGGTCGAACGCGGCTTCCCCGAGGAGCACATCGAGCGGGAGGACCGCTCGCGCACCACCGAGGAGAACCTGCTCTTCAGCAAGGCCATCATGGAGGAGGCCAAGCCCGGCTACCGCTGTGTCGTGGTCACCAACAACTTCCACGCCTTCCGGGCCGCGCTGCTCGCCCGCGAGACCGGCGTCAACGGCCACGTCTTCGGCTCGCCCACCGCCCGGTACTACTGGCCGAGCGCGACCATCCGCGAGTTCGCCGCGATCTTCCTCTCGCACAAGCTGGTCAACTTCGGGATCTGCGGCCTCATCGCCCTCTGCGGGGTGCTCGCGGCCCTCTGAACCACCACCGGACTCCGGGCGCCGCGCGCCTCGGGTCCCCCTGCCCCGGGCGGGCCCCGGTCGCTGCTGCGGCCGGGGCCCGCCCGTTCCCCGGTGCGGGTGCGTCGCGGGTGTGTAGGGCGCCGGATCAGGACACCCGGTCCGGACGCCGGATCAGGACGCCGGGCGGGGAGTCAGGATCGCGCAGGTGGTGGTGGCGTGTGCGTAGAGCTTGCCGTTCTCCGCACCGACCACCCTGGCCTCGGCCGTCGCCATCGTCCGGCCCAGGTGCAGCACCACGCCCTCGCAGCGCAGCGTCCCGGAGTCGGCGAACAGCGGGCGCAGCATGTGGACGTTGAGCTGGGTGGTGGTGTAGCCCACCCCGGCCGGCAGCCTGCTCAGCACGGCGCAGCCGAGCGCCGAGTCGAGCAGGGTGGCCAGGTAGCCACCGTGCACGGTGTTCATCGGATTGTGGAGGTGGTCTCCGGGTTCGCCTTGGAACACCGCCGCCCCCGGCTTCGCCTCGGTCAGGTGGAAGCCCATGGTGCTGCAGATCGAGGGCTCCGGGATCCGCCCGGCGATCCACTCCAGAAGGAACTCCTCTCCGGTCAGGTGGGCATAGTCGGCGATCGACGGGCCGGACGTCCAGGTGTGGGTCCGGGTGCGCTGCTCCGGTCCACTCGTGGGCTGCGGACCTTCGGAGGCGATCTCATCGGTGGTCATGGGATCAACCTGCCCGGTCCGGCCGTTCGTCTCAAGTGCCTTCCACCGCAGGGTGGCTACGGCCACCCGGCGTTGCCAGGACGCGCGGCAGAGCCGCAGGGCCATGGCGGCCCGCGCCATGGCCGGGCGGCGGCCCCCGGATGACCGCCACATGGCACCGGGGCGCCGGGCGCGTCACGCTGCACGGGTCCGACCCCCGCTCCTCCCCCACCCAGGAGTCCCCATGCCACTGCGCCCCACCGCAGCGGTGCTGCTCACCGCCGCCGCTCTCGCCCTCGGCGCCGCCGCACCCGGCGCGGCCGCCGCCTCGCCCGCCACGGCCTCCGTCGCGTCCTCCGTCGCTGCGGCCACGAGCGGCAGCTTCCAGCAGGTCACCGGGTTCGGCACCAACCCGGGCAACCTCGCGATGTACACCTACACCCCGGCGGGGCTGCCCAGCGGCGCCCCTCTGGTGATCGCTCTGCACGGCTGCGTCCAGAGTGCCACCGACTACTACCGCAACTCCGGCTGGACCAAGTTCGCCGACCAGTACGGCTTCGCGGTGGTGTTTCCGCAGACCAGCAGCGTCAACAACAGCCTCTCCTGCTTCAGCTGGTTCGACGCGAGCAAGGCCGCCCGCGGCGTCGGCGAGGCCAGGTCGGTGGTCGAGATGGTCACCAAGGCCGAGTCCCTGTACGGCTCGGACACTCACCGGGTGTTCGTCACCGGGCTGTCGGCCGGCGGCGGGATGGCCGCCGACCTGTTGGCCGACTACCCCGACGTGTTCGCCGGCGGGGCGATCGACTCCGGACTGCCCGCCCACTGCGCCACCACCCAGGCCGCCGCCTCCGGCTGCCAGAACTCCGACCAGGGGCTCACCCCGGCGCAGTGGGGCGACAAGGTCCGGGCCGCGTACCCGGGTTACACCGGGCCGTGGCCCAGGGTGGCGATCTGGCAGGGCACCGCCGACACCGTGGTCAGGCCGGTGAACGCGACCGAGCTGCGAGACCAGTGGACGAACGTCCAGGGCGTCGGGCGTCAACCGGCCAGCACCCGGAGCCTCCCCGGCGGCACCACCCAGGAGCTCTACGCCGACGCGAGCGGAAAGCCCGCCGTGGCCCTGTTCACGATCAGCGGGATGGGCCACGGCCTGGCCGTCCACCCGGGCTCCGGGGCCGACCAGTGCGGAGCGACCGGCGCCTACTTCCTCGACACGGTCTGCTCCGGCTACTACACCGCGCAGTTCTGGGGGCTCGACGGCGGCTCCGGCCCCACCAACCCAGGGCTGCCGGCCCCGAGCGGGCTGACCGCAACCGCGTCCGCCGATTCGGTCGCCCTCGGCTGGCAGGCCGTCAGCGGCGCGGCCTCGTACCAGGTCTTCCGCAACGGGACCCAGGTCGGCAGCGCCACCGGGACGGCCTTCACCGACACCGGGCTCACGGCCGGCACCACGTACAGCTACGCCGTGGCGGCGGTCGACGGGTCGGGCACGGTCGGCGCCCGGTCGGCGGCGGTGACGGCGACCACCCCAGGCGGGGGCACGTTCCAGTGCTTCACCGCCAGCAACTACGACCAGGTCCTGGACGGCCGTGCCACCCGGGCCGGTGGCCTGACCTACGCGCTCGGCTCGGGCCAGAGCATGGGGCTCTGGAACACGTTCGTCATCCACACCCTGAAGCAGACCGGCCCGGGCTACTACGTACTCGCCGACGGCCAGTGCTGAGCGGGCGACAGACGATGCCGTAGTGAACAACACGGCACCGGACAGCATCACAACCGCCCGCACGACGACGGCCCCCGCCGTCACCGCGCCCTCCGTGAGGCTCATCCCGCCCCCACCTCCGCCCGGAGCCCGGCGAACAGGTCGGTCTCGATCTCGCCCGGCACGGCCGCCGTGCCGGGCCCCGGCACCAGGCTCCGGGCCAGGTGGTAGTCCTCGGTCGGCCAGACCTCGCGCTCGATGCGCCGCGGGTGGGACATGAAGGCCACGCCCGGCTGGACCTGGGTGGCGTGCGCCAGCATCGCCGCGTCCCGTACGGCGAACTGCTCGGCGCACGCTATCCGGGTGGTGGTGGCCAGGGCGGACGGCGTGTCGGGCCAGCCGGCGAGCAGCTCGCCCATCTCGGAGGGGACGCCCCGTTCCGTCATGGCCTCGTGCAGGGCCTGGAACCAGGCCCGGGAGAGCGCCAGGTGGTAGTAGAGCTTGGGCACCTGCCAGGGCTCGCCCAGCCCGGGGTGGCGCTCCGGGTCGCCCGCGGCTTCGACGGCGGTCACGGTGACCCGGTGGGTCATCACGTGGTCCGGGTGCGGGTAGCCCCCGGTCTCGTCGTAGGTGATCACCACCTGTGGGCGGAACTCCCGGATCAGCTCGACCAGCGGTGCCGCCGCGAGCTCCACCGGCCGGGCGGCGAAGCAGCCTTCCGGGAGCGGTTCGTCCGGACCGGGCATCCCGGAGTCGACGAAGCCGAGGAACTGCTGGCGCACACCGAGGATCTCCCGGGCGGCCGCCATCTCCTCGCGCCGGACGCGGGCGATGTCGGCCCGGACCTCGGGCCGGTCCATGGCCGGGTTGAGCACCGAGCCGCGCTCACCGCCGGTGCAGGTGGCGACCAGGACGTCCACGCCCTCGGCCGCGTACCGGGCGAGGGTGGCCGCGCCCTTGCTGGACTCGTCGTCGGGGTGCGCGTGCACGCTGAGCAGTCGAAGGCCGTTCGGGTGACGGGTGAACACGGGTGCCTCCATGTGTGGGCGGTCGGGAACCGAGCGGCGGTCAGCCGGATTCGCGGGTGTTCGGATGGAGCAGCGCCGGAGCGGCGGCGAGCGCGGACCGGGCCTGCACCCACCGGAAGGTCCCGCCGGCCGAGCCGCTGCCGGCCGGCCCTTCGCCGCGACGGACGTGGTCATGCGCCCTCCCCGAGTCGTTCCCCGGCGGCCGCTCCGACCACCCGAGGAGAACTTAGGACGGACCCAGCAACTGGGTCAAGCCCAATTACTGTGCTCGACCCAGCGAACTGCGCTACGCTCCTGCCATGACCGACACCGGGACCACTCCGAACCTGCGCGAACTCAACAAGCGCCGCACCCGCGAGGCCATCTCGCACGCCGCGACCAGGCTCTTCATCGAGCAGGGTTTCGATCGCACGACCATCGCCGAGGTCGCGGCCGCCGCGGGCGTCGCCAAGATGACCGTCACCAACCACTTCCCGCGCAAGGAGGACCTCTTCTTCGACCTGCACGAGCAGCTCGCCGGCCGGCTCGCCGGAACCGTCGCCGGGCGCGCGCCGGGCGAGTCCGCGCTCGACGCGCTGCGCCGCGACTGCCTGGCCGGGCTCTCCCGGCACGACGCCCGGCTCGGCTTCGCCGACCCGGCCTTCGCCCGCACCGTCTTCGACAGCCCCGCGCTGGTCGCGCGGCTGCGCGAGCTGCACGAGCAGGGCGAGACGGCACTCGCCGAGGCATTGGCCGAAGCCGTGCACGAGATACCCGTCGGTTTCGAGTGCCGGGTCGCCGCCGCGCTGCTCGCCGCCGTCGACCGCGCGGTGTTCGCCGAGGTGTTCCGCCGCACCCTGGCCGGCGAGGAGCACGCGGCGATCGCCGTCGCGGTCCGCCCCTCGGCGGCCCGGGCCTACGACCGCCTGGAGGGCACCCTCGGGGGCTTCGCCGTGCGGGAGGCGTAGAGCACCCGAACGCCGCGCCGCACCGGAGGCCCGGGAATGTGCCCAGGTCAGCACGGGGCAGCACACCCTTGACGAAAGGTTGACCTGCTCACGGCAGAAGGTTGACGATCACCGCCTCTATCGTCGGCCCATGCCCTCACAGCCCATCAGGCCCACCGCCCTGCCGGTCCTGCCCTACCGCAAGCCCACCCGGGGCCGGGACTACTGGGTCCTGGACAATGTGCTGCCCGACCCGGACGCCGTCCGGGAGCGCTGCCTGGCCCGTGGGGACTGGACCGAGGGCTACCCGCACCGCCCCGAGACCTGGCCCGGACTGCGCACCATGCCGGGCCTGGAGCCGGAGGAGCTGGCCCGGGTCGAGTCGCTGGTCCGCAAGGCCGCCGGCGTCCCCCGGCTCTGGGTGCAGAGCGCCCCGGGCGGCGGCACGCTCAACCACAACTGCGTCCAGGTCGTCGGCGCCGGGGAGTCGGAGCTCCGCCCGCACACCGATTCCCGCGCACTCTGTCGCTACGCCGCCGTCCTCTACCTCAGCCCCGGCGCCCCCAAGGACGCCGGCACCAGCTTCTACCGCCAGCAGTTCCCCGGCGGCCGGCTCGGCGGCAACCTGGTCAACGCCCCGCACAACAACCTGGTCGAGGCGCTCGGCACCCGCCACGTGCCGGCCGATCACTTCACCGAGGACGTACGCGTCCCCAACCGCTACAACCAACTGCTCCTCTACCACGCCAACCTGATCCACAGCGCCACCGGCTACTACGGCACCGACCTGGCCGAGCGGCGGATGACGGCGGTCTTCTTCTGGATGGCCTGACCCCGTACGCGCCCTTCGGACGACCGGGCCCTCACGGAGTTCCGGAAGGGCTGCCCCCGCCCCGGGGCGCCCGCCCTCACCCGGCCCCGACGTGCGCCAGACTCGCCCTGGTCAGTGCCGCCGCCAGCCTGGCCAGGTCCCCCGGCCCGACCAGCGCCGCCAGTGCGTCCGGTTCGCCCGGCAGCCCGAGCGTCCGGGCCTCGGCGAGCACCCGCTCGTCGAAGTACGGCCTCAGCGAGGGCCAGACCGCCTGTGCCTCGCGCCGGAAGATCCCGGCGCCGACCGGCCCGATCCGGGGGAACTCCCGGAGCAGCTCGCCGATCCGCTCCGGTTCTCCCCCCGCCTCGTCCCGCAGCCGCCGCAGGTCACCGTGCCAGCGGTCGAGCAGCAGTTCGGCCCCCTGCCCGAGCGCGGTGGCGGTGCTCTCGTCGTAGCGCACGTAGTGGGCCCGGCCCAGGGCCGCGATGAGCGTCCCGCGCCGGGCTTCGGCCATCGCGCGCGGGGTCCGCAGCCCGGCGGCCGACAGTTCCCGGGCCGCCGACGTGGCGGTGGCGGCGCTGATCCGCACCGAGCACAGCACGGTCAGGGCGAGCAGCCGGTAGAGCGGCGAGGGCTTGTCGCGCAGCGTGGTCCCGGCCTCCTCCGCGTAGGTGCGGCCGAACCGGTCCAGCAGATCGGCAACGGTCGGTTCCACGGCCATCACCTCCCTCCCCTCCACGCTTGCCCGGATTCGGGCGCCCCGCACCCGGGGAGGCTCGCCGCATGAGCCGTGACACCGTATCCGCGACCGAGACCATCCGCCCCGAGTGGGCCGCGATCGACCAGCTGCCCACGGTCGAGCTGCTCCGTCTGATGAACGCCGAGGACCGCACGGTGCCCGCCGCCGTGGCCGGGGAGCTGGACCGGATCGCCGCCGTGGTCGACGCCGTGGCCGCCCGGATGGCGCGTGGTGGTCGGCTGGTCTACGCCGGCGCGGGGACGGCCGGGCGGCTCGGCGTACTGGACGCCGTCGAGTGCCCGCCGACCTTCGGCACCGATCCGGCGCTGGTCGTCGGACTGATCGCGGGCGGGCGCCCGGCCGTCACGGCGGCCGCCGAGGGCGCCGAGGACCGCACCGACCTCGCCGGGGCCGACGTGGCCGCGCTCGCCCTCACCCCCGCCGACACCCTGGTGGGTGTCTCCGCCTCCGGCCGTACGCCCTACCCGCTGGCCGCCGTCCGCGCCGCGCGCGCGGCCGGGGCCCTGACCGTCGGACTGGCGTGCAACCGGGGCTCGGCGCTCGCGGCCGCGGCCGAGCTGGGCATCGAGGTGGAGGTCGGCCCCGAGGTGCTGGCCGGATCCACCCGGCTCAAGGCGGGCACGGCGCAGAAGCTGGTGCTCAACCTGCTGTCCACGGCCGTGATGGTCCGGCTCGGCCGGACGTACGGAAATCTGATGGTCGACCTCCGCGCCACCAACGACAAGCTGCGCGAGCGTGCCCGACGGATCGTCGCCGAGGCGACCGGCGCCGACGAGGCCGCTGTCGACCGCGCCCTGACCGCGACCGGCGGCCGGGTCAAGGACGCGATCCTGTCCCTGCTCGCGGACGTGGACGCCCCCTCCGCCGCCCGACTGCTCACGGCCTCGGACGGACGGCTGCGCGACGCCCTCCGCCTCGCCAGGCCGTAGCAACCCCCCGGCCGTAGCAGCACCCCTCCCCGCGAGGCCGTAGCAGCCCTCCGCCTCGCCCCAGCCGCGACCCGGCCCCCCGGCTCACCCCAGCCGCACGTCCGCCGCCGCGACGACCTCGCCGAGCCGCGGGAAGTCCAGTTCCACCGAAGCCCGGTGCTCCTCCACCGTGAGCGCGGTCATCGCGTCCTCGACGAACACCACCCGGTACCCGTGGTCGCCTGCCGCCCGGGCGCTCGACTCCACGCCGAGGTTGGTGGCGATCCCGGTGAACACCAGGGTCTCCACGCCCCGCGCCCGGAGCAGCTCGTCCAGACCCGTGCCCTGGAAGGCTCCGATGGTGCGCTTCACCACGACCTCGTCGGCCACCGCCGCGACCTCCGCGAGCAGCCCGCTCCCCGGCGGCTGCTCGGTGACGTTCGGCCGCTCGACCCGGACCGCGACCACGGGCGCACCCGCCGCCCGGAACTCCCGGGCCAGCTCCAGCGAGGCCTTCACCACCTCCGAACCGGTGCGCGGCGCGAGCGGGTTGGCGACGATCCGGTCCATCAGGTCGATCAGGACCAGGGCCGTGCTGCGGGGGTCAAGGGTGGTCATGGGGGGTCACGCTAGTCCATCGGACGACTGGCGCCATCGGACGACTGGCCCGTCGGCGCCGGGGCGCCCTCCGCCGCCTCCCGCGCGATCTCCGTCCGGAACCCCTCGATCAGCACCCGCAGCCCGTACTCGAAGTCCGCGTCGTGGTCGGTCATCCGCAGCACGTCGACCGCCTCGCGCAGCAGCGGCAGTTCACGCAGCACCTCGTCCGGGAACGGCGGCCGGTCGCGGTCCGCGGCGTCCTGCCGCCAGGCCTGCTCCTCGGTGACCCAGCCCATGATGTACCGGTCGACGGTCAACAGCAGCCGCAGCGCCGTGCGCGGGCGCAGCCCGGCCCCGCAGAGGGCGCTCAGCTGGGCCTCGACCGCCGGGAGCTCGTCCTCGGTGGGCAGGGTGCCGGCGTGCACCCGGGCGCCGTCGCGATAGGCCAGCAGGGCGTTGCGCTTGGCGCGGGCGTCGGCGGCGATCCACTCGGGCCAGTGCGCCGGGTCCGGCTCGCGGTCGGGCGGGAGGGCCTCGGCGAGCATCGCCTCCGCCATCAGGTCGAGCAGTTCCCGCTTGTTCTTGAAGTGCCAGTACAACGCCGGTGACTGGACGCCGAGTTCACGGGCGAGCCGGCGGGTGGTCAGCCCGTCGATGCCCTCCTCGTCGAGCAGGCGCAGCGCCGTGCGCACCACTTCGTCGCGTTGCAGCGCCATCCGATCCGCCTCCTGGTCATCCGCTTGCCAGACCACCTTATCGCCGATAAGTTCCCTCACTGGAATTTATCAGCGATAAGGACGGTCGCCGCGACGCCGACGGCCGCGAAGGGATCACCCCCTCATGACCACCGGACCGAACACGACGGACGGAACGGACCGCTTCCGGTCCCGACTGCTGCCGAACACCGCGCCCTGGCGGTCCTCCCGGGACTTCCGGCTGGCCTGGACCTCCGGCACGGTCACCCTGCTCGGCTCGATCTTCACCATGACGGCGATCCCGCTCCAGATCGCCGACCTCACCGGCTCACCGCTGGCCGTGGGCGCGGTCGGCGCGGTCGAACTCGTGCCCACCATCCTGTTCGGCCTCTACGGCGGCGTCCTCGCCGACCGCGCCGACCGCCGCACCGTCGCCCTGGTCACCGAGATCGCACTGGCCGCGCTCAGCGCCCTGCTGCTGGCCAACGCGCTGCTCGGCGCCCCCGCCGTCTGGCCCCTCTACGTCGCCGCCGGAGTGGCGGCGGCGCTCCAGGGCATCCAGCAGCCCTCGGTCGAGGCGATGGTCCCCCGGTTGGTGCCCCAGGACCAGCTGGTGGCGGCGGGCGCCCTGCTCTCGCTGCGCTGGAGCATCGGCGGCGTGGCCGCGCCTGCGGGGGCCGGACTGCTGATCGCCACCACCGGCGTCCCGGCGGCCTACCTCGTCGACCTCGGCACCTTCCTGCTCTCGATCGCGCTGCTCGCCCAGGTCCGGCCGGTCCCCTCGGCGCGGGACGCCGAGGCACCACAGCTCACCGAGCTCCTCGACGGTGCCCGGTACGCGGCCCGGCGACCCGACCTGGTGGGTACCTACCTGGCCGACCTCGCAGCCACCGCCTTCGCCCTGCCCACCGCGCTCTTCCCCTTCCTCGCCGCGGACCTGGACGCCGGCTGGGCGCTCGGCCTGCTCTACTCGGCCAGTGCGGTCGGCAGCCTGATCGCCGCCGCGACCGGCGGATGGGCGGAGCGGGTGCACCGCCACGGCCGACTGGTCCTGCTCTCCGCCGCCCTGGTCGGCGCGGCGACGGCCGCGGCCGCCTTCGCCCCGGGCCTGTGGGCCGCCCTGTTCTGCCTGACCGTCGCGGGCGGCGCGCACTGGATCGGCGACACCTTCCGCAGCGCCATCTGGAACCAGTCCATTCCGGACGAACTCCGGGGCCGCGCAGCCGGGTTGGAGATGCTGATCGGCTCCGCCGGCCCGGCCCTGGGCGACCTGCGGGCCGGCGGGCTCGCCGCCCGGCAGGGCATCCGGGCGGCCCTGCGCACCGGCGGCCTGCTCTGCCTCGGCAGCTCGGCCGCGCTGTCCGCCGCGATCCCCGCGCTCTGGCGCTACGACCAGCGGGCGCACCGCACCGAGCCGACCGGGGCGGAGCCCACCCCGTGACCCGCCAACCGCACCGGCCCCACTCCATGACGCACCAACCGCACCGGCCCCGCACCGTGACGCACGCGCAGAGCCGGCCCCACCGCACGAACCGCCACTCAGTCCAGGACGAGCGCCGCCGCGTGCCGATCGATCAGCTCCCCCAGCCGCCGGACGTCCTCGGTCCCGCGCTTGGGCAGCATGGTCACCACCCCCGTCTCCTCGCTACCGCCCAGCAGCAGGAACATCCCGGGCGTCTCCAGGTGGTAGCACTGGTCCGGCCAGCCGAGCTCGGTGACCGAGGCCGCAGTGCTCACGACCACCCCGTAGTCGTCCAGCACGACCCGGAACTCACCCTTGTCCGCCACCACCCGCATCACCCGCCGCACCCGCAACCCGGGCAGCGCGAGCACCACCAGCAACGCGAACACCGCCAGCAGCACGGCCGGCAGCAGCGCCACCCCGCCGACAACGGCGAGCAGCCCGGCACCCGCCGTCGCGCCGGCGGCCATCACGTACGTGGCACGCCGCGCCCGACGCCCGGCCACCGTGCGCCGGGCCCACGCCGCGAACGCCTCCCGGAAGTCGGCGGCCGTCGGGGTGTAGCGAACCTCGACCGACGTCACCGCCCCCTCACCCGCACTCACACTCTCGCCCTCCGGTCCCCGTACGCACAACTCCTGACGGCTTTTCCGCCGTATCGTAGCAAAGGCCGTACGTACCCGACCCGATCGCGTCCGCGGCCTCCCGGCCCGGCGCCTACGCTCCCGGACTCACACCGTGAGCGCCCGCGCCGACGCCCGGATCGGCTCCGGCAGCTCCGTCCACCCCCGCAGGTACCGGTCCACCGCCGCCGCCACCGCCCGCCCCTCCGCGATCGCCCAGACGATCAGCGACTGCCCGCGCCCGGCGTCCCCCGCGACGAACACGCCCTCCGTCGCCGTGGCGAAGCCGTCGTCCCTGGCCAGGGTTCCCTCCGGCCCGGTGGCGAGGCCGAGTTGGGCGAACAGCCGGCGGTCCGGCTCCGGCCCGGTGAAGCCCAGTGCGAGCAGCGCCAGCTGCGCCGGCAGGCTCCGTTCGGTGCCCGCCCGCGGGTTGCGGTCGACCGGCCCGGCCTCGGCGAAGCGGACGGCGGCCAGCCGGCCGTCCGGGCCGGGCTCGAAGCCCACGGTGGCCGCCTCGAACACCCGGGGCCCGGCCTCCGCGGCACAGGACTCCTCGTGCGAGGTGGTCTCCCGGTACACCTTGGGGTGCACGGGCCAGGGCTGCCCGGAGGCCCGGCGCTGCGGCGGACGCGGGTTGATGTCCAGCTGGGTGACCGAGGCTGCGTGCTGGCGCAGCGCCGTCCCCAGGCAGTCCGCCGCCGTGTCCCCACCGCCGACGATCACCACGTGCCGCCCTTCGGCGGACAGCGGCGAGGCCGGGCAGTCGCCCTCGTCCACCCGGTTCGCCCAGGTCAGGTACTCCATCGCCTGGTGGACCCCGGACAGGTCCTGCCCCGGTACCGGCAGGTCCCGGCAGGCGGTCGCGCCCACCGCGACCACCACCGCGTCGTACCCGGCCCGCAGCTCCTCGCCCGGGACGTCCCGGCCGACCCACACCCCGGTGCGGAAGGCGGCGCCCTCGGCCCGCAGCTGGTCCAGCCGACGCTCCAGCCGGTGCTTCTCCAGCCGGAACGGCGGGATGCCGTACCGCAGCAGCCCGCCCGCGCGGTCGGCCCGCTCGTACACCGTGGTGGCGTGCCCGGCCCTGGTCAGCTGCTGGGCGGCGGCGAGCCCGGCCGGGCCCGAGCCGATCACCGCGACCCGCCGCCCATCGGCCCGCTCGGGCGGCCGGGGCCCGTCCCAGCCTGCCTCCCAGGCCCGGTCGGCGATCGCCAGCTCCACGTTCTTGATCGTCACCGCCGCGCCGTCGATCGCCAGCACGCAGGCGCTCTCGCAGGGCGCCGGGCAGAGCCGCCCGGTGAACTCCGGGAAGTTGTTGGTCGCCAGCAGCCGCGCCGCAGCCGCCCGCCAATCCGGTCCCGCGTCCGCTTCCCCGCCCGTCCCCGACTCCGCCACCAGCCGGTTCCACTCCGGCACCAGGTTCCCCAGCGGACAGGCGTTGTGGCAGAACGGCAAGCCGCAGTCCATGCACCGCCCGGCCTGTCCGCCCACCATCGGCAGCAGGGACCCCGGCCGGTACACCTCCCGCCGGTCCCCCAGCCGCTCCCGCGCGTCCCGCCGCGTGCGCTCCGCGCGCGGGGTGGTGAAGAAGGCCATCCGGTCTGCCATCGCGGCCTCCGGTAGGGCGTGCCGACACGGACCAGGCGGCTCACCCGGCGGCGCGCCACCGTGTGGCCACCGTACGCCCGCGAAGCACCGCGCGAAAGAGGCAGCGGTCCCGGACCGGCCCGGGATACCGCGGCCCCGCCCGGAGGCGTCGTGAGCACGCCAGGGAGAATCTCCGCCATGACCCACACCGTGCTGATCGCCGAGGACGACCGGGCCATCCGCGACTCGCTCGCCCGCGCCCTGATGCTGGAGGGCTACCGGGTGCGGATCGCCGCCGACGGCACCCAGACCCTGGCCGTCCTCGCCGAACAGCGCCCGGACGTCCTGGTGCTCGACGTGATGATGCCCGAGCCGGACGGCCTGGAGGTCTGCCGCCGGCTGCGCGCGGCAGGTGACCGCACCCCGGTGCTGATGCTCACCGCCCGGGTCGAGGTCCCGGACCGGATCGCCGGCCTCGACGCCGGCGCCGACGACTACCTGGTCAAACCCTTCGACGTGGACGAGCTGTTCGCCCGCCTGCGCGCCCTGCTGCGCCGTCGGCCGCCCGAGCCCGCCGCCGAGGTGCTGACCGTCGCCGACCTCCGGATCGAGCCGTCGGCCCGACGGGCCTGGCGCGCCGCCCGAGAGCTCGAACTCTCCCGCACCGAGTTCGACCTGCTGGAGCTGCTGGCCCGGCACGCCGGCGCCGTCCTCGACCAGGCCACCCTGTACGAGCGGATCTGGGGCTACGACTTCGGCCCCGGCTCGAAGAACCTCGCGGTGTTCATCGGCTACCTGCGCCGCAAGCTCGACCGCCCCGGCCTGCTGCCGCTGATCCACACCGTCCGCGGCGTCGGCTACACGCTGCGCAAGCCGTGAGCGGGCCGGTGCCCCGCCGACCGCGGCGGACACGCCTCCCGCGCCCGGGCCTGCGCACCACCCTCGCACTGGCCTTCGCCGCGATCGCCGCGCTGGTCGCGGTGCTGATCGGCGCACTCGGCTACCACGCCGCCGCCAGGCTGATCCGGGACGACGAGACCGCCGACTTCACCGCCGCCGTCGACTCCGTGGACCGGCAGGTCGAGCGGCAGGTCCTCCTCCCGGGCGACTTCGCCGGTCCGAGCGGGCTGAGCGACGACCTGGTGCGCCCGATCCGGGTCACCACGCAGTCCCTCGACCCCGACGGCCGGGTGCTGCCCGGCACCGCCCGGCTCGACCTGCCGCCGACGCCGGCCGACCACGACCTCGCCCACGCCGAGCAGCCCGGCCGCACCTCCACCGGGCTGCGCCACTGGCACGGCGACGCCTACCGGGTCGGTGTGGTGTCGCTCGGCGGCCGGCGCGGCGCGGTCCAGATCATCCAGCAGGTCGGGCCCACCGAGAAGCTGCTGACCGCCCTGCGGACCCGCACGGTGGCCCTGGTGGCGGTCGTCGCGGTGCTCGCAGGCGGGGCCGGCCGGCTGCTCGCCCGACGGATCACCGGACGGCTGGTCCGGCTCACCGACGCGGCCGAACTGGTCGCCACCAGCGGGCGGTTGGACGTCCCGGTGCCCGCCGCCGGAACGGACGAGGTGGGCCGGCTCGGCCGGGCCTTCGACCGGATGCTGGTCCGGCTCGCCACCGCCAAGGAGAACCAGCGCCGGCTGGTCCAGGATGCCGGGCACGAGCTGCGCACCCCGCTGACCAGCCTGCGCACCAACCTCTCGGTGCTCCCCGGTCTGGACCGGCTGCCACCCGCCGAACGCGCCGCGCTGATGGCCGATCTGGCCGAGGAGGCAAGGGAGTTGACCCAGCTGGTGGAGGAGCTGGTGGCTCTCGCGGCGGACCGCAGGGCGGACGAGCGGCCGACCGAGGTGGTCCTCGCCGACGTGGTCCGGCAGGCCGTCGCCCAGGCCCGGCGGCGCAGCGACCGGGAGATCGTGGTGGACGCGGACGGGACCGTCGTCACCGCCCGGCCGGACGCGCTGGCCCGCGCGGTGGGCAACCTGCTGGACAACGCCGCCAAGTTCGACCCGGCCGGGACGAGCCCGATCGAGGTGGTGGTGCGCGGCCGACGGGTGGAGGTGCGCGACCGCGGCCCGGGCATCGACCCGGCCGACCTCGACCGGGTCTTCGACCGCTTCTACCGGGCCACCGCCGCCCGCAGCCTGCCCGGTTCCGGACTGGGCCTGGCCATCGTGCACGAGGTGGCCCGCTCGCACGACGGGACGGCCTTCGCCGCCAACCGGGAGGGCGGCGGCGCGGTGATCGGTTTCACCCTCGGTTCCTGAACGGGCCCGGCCCCGAAGGGGGCGCGCCGGGGCCCGCCCTGTCCGGCACCGCGTCAGACGGCGGCCAGCAGCCCCCGTCCGAGCCAGTCGGCGTCGTCCCGCACGCCGGGCAGGACGAAGAAGTACCCGCCGCCGGTCGGCGAGATGTAGTCCACCAGCGGCTCGCCGACGAGCCGGGTCTGGGTGGCCTCGAACTGCCGCACCACGTCCTGCTGGTAGCAGCAGAACACCAGGCCCATGTCCAGGTTGCCCGTCTGGTCGATCCCCCGGTCGTAGTTGAAGCCCCGGCGCAGGATGCGCGAGTCGTCGGTGTCGGCGGTACGCGGGTTGGCCAGCCGGATGTGCGCGTCGAGCGGGATCGCGGTGCCGTTCGGGTCCTTGGCGTAGTCCGGCGCGTCGGTCTCCCGGACGCCGTCCAGCGGCGCGCCGGTGTCGCGGCGGCGGCCGAACATCTTCTCCTGCTCGGTGAGGGTGACGCGGTCCCAGAACTCGATCAGCATCCGGATGATCCGGATCACCTGGTAGCTGCCGCCGGTCGCCCAGGCGGGCTCGCCCGTCCCGTCGGTGACCCAGACCAGCCGGTCCATCTCGCGCCCGGATCCGGTGTCCGGGTTGACGATGCCGTCCTTGAAGCCGAGCAGGTTCCGCTGCGCGCCGTCCGGGCGGGACTGGTTCTGGAAGCCGTCGATCCGCCAGAGGATCTGCATGGCGCCCCGGGTGTGCCGGGTGATGTCGCGCAGCGCGTGCAGCACGGTGTCCTGGCGGTCGGCGCAGATCTGCAGCGAGAGGTCGCCGTGCAGTTCGGCGGCCTGGAGGTTGTCGTTCGGGAATGTCCTCATCGGCGCGAGCCTGACCGGTTTGGCCTTGGCCAGCCCGTAGCGGTCGTCGAAGAGCGAGGCTCCGACGCCGACCGTGACGGTCAGGTGGTCGGTGGGAACGGTCGGGCCGAGGATGCCGCTGTCCGAGGGCGGCGCACCGACACCGAGGTCCGGCGGGGTGCCGCCGGCGGTGAGGAAGCGGATCCGCTCGGTCAGGGTGCGGAACAGCTGTTCCAGCCCCGTGCGGTCCCGGGCTATCACCTGGCAGGAGACGAAGGCCGCGAAGCCGGGGGCCGGGGTGGTGATGCCGGCCTGGTGGGTGCCGTGGAACGGGACCGCCCCGCTCCTCTCGTGCTCGCCCTCCCCGGCGGCGGCCGGGCCGGCGCCGAGGGTGAGGGCGCCGCCGGCCAGGACAGCCGCTCCGGCGCC
>NZ_JAHSQD010000530.1 GCF_020103755.1 Streptomyces sp. LS1784
TGCGCGGCAGGCCGGGCGGCACCGCCATCGGGGCCCGGGTGCCGGTCGAGCCGGCCGCCGAGGTCTCGCGCAGCACGGCGTAGCGGAGCGAGCGGAAGCTGTCGCTGACGCAGCCGTGCATCGGCTTGACCATCTCCCGGTGGGCCGGGCTGTCCACCCACTTCAGGAAGGTCTCCTGGTCCTCCCACTCGCTGGTGATCAGCCACTGGCGCGGGTCGTTGATCGACTGGCACAGCTGGTCCCTGACGTGGCCGGGGACCGAGGCCACCTGGTGGCGCAGCTGCTCGTACACGTCGAGGAAGCGCTGTTGGGCGCCGTCCTGGATCTCCAGCATCAGCACCACCCGCAGCCGGGTGTCGACCTCGTCCTGTTGCTTCGGCTGGGGTTCGGACAGAGTTGTCATGATCCACTTTCTGCTCTGGGCCGCACGCTGCAGGCCGTGTCGGCCGTGCCCGGCGGGTGCTCCCCGGCCTGGGAGGGCGGTGCGACGGCGGTTCGGCCGGGCGAGTCGGCGCCAGGCCTGAGGTCGATCTTGGGCGGCGCACCGGGCGCGGCGCGAGATTTGCGGGCCATCCGGGCGAAGGGACGGCACGGGCCCCCTCGGGCGGGGGCGGGCGGGGGATGGAAGAGCGGGGGCCCGGCTGAGCGGGCCCCGTCGAGGGCGGCGCCGAGCCCAGTCGCCGGGCCGCGGAATCCCCTGACAGGGCGGAGCAATTGATGAATCCGAAGGTTGACGACCGGGTGCCGGTCCTGATCGTGGGTGGCTCGCTGGTCGGGCTGTCGGCCTCACTCTTCCTCGGTCGGCTCGGGGTCAGACACCTGCTGGTCGAGAAGCACGCCGACACCTCGCATCACCCGCGGGGGCGCGGCAACAACGTCCGCACCATGGAGCTGTACCGGGTGGCCGGGATCGAACCGGCGATCCGCGAGGCGGCCTCGATCCTGGCCCCCAATCACGGCATCCTCCAGGCGCCCTCGCTGACCGGCGCCGAGCAGGAGTGGCTGTTCCGGGAGATCGACCCGGGCGGCAGGCTGGCCCGGTTCAGCCCCAGTTCCTGGTGCCTGTGCAGCCAGAACGACCTGGAGCCGGTGCTCCTGCGGGCGGCCCGGGAGCTCGGCGGCGGCCTGCGGTTCAGCACCGAGCTGGTCTCCTTCGAGCAGGACGAGACCGGCGTCACGTCGGTGCTGCGCAGCCGGGAGAGCGGGGAGGAGCGGGTGGTGCGCTCGGAGTTCCTGATCGCCGCGGACGGCCCGCGCAGCCCGGTCCGGGAGCGGCTGGGCATCGGCCAGACCGGCAAGGGTGAGCTGTTCCACAACGTCAGCATCACCTTCCGGGCCAAGCGGCTGGCCGAGGTGGTCGGCGACCGGCACTTCATCGCCTGCTACCTGACCAACCCGGAGGCGGACGGCGCGCTGCTGCCGGTGGACAACCAGGAGGAGTGGGTCTTCCACGCGCCCTGGCACCCCGAGCACGGTGAGCCGCTGGAGGCCTTCACCGACGAGCGCTGCGTGCGGCACATCCGCACCGCGGTCGGCCTGCCGGAGCTGGACGTCGAGGTGACCGGCCGGGCGCCCTGGCACGCCGCCGAGCGGGTGGCGGAGCGGTACGGCACCGGGCGGGTCTTCCTCGCCGGGGACTCCGCCCACGAGATGTCGCCGACCGGGGCGTTCGGTTCCAACACCGGCATCCAGGACGCCCACAACCTGGCCTGGAAGATGGCCGCCGTCCTGTGCGGCTGGGCCGGGCCGCGGCTGCTGGAGACGTACGGGCAGGAGCGCCGCCCGGTGGCACTGGTGACCGGCGAGCGGGCCTCGGCCCGCTCCGCCGAGCACAGCCACCCGGGCTACTCGGTGGTGCCGGGCGTCGGCCGGCAGGCCGGGGTGCTGGCGGTGGCGCTCGGCTACCGGTACCCGGTGGGCGCGGTGATCGGCGCGGACCAGAGCGGGCCGGTGGTCCCCGAGCAGTTCGAGGTGGCGGGCGAGCCGGGCAGCCGGGCCCCGCACCAGTGGCTGCTGCGGGCGGGGGTCAGGCTCTCCACCCTGGACCTGTACGAGCAGGCGATGGTGCTGCTCACCGGCCCCGAGGGCGGCGCGTGGCAGGCGGGCGCCCGGCGCGCGGCCGACCGGCTGGCGGTCCCGCTGGACGGCTACCGGATCGGCGACGGCGCCGAGGACGACCTGGCCCCGGAGCCCGGGGCGGACTTCGCCGCCCTGCACGGCATCGGCCCGCAGGGCGCCGTGCTGGTCCGCCCGGACGGCTTCGTCGCCTGGCGTTCGCCCGGCCCGGCGCAGGACGCGGAGGCCGAGCTCACCACGGCGCTGCGGACGGTGCTCAGCCTCTGACACATGCGGAAGGGCCCGCCGGTCGCACGGCCGGCGGGCCCTTCCTGTCGGTCGTCGGTGCTCAGTGGCCGCCCTCGTCGACCACCTCGACGTCGGAGACCTCGTGCTCGATCGCCTCGGCCGGCAGCGCAACCCGGATCGCCCAGAAGTAGATGACCAGCGAGAACACCGCCACCAGGGCCATGTCGGCCCACATCGGGATGTTGCCGGTGCCGTCCCCGAAACTGCCCTGCCAGGAGATCAGGCCGAGGCCCACCAGGTAGGGCGGCAGCCACTGGGCGGACTTCCAGCTCAGTCGGGGCGCGTTCGGCAGGCCCTTCTTGATCGCGTACGCGGCGTAGCTGCCGAGGAGGACGTAGCCGAGCACGATCGCGATGCCCAGGCGGGAGAGGGTGTGCCAGCCGGACCAGTAGATGATCAGGCTGGAGACCACGAACGCGGCCGGGGAGATCAGCTCACCGGCCGGCAGCCGGTAGGGGCGCTCACGTTCGGGCAGCCGGCGGCGCATCGCGCCGAAGGCCAGCGGGGCGCCGGCGTACATCAGCACGCTGGCGGAGGTGATGAAGCCGACCAGCTCCTGCCAGCTCGGGAAGGGCAGGAAGCAGATCACGCCGGTGACGAAGGCGATGACCAGGCCGAACCACGGCACGCCGTTCTTGTCCAGCTCCTCGAACCTCCGCGGGGCGTAGCCGTTGCGGCTCAGGCCGTAGGAGATGCGCGAGGTCGAGGTGGTGTAGATCAGGCCGCTGCCGCCGGGGGAGATCACGGCGTCCATGTAGAGCACCCAGGCCAGCCAGCCGAGGCCGACCACGGTGGCGAGGCCCGCGAAGGGGCCGTCGATGCCGGGGAAGTCGAGCTTGTCCCAGCCGTTGGCGAAGGCGCTCAGGGGCAGCGCGCCGATGAAGACGACCTGGAGCAGCGTGTAGATCAGGCTGCCGATGGCGACCGAACCGAGCACGGCGCGGGGGATGTCGCGCTTGGGGTTGCGGCTCTCGCCGGCGAGCTGGATGGCCTGCTCGAAGCCGAGCAGGGCGAAGATGATGCCGCTGGTGCTGATCGCCGCGAGCACGCCCTTGGCGCCGAACGGCGCGAAGCCGTGCGAGGTGAAGTTGGAGCCGTGGAAGTTGGTCACGGCCAGCACGAAGATGGTGAGCAGCGGGACGGCGATCTTCAGCCAGGTGGCGATGTTGTTGGTGCGGGCGAGGACGCGCACACCGAGGAAGTTCACCGCGACGAACACCGCCATGAGGACGGTGGCGACGGCGAAACCGCTGGCGGTGAGGGTGTTGTTGTCGTTGAGCAGGCCGCCGGCCCAGGGCCAGTGCCGGGCGTAGCCGATCATCGCTTCGACCTCGATCGGCGCGACGGTGGCCGCCTGGAGCCAGGAGAACCAGCCGAAGGACATCCCCGCGAGGCCGCCGAAGGCGTAGTGCGGGTAGCGCGCGGTACCGCCCGAGACCGGGAACATGCTGCCGAGTTCGGCGTGCACGAGCGCGAGCAGCACGATCGCGACCGTGCCGATGCCCCAGGACAGTACGGCGGCCGGGCCGGCCGCCATCACGCCCTCCTTCGCGCCGAACAGCCAGCCGGAGCCGATGATCGAGCCGACCGAGGCCCACATGAGGCCGACGAGGCCGACGTGGCGGCGCAGCGACCGTTGGGGGGTCCCGTCGGGGCCGGCGCTCTGGCCGGGCGGGGAGGAGACCTGGTTGAGGGAAGCCATGAACGATCTCTCTGTGGGTGGGGGCTCCGAGGTGGGCGGAGCGCGGAGAGTTGCCACACAGTAGGTCTATTCATAGAGGTCTGCACAGATTTCATTACTGAATGTTTACGTTCTTTGCCGGATATCCGTGCTGGTAGGGGGCCTCCCACTCCCGTGCGTGTTACCTGACTCGCGAGTAGGCTCAGCACTTGAGCGTGAATTGAGCTTCACTGCCGGCTCCCGGCAATATGGAGCCCCCCATTCGTTCGGCGACCCGCTGCGCATCACGCCGGACCGCCGAGTGGCCGCTGCTGGGCCGCCTCGGCGGACGTCACTCACAGGTTGGGTTCGTAAACTTGTGGGACACTGCACATGTCGGTGCCCCGGCCCGATTACGGCGGGCCGGGGCTCCACGTTATGCCGTTATGTCGTTATGCCGTTGGATCAGCGCTTCCCGCCCTCGCCGTAGCCCTCGCCCTCGCCGTAGCCCTCGCCGCGGCCTTCGCCGTAGTGGTGCACGACTCGGAAGCTGCCGACGACCCCGTCCTTGACCTCGATGCCGTCGTGGTGGTGGAGGTGCTTCGGGCGCACGCCGTCGCTGGAGCTGCGGGGCCCGACGGTGGCGATGGGGGCGCCGTTGTCGCAGACCGCGCCGCTGAAGACCTCGACGGTCCGGTGGCTGTCGTTGCGGATGTTCAGCGTCTTGGCACCCAGGCCGCTGACCACGGTGATGCAGCCGAAGTCGTCGGCGGAGTACGAGCGCTCGTTGACGTGGATCACGCCCCGGTGGTGGCGCTTGTGCTCCCGGTGCTCCCGGTGCTCCCGGCGCTCCTCGCCCCTGCCCTCGTTGCCCTTGCCCTCGTTGCCCTTCGAGCCGCCGTCGAGCGGCGCCAGGGCGGGAGCGGCCGCCGGGGCAGCGGCTGCCGGAGCAACCGCCGCCGGAGCGGCCACCGGGGCCGCCTTCTGAACGACCGGGGCCGCCTTCGCCACGGGCTCGGGAGTGGCCGACGCGTAGGTGATACCGGTCACGGCGACGGCCGCCGACGCCGCGAGGACAATGGCGGTGGTCATCTTGTTCATGGACCTTCTCCTGTTTCTGGACTGGATCGGCTTGGTGCCGACATGAATGAACGTACCTACTGGCTAAATGACTGTCATATCAATCCGTGCCAAATGGTTGACGCCTAGGGCCGAACGGGTGGTCAAGTGCGTCATCGAACTGCCCTCAGAATCGATTCGGCTGGTTGTAAATGCTTCTCAAATCGCCTGACAGTTTGGGGAGTTGACGGCGTGGACTGGGTCGTTCAGGTGGCGCCGAATCCTGCTCACTCATTTGGAGTGCTGCCGGCCTTGTCTGCGCGGCGGGGTCGGAATGACGGGGTGCCACATTGCGGGTCGCCGCTGTTCGCGCCGAGGGCCTGTGCCGGGTCGGGTGGCCGCGCCGTGCCTGCCGGCTGCCGCCGTCCGGGAGGCCGCCGGTCCTGGCCTGTCGGCCCGGCCCGCCCTCGGTGCCGGTGCTCGCCCTGCCTGGCCATCAGCACAATGAATTCCCTTGGGAACAAGAGGAGTTGACGGTTTACCGGGCCGCTTCGGCCAGGCCTGACGGGTCGGCGTCGGCCCCGCACGGCAGGACGGCGATGCACTCGCCGTCCACCTGGTCCGGCGCGGCCGAGGCGGTGGAGGCCCCCGGCGGGCTCGCCCTGCTGGTGGCCGCCCC
>NZ_JAHSQD010000531.1 GCF_020103755.1 Streptomyces sp. LS1784
GCCCAGGCGCTGGCCGGCGCCGACGAGCCCACCCTGCTCGCCCCCGGCCGCTCCGCCGCCACCCCGCAGCTGCCGCTGCGCCTGCACACCGGGCTCACCCCGGAGACCACCGAGGCGCTGTCCCGCACCGCCCGCCGCTACGGCGTCACCCTCAACACCCTGGTCCAGGCGGCCTGGGGCGTGCTGCTGGCCCGGCTCACCGGACGCGAGGACGTGCTGTTCGGCACCACCGTCTCCGGCCGGCCGCACGACCTGCCGGGCGTGGAGCGGATGATGGGCCTGCTCATCAACACCGTGCCGGTACGGGTGCGCCTGGACCAGGCGGAGAGCTGGGGCCGGCTGCTGCTGCGCCTGCAGCACGAGCAGTCCGCGCTGCTGGACCACCAGCACCTCAGCCTCACCGAGATCCAGCAACTCGCCGGAATGGGCAGCCTGTTCGACACCGTCACGGTGTACGGCAACTACCCGGACCCGTCCGCCCTGGACGACGCCGACCCGAGCGGCGCCACCCACGTCACCCTGGTCGAGGACGTCGACAGCGCCCACTACCCGCTGGTGCTGGCCCTCACCCCCGGCGACGGCCTCCAGCTGCGGCTGGACCACCAGCCGGACGCCTTCACCGCCGACGAGGCCCGCGCCCTGTTGGACCGCTTCCTGGCCCTGCTCGACCGGATCGTCGCCGACCCGGCCGAACTCATCGGCACCGTCGAGGTGTTGACCGCGGCCGAGCGCGCCGAGCTGACCACCGAGTGGAGCGGCACCAGCACCCCGCTGCCGGAGGGCTCACTGCCCGAGCTGTTCGAGGCGCGGGCCGCCGCGACCCCGGACGCGGTCGCGCTCACCGCCGACGACGCCGAGCTGACCTACGCCCAGCTCAACGCCCGGGCCAACGGCCTGGCGCTGCGGCTGGTCGAGGCCGGGGTCGTCCGGGAGACGCCGGTCGCGCTGATGATCGACCGATCGGCCGCCCAGGTGGTGGCGATCCTGGCCGTGCTCAAGGCCGGCGGCCTCTACGTGCCGCTGGACGACGCCCAGCCGGCGGACCGGCTGCGGACCGTCCTCGCGGACGCCGGAGCCGAGCTGGTGCTGGCCGACGCCGCGCACCGCGAGCACCCCGCGCTGGACGGGCTGACGGTGCTCGCCCCGCAGGCCGAGGAGCACCCCGAGAACCTCGGACTGCCGCAGCACGCCGACCAGTTGGTGTACGTGATGCACACCTCCGGCTCGACCGGCGCGCCCAAGGGCATCGCCATCACCCACCGCGGGGTGGTGGACCTCGCGCTCGGTGGCCAGTTCACCGGCGGCGGCCACGAGCGGCTGCCCGTGCACGCGCCCTCCGCCTTCGACGCCTCCACCTACGAGATCTGGACCCCGCTGCTCTCCGGCGGCCAGCTGGTGATCGCCCCGGCCGGCCGGCTCGGCATCGCGGAGCTGGCGGCGGTGATCGGCCACGAGCGGACCACCTCCGCCTGGATCAGCGTCGGCCTCTTCAACGTGCTGGCCGCCGAGGCCCCGGAGACGTTCACCGGGCTGCACGAGGTGTGGACGGGCGGGGACATCGCCTCGCCGGTCGCCATGCGGCGGGTGCTGGACAGCTGCCCCGGGCTGCGGCTGATCAACGTCTACGGGCCGACCGAGACGACCACCTTCGCGACGCACTTCCCGATGACCTCGGCCGCCGAGGTGCCGAACATCGTGCCGATCGGCCGCCCGCTGCCCAACAACCGGCTGTACGTGCTGGACTCCGGGCTGCGCCCGGTGCCGGTCGGTGTGCCCGGCGAGCTGTACATCGGCGGCTCCGGCCTGGCCCGCGGCTACGTCCGCCGTCCCGGCCTGACCTCCGAGCGCTTCGTGGCCTGCCCGTTCGGCGAGCCCGGCGGCCGGATGTACCGCACCGGCGACGTGGTGCGCTGGACCCCCACCGGCGAACTGGAGTTCGTCGGCCGAGCGGACGACCAGGTCAAGCTGCGCGGCTTCCGGATCGAACTCGGCGAGGTGGAGGCGGCGTTCACCGCCCACCCGGCGGTCGGCCAGGTCTGCGTGGCGGTCCGCCAGGACCAGCCGGGCGACAAGCGCCTGGTCGCGTACGTCACCGGCGAGGTACGGGCCGACGAGCTGCGCGGCTTCGTCACCGACCGGCTGCCCGGCTACATGCTGCCGGCCGCCATCGTCGTCCTCGACGAGCTGCCGGTGAACCCCAACGGCAAGGTGGACCGCAAGGCCCTGCCCGCGCCCGACTACAACGGCGCCGACGGCGGGCGCGAGCCGCGCAACGCCACCGAGCAGGCCCTGTGCGAGCTGTTCGCCGAGGTCCTCGGGCTCACCCGGATCAGCATCGACGACAACTTCTTCGACCGCGGCGGGCACTCGCTGCTCGCCACCAGGCTGGTCAGCCGCATCCGCGCCGGCCTCGGCGCCGAGCTGCCGATCCGCACGCTCTTCGACAACCCGACGGTGGCCCTGCTCGCCGCCGCACTGCCCGACTCCACGGCGGCCCGACCGGCCCTGCGCCCGGCCGAGCGGCCGGAGCGCGTGCCGCTCTCCTCCGCCCAGCAGCGCCTGTGGTTCATCGAGCAGTTCGAGGGGCCGAGCGCGCTCTACAACACCCCCGTCGCGGTCCGGCTCACCGGCGCCGTCGACGTCCCCGCCCTGGAGCAGGCGGTCCGGGACGTGGTGCGGCGGCACGAGGTGCTGCGCACCGTCTTCCCGACCACCGACGGACAGCCGCACCAGGTGGTCACCGAGGCCGAGGAGTCGTCCCTGCGCCAGGTGCGGGTGGCCGACGAGGCGCAGCTGCGGACCGCGCTGGTCGCGGCCGGCGAGGAGGTCTTCGACCTCGCCCACGACCTGCCGGTGCGCGCCACCCTGCTGTCGCTGCCGCACGACGAGCACGTCCTGCTGGTCCTGATGCACCACATCGCCAGCGACGGCTGGTCGGTCGCCCCGCTCTTCCGCGACCTCGCCGAGGCGTACGAGGCCCGCCGCACCGGCACCACGCCCACCCGGGCACCGCTGCCGGTGCAGTACGCCGACTACACCCTCTGGCAGCGCGAACTGCTCGGCACCGACGAGCGGCCCAGCGCCCTGCTGACCGACCAACTCGCCTACTGGCAGCGCACCCTGGCCGACGCCCCGGAGGAGCTGGCGCTGCCCTACGACCGTCCGCGCCCGGCCGTACCGGGGCACCGGGGCGGCCTGGTGGAGGTCGCCGTCGGCGCCGAACTGCACGGCAGGCTCGGCGAGTTGGCGGCAGCGCAGAACGCCAGCCTGTTCATGGCGCTGCAGGCCGCGGTCGCCACCCTCTACACCCGCCTCGGCGCCGGCACCGACCTGCCGCTCGGCACCCCCGTCGCCGGCCGCACCGACGAGGCCCTCGACGACCTGGTCGGCTTCTTCGTCAACACCCTGCTGCTGCGCACCGACACCTCCGGCGACCCCACCTTCCGGGAGCTGCTCGACCGGGTCCGGCGCACCGACCTGGACGCCTACGACCACCAGGACATCCCCTTCGAGCGCCTGGTCGAACACCTCAACCCGACCCGCACCCCCGCCCGCCACCCGCTCTTCCAGACCCTGGTGGCGCTGGAGAGCCGGGTCACGGTGCCGGCCGCTTTCGGCGACCTGGGCTGCGCGGAGCACCCCTTCGAGCTGGACGTGGCCAAGTTCGACCTGTCCTTCCGCTTCACCGAGCAGGGCCCGCAGGCGGGCCTGACGGTGGCGGTCGAGTACGCGGCCGACCTCTTCGACCACGCCACCGTGGCCGCCCTCGGCGAGCGCCTGCTGCGGGTGCTGCGCGCCGCCGTGGCCGCCCCGGACGCGCCGATCGGCGGCATCGAGATCCTCGACCCGGCCGAGCGCGAGCAGCTGCTCACCGGCTGGAACGACACCGCCGCGCCCGTCCCGGACGCGACCCTGCCGGAGCTGTTCGAGGCGCAGGCCGCCGCCACCCCCGACGCGCCGGCCGTGGTCTCCGAGGACGGCACCCTCAGCTACGCCGAACTGGACTCCCGGGCCGAGCACCTGGCGGCCCACCTGGCCGGCGCCGGGGTCGGCCCCGAGACGCCGGTGGTCCTGCTGATGGACCGCTGCGCCGACCTGCTGGTGGCGATCCTCGCGGTCGCCAAGGCGGGCGGCAGCTACGTCCCGCTGGACGACCGGCACCCGGCCGAGCGGCTGCGCCGGATCACCGCGGAGACGGCCGCGGCGCTCGTCCTGGTCGACCCGGCGCACCGCGACCACCCGCTGGCCACCGACGCCCCCTGCCCCGTCCTGCCGCTCACCGAGGGCTGGTTCGACGGGCCGCGCGAGCGGCGCGCCCACCGGACCGCGCCCCACCCGGAACAGCTCGCGTACGTGATGTTCACCTCCGGCTCCACCGGGGAGCCCAAGGGCATCGCGATCAGCCACCGGGACGTGGTGCAGCTCGCCACCGACCCGTGCTGGCGGCACGACGAGGGCCTGCGGGTGCTGTTCCACGCACCGCACGCCTTCGACGCCTCGACCTACGAGATCTGGGTACCGCTGCTCTCCGGCGGCCAGGTGGTCGTCGCGCCCCAGGGCGACCTGGACGCGGCCGCCATCCGCGAGCTGGTCCGGGTCCACGCGCTCACCCACGTGCACGTCACCGCCGGCCTGTTCCGGGTCATCGCGGAGGAGGACCCGGGCATCTTCGCCGGCGTGCGCGAGGTGCTGACCGGCGGTGACGTGGTCTCCGCCCCGGCCGTGCGCCGGGTGCTGGAGGCCGTCCCGGGCATTGCGGTGCGGGCCCTGTACGGGCCGACCGAGACCACCCTGTGCGCCACCCAGTATCCGATGCCCGACGCCACGGCGGTGCCGAGCACGGTGCCGATCGGGCGCCCGCTGGCCAACACCCGGCTGTACGTGCTGGACGCCGGACTGCAGCCGGTGCCGGCCGGAGTGGCGGGCGAACTGTACATCGCCGGGGCCGGCCTGGCCCGCGGCTACGTCGGCCGCCCGGCACTCAGCGCCGAGCGCTTCGTCGCCTGTCCCTTCGACGGACGGGGCAACCGGATGTACCGCACCGGCGACCTCGCCCGCTGGACGGCGGACGGCGTCCTGGAGTTCCTCGGCCGGGCCGACGACCAGGTGAAGATCCGCGGCTTCCGGATCGAACTCGGCGAGGTGGAGGCCGCGTTCACCGCCCACGAGAGCGTCGGCCAGGCGCTCGCGGTGGTCCGCGAGGACCAGCCGGGCGACAAGCGCCTGGTGGTGTACGCCACCGGCAAGGCCACCGACGGCGAACTGCGCGCCTTCGTCGCGGACCGCCTCGCCGGCTACATGCTCCCGGCCGCCGTGGTCGTCCTGGACAGCCTGCCGGTCACGGCCAACGGCAAGGTCGACCGCCGGGCCCTGCCCGCGCCCGAGTACGCCGGGGCGGCCGAGGGCCGCGCCCCGCGCACCGAGCGCGAGCGGGAACTCTGCGCCCTGTTCGCCGAGGTGCTGGGCGTGCCGGTGGTCAGCATCGACGACCGGTTCTTCGACCTCGGCGGCCACTCCCTGCTCGCCACCCGGCTGGTCAGCCGCATCCGCGCCACCCTCGGCGTGGAGCTGCCGATCCGCGCGCTGTTCGACGCACCCACGGTCGCCGCCCTCGCCGCCGTCCTGCCCGGGGGCGAAGAGGCGCCCGCCCCGAAGAAGGCCCGCCCGGCCCTGCGGCCGATGCGCCGCCCCGGCGCCCAAGCCTGACCCGCGACGGGACGCGGGCCC
>NZ_JAHSQD010000532.1 GCF_020103755.1 Streptomyces sp. LS1784
CCCACCGGGTCGCTGCCCGCGCAGCCGGCGGGCGACACCGCGTCGGCCCCGTCCGGCACGGCCCCGTCCGCCACGGCTCCACCGGCGCCGCGCCGCCGGGCTGAGGAGTAGCCGGGAGGAAGACGAGGAGAAGGGTGCTCGACGGGTAGCCGAGGAGTCCGCCCGGCACCGGTGACGGGCAGCGGCGGGCCGCCGGCTCGGCTTGACTTCGTCCGGTTCGCTCGGGAAAGATCCGGCGCATGGACTCCGGCGCCACTCTGGTCTGCCGCCTGCACGTCGATCTGCGACGCCAGGCGAGTTCCATCTGTGCCTGTTGACCTTGCTCTCCCCCGCCGGTCCCGCCCTGTGACGTCTGCCAGGGCACGAGCCGCGCACCCGTACCCGCAGTTCTGACTCCCGCCCCGCCCCGGCGCACCCGTACGTGCCGGGCCGCTCCGTCGGCCCGCGCCCGTCCACCGCCGTCGGACACCGGGCGCTTCCCGCCGACGTTCCCGCCGCACCCGAGGACGCCCTCATGAGCCTGAGCCCGAGCATCAGCCCCGACACCCGCCCGGCCCTCGGCCCCGACACCGGCCCCAACGCCTGCTCCGGCACCGGTGCCTGCTCCGACACCGGCGCCGGCTCCACGAGGCCGGCCGGCACCCCCGAGCCACCACCGACGCCCCCCGCCGGGGACACCCGCGCACCGCTCACCCCCAGCACCCTGCGGACCATCGTCCGTGAGCTGGCCGAGCGGCCCGAGGAGTGGATCCACCACGTCCGCCTCTCCACCGAGGAGCGCTGGTACCGGCGCCTGGTCGCCGACGCGGACCACGAGGTGTGGCTGATCAGCTGGCTGCCCGGCCAGTCCACCGGCTTCCACGACCACGGCGGCTCGCGCGGCGCCTTCACCGTCGCCCTCGGCGAGTTGGAGGAGCTGTCCCTCGGCGGGCCTGACCAGGGCCTGCTGATCCGCCGGGTCCCGGCCGGCACCGCCCGTGCCTTCGGCCCCGACTACGTGCACGACGTGCGCAACACCGCCGTGGGCCCCGCCGTCACCCTGCACGCCTACTCGCCGCCGCTGAGCTCGATGGCGCACTACGACCTGCGGGCCGGCGGGCTCGTCCGCACCTCCGAGGAAGGACCGGAACAGTGGTGACCACGATCGACGACCTGGTGGAGCGGGCCCGGGAGGGCGTCCACCGGCCGCGCGCCCGCGAGGCGTACCAGGCCCAGCTGGACGGCGCGCTGCTGGTGGACATCCGTCCGGCGGCGCAGCGGGCGGCCGAGGGGGAGATCCCCGGCTCGCTGATCATCGAGCGCAACGTGCTGGAGTGGCGGCTCGACCCGACGGGCAGTCACCGGATTCCCGAGGCCTCGGGCTACGACGTCGAGGTGATCGTGGTCTGCTCCGAAGGCTACGCCTCCAGCCTGGCCGCCGCCTCCCTGCGCGAGCTGGGGCTGCACCGGGCGACCGACCTGGACGGCGGATTCGCCGGCTGGGCGGCCGCGGGCCTGCCGACCCGACGGGGCGGCTGAGCTCGCAGCCGCACCGCGTGCCGGACGGTAAATCAGAGACAGGAGATGATGCAGGTCATAGTCTGATCCGAGTTTCCGCCGGTCCAAAGCTGGGCAGCCACGCGGGCGGAAGTACGCCCGGGCGCTTGAAACCGCCGTCACCGCACGACCCGACCGAACGACCGACCGACCCAGGCGCCGCCTCCCCGGGGCGCCCTGACGAGGAAACTCCACGTGATCAGATTCGAGGGCGCCGGAAAGCGCCACCCCGACGGCACCGTTGCGGTCGAGGGCCTGGACCTGGAGGTCCCGACCGGTCGGATAACCGTCCTGGTCGGACCGTCCGGGTGCGGAAAGACCACCCTGCTGCGCATGGTCAACCGGATGGTCGAGCCCACCTCGGGCCGGGTGCTGCTGGACGACACGGATGTCGCGAAGCTGGAACCCGCCAAGCTGCGCCGTGGCATCGGGTACGTGATCCAGCAGGCGGGGCTCTTCCCGCACCGCAAGGTGATCGACAACATCGCCACCGTCCCGTACCTGCTCGGCTGGGACCGCAAGAAGGCCCGCGCCCGTGCCGCCGAGCTGCTCGAACTGGTGGGGCTCGCACCGGAGACCGCCAAGCGGTACCCGTTCCAGCTGTCCGGCGGCCAGCAGCAGCGGGTCGGCGTGGCGCGCGCGCTGGCCGCCGACCCGCCGGTGCTGCTGATGGACGAGCCGTTCAGCGCGGTCGACCCGGTGGTGCGGGCCGGTCTCCAGGAGGAGCTGCTGCGGCTCCAGTCCGAGCTGCACAAGACGGTGCTGTTCGTCACCCACGACATCGAGGAGGCCGTCCGGCTCGGCGACCAGGTGGTGGTGCTCCGCGAGCACGGCCGGATCGCCCAGTTGGCCGACCCGCACACCCTGCTCACCACCCCGGCCGACGAGGCCGTGGCCGCCTTCCTCGGGCGCGACCGGGGCCTGCGCGGCCTCGGCCTGCGCCCTGCGAGCACCGTCAAGCTCAGTCCTGTGGGCAACGGAATCCGTTACGGGAGCTGGGAGTTGGCCCTGGACGACGAACGCCGCCCGATCGGCTGGATCGACCGCGGCGCCGTCACCGCCGAGTTGCACCCGGCGGTGGGCTTCCACCCGGACGCCGACACCCTGCGCACCGCGCTGGACGCCGCCGTCCTCTCCCCCGCCGGGGTCGCGGTCGCGCTGGACGCCGACGGCCGGGCCACCGGCACCGCGAGCCGCGAGACCGTCCTCGCCGCGCTGCGGCCCGACGCCTCCGGTGCGCCGGCCGCCGATGCGCCCGTCCGCACCGACAAGTCCCCGACCTCCGGAAGCCGCCCGGACGACACGGACGGCACTGGCGGCACGGACGGCACTGGCGGCACGGACGGCACGGACGGCACGGACGGCACGGACGGCGCAACCGGAACGGGCAGCTCCAACGTCACCGGCGGCACGGACGGAGCCGACGGTGGACGATGAACCGATCGTCCGCTGGTACTGGATCGGCGACCACCTCGGCTACCTCGGCCACCTGCTCGCCGACCACGCCGTGATCGCCCTCGTCCCCGTACTCATCGGCCTGCTGCTGGCCGTCCCCCTCGGCCTGACCTGCGCCCGCTACCCCCGGCTGTACCAGCCGCTGTCCGCCGTGTTCAACATCGTCTACGCGCTGCCCTCGCTGGCCGTGTTCGTGGTGCTGATCCCGTACACCGGCCTCGCCACCCAGGCGACCGTGATGATCCCGCTCACCTTCTACGCCCTCGCCGTGCTGCTGCCGACCACCGTGGACGGGGTGCGCGCCGTCCCCGACGCCGTCCGGCAGGCCGCCACCGCGATGGGGTACGGCCCGTGGCACCGGCTGACGTCGGTCGAGCTGCCCGCCGCCGTGCCGTACCTGATCGCCGGACTGCGGGTCGCGGCGGTGTCCAGCATCTCGCTGGCCAGCGTCGGCGCGCTGGTCGGTCGCGGCGGGCTCGGCTACCTGTTCGTCGACGGCTTCCAGCGCACCTTCCCGACCCCGATCGTGGCCGGCATCGTGCTGATCGCCGCCCTGGCTCTGGCCGTCGATCTCCTACTGGTGGCCGCCCGGCGGCTGCTCGCGCCCTGGGCCGTGCGGGAGAAGGGAGCGGGCTCGTGAACTGGCTGAACTGGCTGAACGACTTCTTCACCGCTCCGGACCACCGCAGCGGGCCGGATTCGATCGTGCACCGGATCTTCGAGCACCTGATGCTCTCCGGCGAGGCCTTGCTGTACGCGACGCTGATCGCCGTCCCGCTCGGGCTGCTGATCGGCTACACCGGGCGTGGCGTCACCGCGGTGACCGCGCTCGCGGGCGCCGCCCGCGCCCTGCCCACCCTCGGCCTGGTCACGCTGGCGGTGCTGCTCGCCGGGGTCGGCGACACCGCCGTCCTGATCCCGCTGGTCGCGCTCGCCGCACCACCGCTGCTGGTGGCCGCCGTCGAGGGGGTGCGCGGCACCGACCCGGACGTCCGGGACGCCGCGCGCGGCATCGGACTGACCCACCCCCAGGTGCTGCGGCAGGTCTGCCTGCCCTCGGCCGCACCGACCATGCTGGCGGGCTTCCGCACCGCGACCGTGCAGGTGATCGCGACCGCCACGGTGGCCGCCTACGTCGGTCTGGGCGGCCTCGGCCGCTACGTCATCGACGGGCTGGCGACCCGCAAGTACGCCGTGACCGTGGGCGGCGCGCTGCTGGTGGTACTGCTCGCGGTCGCCGCCCAGCTGTTCTTCGCCCTGCTCGCCCGGTTCGCGCTCCCGCCCGGGGTGCGCGCCCAGCAGCGGCGCCGCTGACCCCTTTTCCCTCTCCCCTCCCACTTCGGAAGGACATCTGTCACCATGTCGACAATCAACCGTGGCCGCCGTGCCGCCGTCCTCGGCACCCTCGTCGCGCTCGCCCTCGGCACGACCGCCTGCGGCTCCTCCGGCGGCGACCCGCTCGGCGGGGGTTCGAGCGCCTCGGCCGCCGGCGGCTCGGCGGGTACCGGCGGCTCGGGCGCTTCCGGCTCGACCGTGGTGGTCGGCTCGGCCAACTTCCCGGAGAACGTCCTGCTCGGATCGATCTACTCGCAGGCGCTCAAGGCCAAGGGCGTCAAGGTCCAGGAGAAGTTCAACATCGGCAGTCGCGAGGTGCTCTACGGGCAGTTGCAGGGCGGCAACCTGACCGTCCTGCCCGAGTACAACGGCTCGCTGCTCGCCTACCTGGACGCCAAGTCCACCGCCGTCACCACGCAGGACGTGAACGCGGCGCTCACCAAGACGCTGCCCGCCTCGCTGGGCATCCTCGACTCCTCCCCGGCCGAGGACAAGGACTCGCTCAGCGTCACCCAGGAGACGGCCGACAAGTACGGCCTCAAGAGCATCTCCGACCTCGCGGCCAAGGCCGGCGAGTTCACCATCGGCGGGCCACCGGAGTTCAAGAACCGTCGCGAGCAGCAGCTCAAGGACGTCTACGGACTGACCTTCAAGGAGTGGAAGCCCACCGCCGACACCACCGCGAACGCGCTGAAGGACGGCAGTATCCAGGTCGGCAACGTGTTCACCACCGACCCGAAGATCGTCCAGTACAAGCTCGTCCCGCTGACCGATCCGAAGGACATCTTCGGCGCGCAGAACATCACCCCGCTGGTCAACAAGGCGGGCGTGGACGCGACCGCGGCGGCGGCGCTCAACGCGGTGTCGGCCAAGCTCGACACGCCCGGGCTGGTGGCGCTGATGAAGCGCGTGTCGGTGGACAAGGAGGACCCGTCGACGGTCGCCAAGGACTGGCTGAAGTCCAACGGTCTCGGCTGACGGCCGGCGGGAGGGCAGGCAGGCTTACCGCCGACCGGCCGACCCGACGGCGCCCCGGCCCGGACGCCCGAGGATCGCGAACGCGGCGGCCCGAGGAGCTTCCTCCGGGCCGCCGCCCGCCGTTCCGGAGACCCTCTCCCGACTGCCGGAGGGACCTTCCCTTCTACGCCGCGAACATGACAGTCTGTGCGCCATGCGCACTCGTCTCCTCGCCGCCACCCTCACGGCACTCGCCGCGGTGAGCCTCGCTGCCTGCTCCAGCTCCGGATCAGGGTCGGGCAAAGCCACCTCCGCGGCCGGCTCCCCCACCGCCTCCGCCACCTCGGCCGCCACACCCTCCGGCGCCGCCACCACGCCCGCGGCCCCCGCGCCCGACTCGGCCGCCCCCACGGCCGACGGCGCCACCGGTGCTCCC
>NZ_JAHSQD010000533.1 GCF_020103755.1 Streptomyces sp. LS1784
GGCGCCGTGGCCGGGCCGCCGGTGCGCGGGGCGCCCGGGACCTCCTCGGCGGAGGTCTGCGGCGGGGTCGGGCAGGCCTCGGCGCAGCCCTCGGCCGGCGGCTTCGGCGGGGCCTTCTCCACGTTGGCGCAGTGGTTGCCGAAGGCCGGGTTGCCGACACCGACCACGTTCACCGGGTTGCCGCAGACGTTGACCGGGGCGTCCACGGGCGCCTGGATCTGGTTTCCGGAGAGCACACCCGCCGAGCCGGTGGCTACGCCGGAGGCGCCGGCGCCCGGGACGGTGGTGGTTCCCGGGACGGTGGTGGTGCCCCAGCCCCCGCCGGTGCCGGAGCTGTCGACACCACCGCCGCCACCGCCGGTGTGGCCACCGTTGGTGGCGCCGTCGGGCCGGCCGCTGTGGGCGGGCTTGGGTGCCGAGTGGCTCCCGCCGTGGCTGACGTTGGCGCAGTGGTTGCCGAACGACGGGTTCAGCAAACCGATCACGTCGATCGTGTTGCCGCAGGCATTGATCGGCACCTCGATCGGCACCTGCACCGAGTTGCCCGAGACGACGCCGGGCGAACCGGTGGCACCCCCCTGTGCCTCGGCTCCCCCCGCATAGGCGTAGCCGGCGGCCGAGGCCAGCACACTGCCGGTGGCCACGGCCGTGAGGATCCCCTTCTTGGCTACATTCCTCATGTTTTCCCCTGACATTTCGAGACGACGTGTTGGCCTTGACATGAACCTTCGAAAAAGTCGGAATTTCGGTATATCCGTAAATCACGCAAGGGCTTCGGCTGCACACGGGTTAACGAGGGGCCGACGGGGAGGTTGAGCCGAGCGAATCGGCTTCACCCGATCGAGCGATCGCGTCGGATCCCGTGTATCCGGCGACCGCCCGGGGCGGCCGGAGCAAGTCCGGCCCGCACCGGATCGCCGGGGAACGCGAACGCCCCCGGTGCGGCACATCCGCCGCCCGGGGGCCGGGCTGAGTCCGCTCAACAGGCCTCGATGGCCCGGAGGTTGACTCAGGAGTTGACGCAGTGGTTGCCGAACGCCGGGTTCAGCACGCCGACGACGCTCACGGTGTTGCCGCAGATGTTGACCGGGACGTGCACCGGAACCTGGATCTGGTTGCCCGAGAGGACGCCCGGGGAGCCGGCGGCCACACCCTCGGCACCGGAGTGGGCGGACGCGACACCGGCGGCGGCGAGCACCAGGCCACCGGTGGCGGCGGCGACAGCGGCGATCTTCTTGACCTTCATCATTCCTCCTGTATGGACAACGCAACCCGTTCGGCGGGCTGCACAGGAATGAACGACGCTGCGGCAAACGGGGTACGGAGTGAATCTCCCATTCACCCGCAACGGTGAGGTCTCGTACAAATAATCAGCTTGGGATTCCAGGAAGAATCGATTCTGTCGATCTCCTTCTTCCTGTCCCACAATCATCAGCTCGGACAATGCGGCCGGCCCGCCCCCGACACTGCGGAAGCGGGCCGACCCAGTCGCCTGATCAGGGGTTCAGCAGGCGTCGATGAAACGGTCCAGCACCCGGACGCCGAACTTCAGACCGTCCACCGGCACCCGCTCGTCCACGCCGTGGAACATCCCGGCGAAGTCCAGCTCCGGCGGCAGCTGGAGCGGCGCGAAGCCGAAGCAGCGGATACCCAGGTCCTGGAACGACTTGGCGTCCGTCCCGCCCGACAGGCAGTACGGCACCGCGCGGGCGATCGGGTCCTCGGCACGCAGCGCGGTCTGCATCGCCTCGACCAGGGCGCCGTCGAAGCCGGTCTCGATCGCCTTGTCCGAGTGCAGGCTCTCGCGCTTCACGCGCGGGCCGAGCACGCTGTCCAGCTCGGCCAGGAACTCCTCCTCGTAGCCGGGCAGGAAGCGGCCGTCCACATGTGCGGTGGCCTGACCGGGGATCACGTTCACCTTGTAACCGGCGCCGAGCATGGTCGGCTGGGCGGTGTTGCGCAGCGTCGTGCCGATCATCTTGGCGATGCCACCGAGCACGCGCAGCGTCTCGTCCATGTTCTCCGGGTCCAGCTCGACCCCGAGCGCGTCCGACAGCTCGTCCAGGAAGGCCCGGACGGTCTTGGTGATCCGCAGCGGGAACTGGTGCCGGCCGAGCCGGGCGACCGCCTCGCACAGCTCGGTGATCGCGTTGTCGTCGTTCTCCATCGAGCCGTGGCCCGCCCGGCCCTCGACCGTCAGGCGCATCCAGTGCATGCCCTTCTCGGCCGTCTCCACCAGGTAGAGGCGGACCTGGTCGTTGACCGTGAAGGAGAAGCCGCCGACCTCGCCGATCGCCTCGGTCACGCCTTCGAACAGCCCCGGGTGCTTGTCGACCAGGAAACGCGCACCGTAGGTGCCGCCGGCCTCCTCGTCGGCGAGGAAGGCCAGCACGATGTCACGCGGAGGCTTGCGCCCGGTGCGCAGCCGGTCGCGGATGACGGCCAGGGTCATCGCGTCCATGTCCTTCATGTCGACCGCGCCGCGCCCCCAGACGCAGCCATCCGCGATCTCGCCGCCGAACGGGTCGTGGGTCCAGTCCGCGGCGTTGGCCGGCACCACGTCGGTGTGGCCGTGGATCAGCAGGCCCGGACGGGACCGGTCCTCGCCCTCGATCCGGACCACGGTCGAGGCCCGGCCCTTGGCCGACTCGAAGATCTTCGGTTCGAGCCCGAACTCGGCGAGCTGCTCGGCCACGTACTCGGCCGCCTTCCGCTCACCCGGACCGGAGCCGTCCCCGTAGTTGCTGGTGTCGATCCGGATCAGATCGCGACAGATCCCGGCGACCTCCGACTCAGCCGTCACCTTCGGCGCCGCCGACTCGCTCCGCTCGCTCACGGTCACTCCTCGTCTTGGGCCCGCACCGACGCACCAGCGCGCCACCCCCAGGACCTGCACCCGGGCCGTACGAGCACGTCCGCCCATACTCCCCCAGCCCCCGATCCCGATCCACCCCCCGCACGCTCCCGAAACCCCCTGGTCACGCCACCGCCACACGCCGCCTCTTGCCCCCGCCACCGGCTGCGCCCGCCCGCCGGGAACCGTTTTGGGACCCCAAGCCGATCTTTGCTACAGTTACATCTGTCAGCGCGACGGACGAGAGATCGGAAGCCGCGAGGGCGACACCCGGTCCGGGTGGCGGAATGGCAGACGCGCTAGCTTGAGGTGCTAGTGCCCTTTATCGGGCGTGGGGGTTCAAGTCCCCCCTCGGACACCAGTGGAAGGCCCCAGTTCATCTGGGGCCTTTCTGCTTTTCAGCTGCGGTTTTCGGCTGCGGCGCGAACCGGCTGCGGGCGGGATGTCCGGCCGGTGGGTACCGGCCGGACATCCGGACGGGCCTGGTCCGACGGGACGGTGCCGGGGTCGCGCGCCCTCGACAGCGGGGCTCGGTCAGCCTGCGGGGTGCCGGCACCCGAACCGGCGAAGGAGCCGGAGACGCCGTTGTCGTCCGCCCGGATCCAGGAGCCGGCGTGCGAGATCCCGTCGGGACCGACGTGGGACTCGACGGCGGCGACACCGGCACCGTTCCGGTTGGCGACGAAGAAGCCCTTGCCGAAGTTCGCGTCGATGCCTTCAGTGGCCGAGGCCAGGCCGGCACAGCCGACGACGAGCGGGACGGCGAGGGCGCCGACAGCCACGGCTCGCTTGAGAGCACGCATGAAGATCTCCTCCACGGAGTTTCCGGATCCGGTGGCGGCGCCGACCGGCCCCGCCGCGACTCGGACAGCCACGGCCCGCGTCCGGCCGCAAGCGGCGCCACGCCCGGTCCGGCCTCACGCCCCGCCAGAAACGCCGCCCCTACCAGCGGGAATGCAGTTCGTATGCCTATCTCCGAGGAGCAGTCGGCTGGAGCAGACGAACGTCGCTCCCCGTCCCGGTCGAACCCCGCCGCGGGCCGCCGCTTCGCCCCACTTCCCGCAGGCGTCATCCGAACGGGCCGATGCGCGGCTGGGGCGTACGGGAACGGCTGGCCGGCGGCTCGGACGCCGACGGGTTCCCGCAGGTCACTCCTCCGACTTCCACCGAAGTCTCGCCCACGGCCAACGAGTTGGCGGTCCGCCACCCCCTTGACAGTCGCTCCGCACAGTGCAGAATGGCTTCATCATGAAGCAGGTAAACACATCGGAGAAGGCGGCGGCCGGTCCGCTGGGGCGGGACGCCGAGGGTCGGCTGTACGACAGCAGGGTGCGTACGGCCATGGGCGTGTTCACCAAGGGAGGGGACACCCTGGCGCTGGAGGCCGCGGCCGCCGCACGGTCGGCGTTCCACACGGTGGAGAAGCTGCGGTCGCACGGATCGCAGGGGCGGGGGTTGAGCGCGGGGGCGCTGGATGTGCTGGTGCGCCTCGGTGCGGCAGGTGAACCGGGGCTGGGCGTGGGCGAGTTGGCCCGGGCGGGCGGGGTGAGCCCGCGCAATGCGACCGGGCTGGTGGACACCCTGGAGCGGGAGGGGCTGGCCCGCCGCTCCCCCGACCCGAACGACCGGCGGGCGGTGCTGGTCACCGCGACGGCCGAGGGGCTGGCCTGGCTGGAGGAGTTCCGGGTGCCCACCGAGCGCGCGATGGCCGCCGTCTTCCGAGGCTTCAGCCCCGAGGAACTGGCCCAACTGCGGCACCTGTGCCTGCGGTTGGTGGAGAACCAGCAGCAGATCGAGCAGTACCTGACCGCGGTCGCGGACGGCCCGGGCCCGGACGTCGGCTGACCCCGGGGCCCGCCGCGCGGCCGGCCCCGGACGGGGTGGCCCGACCGCCCCAGCGGGCCCCTCAGACCTGGCGGGCGTCGGCGCCCAGGGCGCTCTCGATGCCCTGGACCATCCGCCACAGCGGCGCCCGGCGGCTGGCGACCAGGACCACGACGTCGTCGGGCTCGCCCTCGGTGGCGGTCTCGGCCGGGCGGTCGCTCCAGGTGCCGGTGACGAAGGCCATCGCCGCGTCCACCTCGGCCACCCAGTCGCTCTCCCCGCCCGAGCGCAGCCAGGTGCGCAGGGCGTGGTTGTGCGCGGAGACGACGGCCGCGGCGATCACGTCCGCGCGCAGCGGGCCGTCCGGGCGGTCGGCGAAGCGGCCGCGCAGGTAGGCGGCGAGGGTGTGCTCGTAGCGCCAGACCACGGACAGCTCGTACGCCCGCAGGCCGGGCACCTTGCGGGTCAGGCGGTAGCGCTGGACGGAGAAGGAGGGCTGCTCGGCGTACATCCGCAGAACCAGGCGGGCGGCGTCACAGGCATGCTTGACCGGGTCCTCCTCGCCGGTGCCGGAGTCCAGGAACTCCGTCATCTCGGCGAGGCTGCGCTCGTGGTCGGGAAAGACCACGTCCTCCTTCGCCGGGAAGTAGCGGAAGAAGGAGCGCCGGCCGACACCGGCCAGCGAGACGATGTCGTCGATGGTCGTCTGCTCGAAGCCTCGCTCCAGGAAGAGCTCGAAGGCCGCGGCCACCAGCGCCTCGCGCATCGCCGGCTTCGAGGGCCCGTCATTCATGGGCTGGTCCTGCTCTTCCTTCTCGCTCATTCACCGGAACCTAACATCCACGCCGAGGGCCGGCACCGGCGGACGGGCCGCTCACGGGCCCGGCCGCCGGTGCGCCTCAGGGCGGGTTACGGGAGGTTGCGGGCCATCACGATCCGCTGGACCTGGTTGGTCCCCTCGTAGATCTGCGTGATCTTCGCGTCCCGCATCATCCGCTCCACCGGGTAGTCCCGGGTGTACCCGTACCCACCCAGCA
>NZ_JAHSQD010000534.1 GCF_020103755.1 Streptomyces sp. LS1784
CGCCTGGCCCGCCAACTGCTGCGCGCCCGGCCGGGCCTGCGGATCGGCCTGGTCCGCGCGGACGGCGGCGCCGAGGCGCTGGCCGCCTGCGGCTGGAACGGCACCAACGGCCACGGCGACAGCGGCGAGATCGCCGCCGTGCTGCGCAGCTGGCAGCAGCGCTTCGGCGCCCGGGTCGTCCAGGTGGGGACCGCCTCGCTGGAGTTGAGCGTCGCGGCGCCACCGGTCGGCCCGGGGGAGGCGTTGCTGGTGGCGGCCGAGCACGTGGCGTTCTGCCCGGACAACCTGTCCCAGCACGGCGAGGGTCTGGCCGACTACGCCGAGGAACTGGTCGGCACCGGCAACTGGGGCTTCTGGTGGGACTGATGGGCAGCTGGGTCTTCTGGTGGTCCTGGTAGGCAGCTGGGGCGCGTCTTCCCCAGGCCGCCGCCGCATCACGCCTCCCCCGTCGCAGCCCCTGGCCGTGATCACGCCCGCCCCGGGCCCGGGAGTGTCCGCGAACGGCGACAGTCCCGCATCAGCCCCTGGGCGTGGCCGCCGTCCTGTCGGGGGGCTCCGCTACGGTGCCGCCCATGACCTACCACCCCGCCGCCGTCGCGGATGCCGACTGGGACCGCCAACTCGCCCACGCCTTCGGCGTCCTGATCGGCCGCCCCCTCACGGAGTACGACTCCGAAGCGGTCTACGCCGCCTGCGTCACCGGCAACTACATGGAGGAGATCGACTTCCGGACCGAGCACGCCTGGGTGCGCCCGGCGGCGCTGCGCGGCGAGGAGCCGTTCGTGTCCACGCTCTACCTGTTCGACGAGGCCGAGGGCACTCCGGTCTTCGACCCGAGCACGTCCGTCTTCGAGTTCCGGCCGGCCGGCGGCACGGCGGAGTTCCCCGAGGGCTTCGTCGCCGCCGTCGAGGTCGCCTGCTTCAGCGGCCACCTCCTGCGGGGCGTCGACCTGGCCCCGCTGCTGGAGCGGTACGGCGTCGACCTCACCTCCCCCGGGTTCGCGGGCACCTGGGAGGTCCACACCGCCGTGCTCGTCTCCGACGGCACGCTCCTGGACGCCCTGCGCGCGGCCTTCGGCACCGGCCGCACCCCCGAGGAGCTGACGCCCTTCACGGCAGAGCCCGAGGAGGAGTGGGCGCAGGAGCTGGCCGCGATCCCCAACCCCGAACTACGCACCCACCTCGGCTACTTCTGCACCGACGGCGACACGGGCCTGATGCCCGTCCTGGAGGACACCACGGTCCACGGCCTGGACGACGAGGGCTGCGAGGCGGTCGCGGGCTGGGAGGACGGGCACGGCCAGGCCGAGATCACCGTCATCCGGCTGAGCGACCTCGTCGCCGGCCCGCGCCGCTAGCCAGGGCCCGCAGGGAACCACCGCCCCGGCACGGCGGCCTCCGCCGTTGCCGGGGCGCGGTGGTCGAAGGCGATCAACGGGTCGCCGGTGAGGGGGTGTTCGACCACCGCCGCCCGCACCCCGAAGACCTCGGCCAGCAGCTCGGCGGTCAGCACCTCGCGCGGTGCCCCGGAGGCCACCAGGGCGCCGCCGTGCAGGACGTGCAGCCGGTCGCAGACCGAGGCGGCGGCGTTGAGGTCGTGCAGGGCCACCAGGGTGGTGCGGCGCTGCTCCCGGAGCAGGGCGAGCAGTTCGACCTGGTGCCGGACGTCCAGGTGGTTGGTCGGCTCGTCCAGCACCAGGACGTCCGGCTGCTGGGCGAGCGCGCGGGCCAGCAGCACCCGCTGCCGTTCGCCGCCGGACAGTTGGGCGAACCGGCGGTCGGCGGCCTCGGCCATGCCGACCCGGACCAGCGCCTCGGCGGTGATCCGGTGGTCCTCGGCGTCGTCGGACGCGAAGGCCCGCTTGTAGGGTGTGCGGCCCATCGCGACCACCTCCCGAACGCTCAACTCGAAGTCCCCGCCGCGTTCCTGGGGCAGCGCCCCGATGTGCCGGGCGGACTGCGCGGGTCGCAGCTCCGCGAGGTCCCGCCCGGCCAGCAGCACCCGGCCGGCGCTGGGCCGCAGGTGCCGGTAGACGGTGCGCAGCAGGCTGGACTTGCCGCTGCCGTTGGGCCCGACCAGTCCGGCGATCTCCCCCTCCTCGGCGATCAGATTGGCCCCGGCCAGCACCGTCCGGCCGGCCAGGGCGACGCTCAGGTCCTCGACGGCGATCCTCAACTGCGCTCCAGTCGTCGGTCCAGCAGGTAGAGCAGGGTGGGGGCGCCGAGGACGGCGGTGACCACGCCGATCGGCAGTTCCTGGCCGTCCAGGGCGGTGCGGGCCACGGTGTCGACGACGACCAGCAGCAGCGCCCCGGTGAGCGCGGACAGCGGCAGCAGCCGGCGGTGGTCCCCGCCGACCAGCAGCCGGCACACGTGCGGCACCATCAGTCCGACGAAACCGATCGCCCCGGAGACGGCGACCAGCACCCCGGTGAGCACACTGGTGACGACGAAGACCTCGCGGCGCAGCCGGGTGACGTCCACGCCGAGCCCCGCGGCCGTCTCGTCGCCCATCAGCATCGCGTTGAGGCCCCGGGCGCGGGCCTGGAGCAGGGCCAGCCCGAGCGCCACGGCGACGGCGGGGACGGCGAGTTGGGCCCAGACTGCACCGCCGAGGCTGCCCATCAGCCAGAACAGCACGCCCCTGGTCTGCTGCTCGTCGCGGGTCTGCAGGACCAGGTAGCTGGTGATGCCGCCGAGGAACTGGGCGATGCCGATGCCCGCGAGGACCAGGCGCAGCGGGGAGAATCCGCCGCCGCGCCGGGCCATCAGCCAGACCAGCGAGAACGCGGCGAGCGCGCCGGCGAACGCCGCCAGGGAGACGGTGAGGCCGAGCGCGCTGCCGAAGGAGAGCTGGAGCCCGAGGGTGGTGCCGAGGACGATGGCGGCGACCGCCCCGAGCGAGGCGCCGGAGGAGATGCCGAGCAGGTAGGGGTCGGCGAGCGGGTTGCGGACCAGGGCCTGCACGGCGGTGCCGACCAGGCCGAGCCCGGCGCCCACCACGGCCGCCAACAGGGCGCGCGGAACACGCAGCTGCCAGACGATGAGGTCGCGGGCGCCGGGCTCGGGGGCCTGCCCGGTGAGCCGACGGGCGACCACCGACCAGACCTCGCCGGGCGGGACGTCGACCGAGCCGAGCGAGACGGCGGCGGTCAGCGCGAGCACCAGGGCGGCGACGAGGGCGGCGGCCAGCGGCCCGGCCCGCAGGGTGCGGGCCGGGCGGGCTTCGCCGCGATCCTTCCGAGCGATGGCCGAAGTCACCGGCTACTGCCCGTTCTTGGCGAGGTCGGGGTTCTTGACGAGGTCCGGGTGGACGGTCGCGGCGATCTGCCGGACGGCGTCGGCGTTGCGCACCCCCGCGATGGTGGTCACCTCGGAGCCGAGCCGGACGAAGTGCCCCTCCTGGACAGCCTTCAGGCCCTGGGTCGCGGGGAAGCCCTTCAGGAAGGCCTCGGCCTCGTCGAAGGCCTTGCGAGTGGCCTCCTCACTGCCCCGGTTGCGCACGGCCAGCTGGATCCAGTCCGGGTTCTCGGCGACCACGTCCTCCCAGGATCCCGGCTTGAAGTCGGCGTCGCAGTCGGCGAACACGTTGCGCGCCCCGGCCTGGGTGATCACGGCGTTGGCGACCTGCCGGCCGCAGACCGCCACCGGCTGCTTGGTACCGGCGTCGAAGTCGAAGACGAAGTAGCTCGGCCGCTGCCCCTCCGGTACGGCGGCGAGCGCGGTGCGGACCTCGCCGAGCTGCTTCTCCATCCCGGCGACCAGTTCCTCGGCCCGCGCGGCGGTCCCGGTGACGGCACCGAGCCGGCGGACGTCCTCCTCGATCCCGGCGAGGTCGGTGCGCGGCGCCTTGGCGGCCTTCGGCGTCCCGGCGCAGGCGGTGGAGAGCAGGTACACGTGCTGGATGCCGGCCGCCGCGTACTCCTCCTCGCTCGGTCCGGTGGCGCCGCCGCCCATCATCGGCATCGCGCCGAAGGTGTCCACGTAGAGGTCGGCGCCGGAGCCGAGCAGCTTCTCCTTGGCTATGCCCTTGTCCCCGAGCACCGGCACCTTGGCGCCCTGCTCGGCGAGGGCGCCGGGCAGGGTGCCCTTACCGGGCGGGAAGCCGGTGCCGATCACCCGCTCCCCGGCACCGAGTTGGAGCAGCAGCTCCAGGCTCGACGCGTTGCTGGTGACGATCCTGGCGGGCGCCTTGGCGATGGTGGTCTCCTTGCCCGCGCAGTCGGCGACCTTGACGGGGAATCCACCGCCCGGGCCGGCCTGGGCGGTGACGGAGGCACTCGATCCGCCCCCGGTCCCGCTTCCGCAGGCCGTGGCGAACAGGGCGACGGCGGCCGCGATTCCACAGACGACGCGAGGACGCATGACAACTCTCTCCTGGTCGGTGACCGTGCTCGGTGACGGTGCTGGGTGACCGTGCCCGGTGACGGTGCTGGTGCTGGTCTGGTGCTGGGTGATCGTGCTGAGGGCCCGTACTGCGGACCCGGACCAGGTAGTCGGGCGGCCGGGGCTGCGGGTTCCCGCCCGTTCGCGACCGGTTGCCGCCGGTGCGTCCACGGGCTCGTACGCCGCCGACCGCCCCCGACGTAGGCTGGCCGGATGGCCGACCCCACCGCCCCGCGCGACGACCTCGACCTCCCCGTCCGGCTCGGGCCGCGCCCGCCCCGCCGGGTGGTCTCGCTGGTGCCCTCGCTGACCGAGGCGGTCGCCGTCACCGCGCCCGGGCTGCTGGTCGGCGCCACCGACTGGTGCAGCCACCCCGCCGACCTGCCCGTCCCCCGGATCGGCGGCACCAAGAACCCGGACGTCCCGCGCATCCTCGCGCTCGCGCCGGACCTCGTCCTCGCCAACGACGAGGAGAACCGGCGCCCCGACCTGGACGCGCTGCGGGCGGCCGGCGTCCCGGTCTGGGTCACCGACATCCGCACCCTGGACGACGCCTTCCGCTCCCTGGACCGGCTGCTGACCATCGCTTGCGGGCTGCCCCGGCCGGCCTGGCTGGACGAGGCGGAGGCGGCCTGGTCCCCGGTCGGGGGCGGCAGCACTCCTCCGGAGCCCGACGGCCCGCGGACCGTCGTGCCGATCTGGCGCCGCCCGTGGATGGTCCTCGGCCGCGACACCTTCGCCGGGGATCTGCTCCGCCGCCTGGGCCTGCGGCTCGTCCACGCCGACCACCCCGAGCGCTATCCGGCCATCCCACTGCCCGAACTGCTCGCCTGCCGGGCGGAGTTGGTGGTCCTGCCGGACGAGCCGTACCGCTTCACCGCCGAGGACGGCCCGGAGGCGTTCCCCGGCACTCCGGCGGCACTGGTCAGCGGACGGCACCTGACCTGGTACGGGCCGTCGTTGGTGACCGCCCCGGCCGTGCTGCGGCGGGCCCTCGACCACCCGTCCGGTCCCGGCGGTACGGGCACCTCATAGGATGACCGCCACTCACCGGCGACCGCCGGTGACAAGTGGGGGGACCACACATGAGAGAGAGCACGACCCGGCGGACGCTGGTCCTGGTGTCCGCCGTCGCCGTCTCGACCGCCGTCCTGGCCGGCTGCGGGACCGAGCACGCCGACCAGCACCAGGACGCGTCGTCCGGCAGCACCCCGGTGGCCGCGAGCGCCTCGGCCGTCACGACACCGAGCGGGAGCCCGTCCGCGGGCACCACCCCGAGCCCGACCGCCCCGGCGAGCGCGA
>NZ_JAHSQD010000535.1 GCF_020103755.1 Streptomyces sp. LS1784
CGGCCACCGAGGCCAGCGCCGAGGCGGCCGAGGCCGCGGCGCTCGCGCCCTTCTCCACCGCGGCCGCCGCCGAGGAGGCCACGCTCTGCGCACTCTTGCCGGAGGAGCAGCCCCCGAGCGCCGCCGCGCCGGCCACCACCGCCGCCAACACCCCTGCCACCGCACGCCATTGGTGGCGCAGCGGTGGCGCGTCCAGGTCCTGTGCGGTCGCCCTCGGCGGGCGCGGCGAGCTGGTGCGGGTGAGTGGCTGACGGTCCATGCGGTCCCTCGTTTCCGGTCGGCGCCGGGCTACCCGGCACACCTCCCCGCCCACCCTCCGAGAGCCGCAGGACCGCCGCCAGCAGGGCTGCTGCCTCCGGGTGAAGCGGCTGCTACGAGAGCCCCGACCCCTCCTGCTCGTCCGCGTCCACCGCGGCCCGCTCCTCGCGCAGCCGCACCAGGTGCCGGCGCCGCGAGACCACGCCGTACGCCCCGGCGACGCTCCCCACGAAGGACACCAGGCCGACCCACGGCCGGTCGAAGACGTGGCCGGTCAGGTGGTCCAGCGAGTACCGGCCCGCGCCGGCCAGGCCGATCGCCAGCCCGGTCGCGCCGAGGAAGGCCGGGTACTCGTAGCCGCCGGACATCGCGAAGAAACCGGCCGGCGCGTGCACCGACACCGCACCCGCCATCGTCCCGGCCACCATCGCGCCGGCCGCCGGGGTGGCCAGCCCGGCCACCAGCAGCGCGCCGCCGCCCGCCTCGCCGAGACCGGCCGCGAGCGCGCTCTGCCGGGCCGGGTGGAAGCCCATCTGCTCCATGGCCTGGGTGGTGCCCTCCAGGCCGCCGCCCCCGAACCAGCCGAACAACTTCTGGGTGCCGTGCGCGATCAGCACACCCCCGACCGCGCCGCGCAGGGCCAGCAGGCCCAGGTCCTTACGGTTCAGGCACATGTCGCATCCTCGCTTCCGCGGCAGAGTGGCCTGCTCGGTGGCAGCCCTGCCTCCATAGCACCCGAGAGCGCCCGCCCCTTCGAGCCGGGACCGCCATCCGGGCGAATTCGCCCGCGACCAGGAATGAACCGCCCGGCGAGGAGATTCACGCCACGCCCGGTCGCGGGGCGTGGCGGACCGGCCGCCCGGAGGCCCACGGCATGCTTGGCTCATGTTCGTCTTCAACCTGAGCAGTGCCTTCATCACCTTCTTCGCCGTGGTCGGCCCGCCCAAGACCCTGCTGTCCTTCGCCCGGCTGGCCGGGACCAGGAGCAACCGGGAGCTGCGCCGACTGGCGGCGCTGAGCACGGCCATCTCGGCGGTGATCGGCCTGGTGCTCGGCTTCGGGGCCGACGAGCTGACCACCCTCTTCCACATCAGCGACCAGTCGCTCCAGCTCGCCGGCGGGGCCATCTTCTTCGTCTACGCCGTCGCCCTGGTCTTCGGCGTCCACCTCGGCGGGGAGGGCGACGAGGACGAGCACCTGGCGAACCCGCTGGTGGACGGCATCCGCGAACTGCTGCTGCCGTACATCGCCAGCCCGCTCGCCATCACGGCCGTCCTGGTCGCCTCGCTCAACCAGGACAACTGGGGCTGGAAGGCCACCGTCGCCGGGGCGTACGTGGCCGTCGCGGTGATCAACTACCTCTGCGTGGCGGTGCTCGCACCGCTGATGCGACGCACCCACCGCACCTCGCTGGAGGTGTTGTCCCGGCTGCTCGGACTGCTCCTGGCGGCGGTCGGCATCGAGCTGTTCCTGGAGGGCCTGGCCGGGCTCGGGGTGCACCTGCCGGAGGGACACTGAGCCCGGGGCCGGGCGGCGGTCAGCCCGCCGCGAGTCGGGCCAGCACTTCGCCGATCCGCTCGCGCACCGGCGCGTCGGCGACCAGCCCGTCCGGGCCGACCGCGCCGCGCTCCAGCGGAAGCCGGACGCAGGCCTCGTCCAGCACGGCCGCGCCGGTGTAGCCGAGGACGGTGCGCAGGGTGGCCTCGGCCCCCAGGCCGCGGCCCGGGCCGGCGGCGTTGATCCAGGCGGTGGGCTTGTCCGAGATCTCGACCCCGCCGACCGTCCAGTCCAGCAGGTTCTTGAACGCGCCCGGCAGCGTCCCGGCGTACTCGGGGGTGCAGACCAGCAGCGCGTCGGCCGCCTCGATCGCGGCCCGCAGCGCGGCCACCGGCTCCGGCAGCGGGTCGGTGTCGTGGTCCGGGTTGAAGTGCGGCAGCCCGGCCAGTCCCTCGTAGTACGTGGTCCGCAGGCCCGGGGTGGCCGCGGCCACCGCGGCCGCGGTGCGCAGCACGGTCTCGTTGGTGGAACCGGCCCGCAGGCTCCCGGGCAGCAGCAGGATGTGGCGCTCGTTCGGCATGCCGGGCAACCTACTCCTTGACGCCCGCGTCAAGGCCAGTCGCCCGCCGCGGTCAACGCGGAACCACCGGCCGCCAGGGCACCGGGCTGGAGAGGATCATCGAGCTGGACGGCTGACCGTAGCTGCCGAGCCGGTCGCACACCGCCTCGAACTCGGCCATCGTCGACACCGCGACCAGCAGCACGCAGCACGCCCCGCCCGTGACCCGGTGCAGCTGGACCACCTCCGGCCAGGTCGGCACGTCCGGGTCGCGCAGCACGCAGCGCGGGCCGTAGCACTGGATCTGGACCAGCGCGGTGATCGGCAGCCCGGCCCGGGTGAGGTCCACGTGGGCGTGGTAGCCGCTGATCACCCCCTCGGACTCCAGCCTGCGGACCCGTTCGGCCACCGCGGGTGCGGACAGGCTCACCCGGCGGGAGAGTTCGTTGTACGAGAGCCGGGCGTCGGCCTGGAGCTCGGCGAGCAGGCGGCGGTCGACGGCGTCCAAGGCGACCTCCCGGGTGGTCGGGATCAAGGGATTTCCATTCGTAAAGCGAACCGGCGGAACGCCTCGCGAACAAAAGCTCCAAAGGCGGTTGCGATGCCCGTCGACCATTCAAGCGGGCGGCACCTACGCCGCACAATGGGCACCCGGTGGAACCCCGCAGTCCGGCTGGTTCACCGGACCGGGCGACGGGGCCCGGAAGGATCAGGAGGAGTCGGGATGGGGCACGACACGGTGGAGACACCCAACCTGTCGTTCGGTCGGGGCGAAGCGCCGGGCCGGGGCACCCCGTACGCCCAGTACGTGCGCCTGGAGGAGCTGCACGGCCTGCAGCACCCGCGCAGCGAGGAGCCCGCCGAGCTGTCGTTCATCGTCACCACCCAGGTGATGGAGCTGCTGTTCGACCTGCTGCGGCACGAGTGGACGCTCGCCCGGCAGGCGCTGCGCGAGGACGACCTGACCGCCGCGCTGACCGCGCTGCGCCGGGGCACCCACGTGCAGGACGTGCTGGTGGAGTCCTGGGACCTGCTGGCCACCATGACCCCGCACGAGTTCAACTCCTTCCGCTCGCTGTTCGGCGAGGCCTCCGGCTTCCAGTCCGCAGCCTTCCTGCGGCTGGAGTTCCTGCTCGGCAACAAGAACGCCGCGCTGCTGAAGATGTACGACGGGATGCCCGGCACGCAGGCCGAACTGACCGAGGCGCTGCGCTCCCCCGGCCTGTACGACGAGGCGCTGGCGCTCCTGGCGCGCCGCGGCCTGGCCCCGTACCGGGCACCCTCCGAGCAGCGCTACCAGCCGTCCGCGGAGATCGAGGCGGCCTGGCGGCGGGTGTACACCGACCCGGAGTTCGCCGCGCTCCAGCCGCTCGGCGAGGCCCTGCTGGACGTGGCCGAGCGGGTCACCCGGTGGCGCCAGCGCCACCTCTGCGCGGTCAGGCGGACCATGGGCGGCAAGCCCGGCTCGGGCGGCTCCAGCGGGCTGACCTGGCTGCGCAAGTCCGCCGAGCAGGACGTGTTCCCGGAGCTGTGGACGATCCGGGACGGACTGTGACGGCACGGATCGTGACGGGACGAACCGCGGCGGAACGGGCAGGAACAGAGCGGGCAGGAACGGAGCAGGCTGTGAGCGAGGGGAACGAGGGGACGGGCATGACCACGCGCGAGGACTGCGCGGCGCTGGACGCCGTCGACCCGCTGGCGGCGTTCCGCAAGGAGTTCGCCCTGCCGGACGGGGTGATCTACCTGGACGGCAACTCGCTGGGCGCGTTGCCGGTGCGCACGCCCGAGCGGGTGCGCCAGGTGGTCGAGGAGGAGTGGGGCCGGGAGCTGATCCGCAGCTGGAACGACGCCGGCTGGTTCGAGCAGCCGTACCGGCTGGGACGCCGGATCGCGCCGCTGATCGGCGCCGGTCCGGAGGAAGTGGTCGTCTGCGACACCACCTCGGTCAACCTGTTCAAGGTGCTGTCGGCCGCGCTGCGGCTGCGCCCGGGCCGGCACACGGTGCTCGGCGACGCAGAGGCCTTCCCGACCGACCTGTACATCGCCGAGGGCGTGACCGGCCTCGTCGAGGGCGCGCGCAGCGCGCTGATCCGCCCCGAGGAGCTGGACGGGCACCTGGACGGGGACGTCGCCGCGGTCGTCCTCTCGCACGTGGACTACCGCACCGGCGAGCTGCTGGACATGCCCGGGATCACCGCCCGGGTGCAGGCCGCGGGCGCCCTGATGATCTGGGACGTGTGCCACTCGGTGGGCGCGCTGCCGGTCGGACTCGACGCCGCCGGCGCGGACTTCGCGATCGGCTGCACCTACAAGTACCTGAACGGCGGCCCCGGCTCGCCGGCCTTCCTGTACGTCGCCGAGCGGCACCTGGCGGCCGGCCCGCTCCAGCCGCTGAGCGGCTGGTTCGGCCATGCCCGGCCGTTCGCCTTCGAGCCCGGGTACGACCCGAAGCCGGGCATCGGCCGGTTCCTGACCAGCTCGCCCTCGCTGCTCGGCCAGGCCGCCCTCGGCGCCTCGCTGGACGTCTGGGAGCGGGTCGACCTGGCGGCGGTGCGCGCGAAGAGCCTGGCGCTGACCGACCTGTTCGTGTCGCTGACCGAGGGCCTGGACGGCGTCGAGGTGGTGACCCCGCGCGAACACGCCCGGCGCGGCAGCCAGGTCGCGCTGCGGCACGCCGCCGGCTACCCGGTGGTGCAGGCGCTGATCGAGCGCGGGGTGATCGGCGACTTCCGCGCGCCGGACCTGATGCGCTTCGGCTTCACCCCGCTCTACCTGTCGTACACCGAGGTGTGGGACGCGGCCCGGCAGCTGGCCGAGGTGCTGGAGAGCGGCGAGTGGCGGGCGGAGCGCTTCTCCCGCCGGGGCGAGGTGACGTAGCCGGGGGCCGAGGCCTTCGGCCCCCGCCGTGACGCAGCTCATCTCCGCGCCGAGTTCGACCGCCGTCGCCCTTGGGGAAGCTTCCGACTGACGGAACGTCACACCCTGGGGAGGTCGTGCGTGAACCTCGAAGTCGGCCCGCTCAAGCCCGAACCGGCCCCGCTGATCCTCGGCCTGGCGCTGTTCTTCCTGCTGCTGTGGACGCTCGGCCGCCATCTGCTCCCCCGGATCGAACGGGTGCAGTCCGAACGCTGGGAGGCCACCGAGGGGCGCACCGAACGCGCCGAGGCCCTGCTCGCCGAGGCCGAGGCCACCTGGGAGGCCCGCCTGCGGGAGCTGGCCGAGGCCCGGCACGAGGCGGCCCGGATTCGGGAGGAGTACGCCGAGCGCGGCGCGGCGGCGATGGCCGCGGCCCGCGCGGAGGGCATCCGCGACCGGGACGAACTGCTCGCCACCGGCCGCGCGCGGATCGCCGCCGACCGGGCC
>NZ_JAHSQD010000536.1 GCF_020103755.1 Streptomyces sp. LS1784
CGCGCCGACCAGGCAGGCGGGGCGCAGCTGCTCGGCGACGGCGCGCAGCCGGCGCTCGCCGGGGCGCGGACCGAGCGGCAGGTGGACGGCGCCGAGCTTGGCGGCGGCCAGGGTGACGGCGGCCAGCGAGACCGAGTGGTCGAGGCAGACGCCGAGCAGGTCCCCCGGGCCGACCTTGCCGCGCAGGGCCTCGGCCACGGTGTCGGCGAGGCGGTCGAGTTCGGCGTAGCTGTGGACCTGGTCGCCGTCGATCAGTGCGGGGGCGTCGGGGGTGCGGTGCACCCAGTCGGTGAACAGGTCGAGCACCGCGCCGTCCTGGTGCGGACGACCGTACCCGATGCTCAGGCCCTCCGCGCTCCGGGCTTCCTTGTCAAGGTTTTCCATCATCATCTCCAGGAAGGTGACGTAAGTACCGTCAGTTCAGGCCCATGGAACGGGCGATGATCACCTTCTGGACCTCCGAGGTCCCCTCGATGATCGTGGTCATCCGGACGTAGCGGTACAGGAACTCCAGCGGGTGCCCGCGCACCCAGCCGGTGGCCCCGTGCACCTGGAGCGAGCGGTCCACCGCGCGCACGGCGGTCTCGGAGGCGGTGAGCTTGGCGAGCGCCGCGTTCTCGGGCGACTCGGTGCCCTCGTCGACCAGCCGGGCGCAGGCGAGGGTGAGCAGCTTGGAGGCCTCGACCTCGGCCCGGGTGGTGACCAGGTGCTCCTGGACGTGCTGGTACTCGCCGATCACCCGGCCGAAGGCGCGGCGGTCCTTGGCGTACTCGACGCCGATCCGCAGCGCGTGCTCGGCGATGCCGTTGCACATCGCGGCGACCACCAGGCGGCCGCGCGAGAGGCTGTCGATGGCGAGGGCGGTGGCCGCGCCGACCCCCTCCTCGCCGCCGATCACGGCCTCCGGGCCGACGGTGACCCCGTCCAGCAGCAGTTCGAACAGCGGCTCGCCGGACATGCCCTCGTAGCGCTGGCCGATCCGCAGCCCGGGCTGGTCCATCGGCAGCACGAAGGCGGTGGCCCCGGCCGCGGGGCCGGCCCCGTCGCCGAGGTCGGTGGCGGCGACGACCAGCGCGATCCCGGCGTGCTCGGCGTTGCTGACGAAGGTCTTGCGGCCGTTCAGCACCCAGCCGTCGCCGGTGCTCACGGCGGTGGTGGTGAGGCGGAACGCGTCGGAGCCTGCGTGCGGCTCGGTGAGGGCGAGGCAGCGGGTCTGTTCGCCGCGCACCAGCGGGACGAGGTGGCGCTCGACCTGCTCGGGGGTGCCGTGTCGCAGCAGCGGGCTGGGCCCGTCGGAGCCGGCCAGCGCGTACGGGGCGAGCACGCAGCCGCTGCGCCCGGCGGCGTGGTGCAGCAGGACGACGGCGGTGAACGGCATGTCGGCGCCGCCGAGCTCCTCGGGGTAGTCGCCGGCGTAGAAGCCGAGTGCGGCGGAGCGCTTGCGGACGTAGGCCCGCAGGTCGGCCGGCACCTGGTCGGCGGTCTCTGGCAACTCCGCGGCCAGCGGGACGAGTTCGCGCCGAACGAAGCTCTCGAAGGCCTCGACGAGTTCGCGGTGGCCGTCTTCCAGGACGGCGGAGGGGGCGGTCATGCTCCCACCTCGCCGTGCTCGGCAGGGGCACTAACCCGTGCGCACTCGCTTCGCTCGTTCACTTGGCGTCTCCTGCGGTGAGGGCGCGGGCCTGGTCGGCCAGCACGGCGTGGCGGAACAGGGTGCGCAGCGGCGGGCGGCTGCCGAGGTGCGGCTCCAGGTACGCGGCGAGCTGGGCAGCGAGCAGCGAGTGACCGCCGACCTCGAAGAAGTGCGAGTCCGCGGTGAAGCGGTCGTGGCCGAGCACCTCGCGCCAGGCGGCCGCGATCAGCTGCTGACCGGGGTCGGTGAACTCGCTCGGCGCGCCCTCCTCCGCCTCAGGAGCCTCCAAAGCCTCCGCCACCAGGCGGGCGAGGGCGGTCCGGTCGGGCTTGCCGCCCGGCAGGGTCGGCATCGCGGCGACGGCCGTCCAGCTCGCCGGGACGAGTCCGCCGGGCAGCCGGCGGGCGAGCGCCTCGTGCAGGGCGGCCTGGTCGGGGCGGTCGGCGCCCTCCAGGAAGCCGACCAGCCGCGGGCCGGTCTGCGGGTCGGTGTGCAGCAGCACCGCGCAGGAGCGGCCGCCGAGTTCGGCGGAGGCAGCGGCCTCGATCTCCTCCAGTTCGATCCGGTGGCCGCGCAGCTTGACCTGGTTGTCGGCGCGGCCGAGGAAGCGCAGCCGCCCGTCCAGGTCGCGGTAGCCGCGGTCGCCGGTGCGGTAGACCCGGGCGCCGCCGAGCGCGGGGACGCTCACGAACCGGGCCTCGGTCGGCTCCGGCAGGCCCAGGTAGCCCTCGGCCAACAGGGCTCCGCCGACGGCGAGTTCGCCGACGCAGCCGGGGGCGAGCGGGCGCAGCGTGTCGTCCAGGACGTGGATGCGCACGCCGTCCAGTTCGGCGCCGAGCGGGATCTCGCCGTCCTCGGCGACGTCGGCGGCGGTGACCTCGTACACGGTGGAGGTGACGGTGGCCTCGGTGACGCCGTAGGCGTTCAGCACGGTGGTGGCCTCGGTCAGGCCGGCCAGTGCCCGGGCGGGCAGCCGCTCACCGCCGAGCACCAGCAGCCGGGGAGCCCAGCGGCCGTCGCGCAGTGCCTCGCACAGGTCCTCGCGGACGGCGAGCAGGTAGCTGGTCGGCAGGTTGGCGACGGTGACGCCGCGGGCGGCCAGCGCGGCCACCAGCTCGGGCCCGGTGGGCACCTCGCGCTGCGGCACGACGAGGGCGGCGCCGGCCGCCAGGGCGGGCAGCACCTCTTCCAGGGCCACGTCGAAGGACGGCCGGGCGAACAGCAGCACCCGGTCGGCGGCGGTGAGTCCATAGCGTGCGGCGATCGCGGCGACGTACCCGGCGAGGGCCTCGCGGCCGACCAGGACGGGCTTGGGCACGCCGGTGGAGCCGGAGGTGTGGATCACGTAGGCGGCGCCGTCCAGTACGGCGGCGGGCTCGGCCTTCGGGAAGGCGGGGCCGTCCAGCAGCGCCGGGGTCACGCCCTCGGCGGGCAGTGCCAGCGCGCTCTGCCGGGTGGCCAGGACGAGCGCCGGGCTCAGCCGCTCCAGCAGCAGCCCGAGCCGGGCGGCCGGGTCCTCGGTGGACAGCGGCGCGTACACGGCGCCGTGCCGCAGGCAGGCGAGCAGGGCGACCACGCTGTCCGCGCCGCGCGGCAGCACGGTGGCCACCGGCTGGCCGGGGGCGACCCCGGCGGCGCGCAGCCGCTCGACCAGTTCGGTGACCCGGCGGTCGAGTTCGCCGTAGCTGATCCGTTCGGTGCCGGCCAGCAGGGCGAGCGAGGTCGGGTCGTGGGCGGCGGCCTGGTCGAGCGCGGCCGGGCTGACCGGGGTGGCCGGTGCGGCCTCGGGCGCGGGGGCGAGTTCGGCGATCGGCGTCTGCGGGCGGTCCAGGTAGCAGCGCAGCAGCTCCAGCAGTCGCTCGGACAGCAGCACCGCCTCGGACTCGCGGAACAGGTCGGCGTCGTAGTCCCAGACCAGGGTCATCCCGGCGGCGCCGTGCTTCTCGCCGACCACCCGGCGGTCGTCGGGCAGCAGCACCAGGTCGAGGTCGAAGCGGGTGGTGCCGGTGTTGAAGCCCTCGTACAGCGAGACCTCCAGCCCGGGCGCCTGGACGTCGGGCAGCGCCGCGTCGTGCGCGCTGAACATCACGTTGAACAGCGGGTTGTCGGCGCCGGTGGTGTGCAGTCCCAGCCGGCGGGTCAGCTCCTGGACCGGCAGGTCCTGGTACGGCAGCGCGCGCAGCAGGACGTCGGTCACCTCGTCCACGGCCTCGGTGCCGGGGGCCTGCGGGTCGAGCCGCAGGCGCAGCGGGACGGTGTTGACGAACATGCCGACGGTGCCCTCGAAGCCCTCCGGGCGGTTGCCGACGGCGGTGCCGATCACCAGCTCGCGGTGGCCGCTGTGCCGGCGCAGCAGTTCGGCGAACAGGGCGAGCAGGGTGCTGAACGGGGTGTGGCCGTCCGCCTTGCTGCGTTCGCGCAGCCGCTCGGCCAGGTCGGCGCCGATCGACTGGCGCAGCTGGCCGCCGCGGTGGCGCCGTTCGGCGCCCGGCCGGGCCAGCCCGGGCAGGGTGACCTCGCGCGGCGCGTCGGCCAGCTCCGTGGCCCAGAAGTCGAGTCCGCGGTCCCGGGGGAGGTCGGCGGCGGCGCGGGCGTGCTCCTCGTACGAGGGGGCGGCGGGCAGCTCGTAGGGCTCGCCGAGGACGGTGGCGCGGTAGACGGTGAACAGGTCGCGCAGCAGGATCGCGAAGGAGTGGCCGTCGTGGACGAGGTGGTGCTCGACGTGGATCAGCCGGTGGTGGTCCTCGCCGAGCCGGACCAGGTGCCAGCGCAGCACCGGCGCCCGCTCGGCGTCCAGGGGCTCCTCGGCCTCGGCGGCGAGCAGCCGGCGGAAGGCGGCCTCCGGGTCCTGCTCGGCGGCGAAGTCGCTGTGGCGCAGCTCCGGTTCGCAGCTTTCGGCGACCCGCTGGCCGGGCAGGCCCTCCGGCCTGGGCACCAACTCCAGCCGCAGACCGGGGTGGTGGGCCAGCACGGCGGCCAGGCCGGCGTGCAGGGCCTCCCGGTCGAGGGCGCCCCACAGGTCGAGGACGGCGGTGAAGTTGTAGGCGCGGCTGCCCGGCAGCATCTGTTCGTGCAGCCAGACGATCTCTTGCGACGGAGAGAGTGCGAACATGGTCAACTCCCTTGTGTGGTGGGCGTGTCGGCACTGCGTTGGCCGGAGGCGGGCGTGGGGTGTTCCTGCTCCGGCCGGTGGGCCGGGCCGCACCGGGGTGAGGTGCGGCCCGGAGTCCGGGGGTCCCGTCCGGCGGCGTGTCGGACGCGCGCGGACGGGCGTGGTGGATCCGCCATGGTGGATCCGCCATGGTGGATCCGGCGTGGGAGTTCGGGGCCCGCGGGTTCTGGCGTGCGGGCACGGGCGTACGGGAGCGAGCGGTCGGTCAGGGGGTGGTCGAGGGTGGTGAACCGGCGGTCGGCGCCTGTTGCCGCCGACGTGGTCAGGCCTGCGGGGCCAGGCTCGGCCGGGTGTGCAGGTGGTGCCGCAGCACGGCGAGCAGTTCGCCGAAGGCGGCCCGGGCGTCCGCCTCGGGGAAGCGGTCGCGGTCCCAGGCCAGCCGGATCAGCAGGTCGTCGCCGTGCGAGGCGGAGACGGCCAGCGGCGCGGCGAGCGGACGCCCGTCCAGGTGGGTCTCCCGGCCGGAGGTGCCGCCGAGCACCAGCGGCGGGCGGCGGTGCAGGTCCTCCAGGGTGAGCAGGGCGTCCAGGGCACCCGACCATGCGGCCCCGGCAGTGCGGGCGGCACGGACCACCTCGTCGAAGGGGGTGCCGGCCTGGTCCAGGTCGTTCCACCAGGCGTCCGCGAGGGCGTCCAGGTCCACGGCCGGGCCCGAAGTGGCCGGGTGCACCAGGGTGTTGAGGAAGCAGCCGAGCGCAGCGGGAGCACCCGCCGGCCGGCCGCCCCACGGGTAGCCGAGCGCGAGCGGCCCTCCCCCGGCCTCCGGCCCGCGGGACCCCGACGTCCGGTGCAGCCGGTGCAGGGCCGAGCCGGCCGCGTCCAGCAGGGCCGGGAAGACGGCGCCGCGGG
>NZ_JAHSQD010000537.1 GCF_020103755.1 Streptomyces sp. LS1784
CCCGCGTCCCGGTGGCGGTGCCCCGGGTGGCGGCGGCGGCTTCGGTCCGCGTCCCGGTGGTTTCGGTGGTCGTCCCGGCGGCCCGGGTGCCCGTGGCGGCACGCAGGGCGCTTTCGGTCGTGGCCCGGGCGGTCGCCCGGCGCGCGGTCGCAAGTCGAAGCGGGCGAAGCGCCAGGAGTACGAGGCCATGCAGGCCCCGTCCGTCGGCGGTGTGATGCTGCCTCGCGGCAACGGCCAGACCGTTCGCCTGTCGAGCGGCGCCTCGCTGATGGACTTCGCGGAGAAGATCAACGCCAACCCGGCCGCGCTCGTCTCCGTCATGTTCAACCTCGGTGAGATGGTCACCGCGACGCAGTCGGTCTCCGACGCGACCCTCGAACTGCTGGCCGGCGAGATGGGCTTCCAGCTCGAGATCGTCAGCCGGGACGACGAGGACCGCGAGCTGCTGGAGTCGTTCGACATCGACTTCGGCGCCGACGAGGGCGACGAGGACCAGCTGGCCCCGCGCCCGCCGGTCGTCACCGTCATGGGTCACGTCGACCACGGTAAGACCCGCCTGCTGGACGCCATCCGCAAGTCCAACGTGGTGGCCGGTGAGGCCGGTGGCATCACCCAGCACATCGGTGCCTACCAGGTCGTCACCGAGGTGAACGGCGAGCAGCGTCCGATCACCTTCCTGGACACCCCGGGTCACGAGGCGTTCTCCGCCATGCGTGCCCGTGGTGCCAAGTCCACCGACATCGCGATCCTGGTGGTCGCGGCCAACGACGGTGTCATGCCGCAGACGGTCGAGGCGCTGAACCACGCCAAGGCCGCCGGTGTGCCGATCGTGGTCGCCGTCAACAAGATCGACGTCGAGGGCGCCGACCCGACCAAGGTCCGCGGTCAGCTGACCGAGTTCGGTCTGGTGGCCGAGGAGTACGGCGGCGACACCATGTTCGTCGACATCTCCGCCCGCCAGGGCCTGCACATCGACCAGCTGCTGGAGGCCGTGGTCCTGACCGCGGACGCCTCGCTGGACCTGCGGGCCAACCCCGAGCAGGACGCGCAGGGTATCGCCATCGAGGCGCACCTGGACAAGGGCCGCGGCGCCATGGCGACCGTGCTCGTGCAGCGCGGTACCCTCCGCGTCGGCGACTCGATCGTCGTGGGCGACGCCTACGGCCGCGTCCGCGCGATGCTGGACGAGAACGGCAACAACCTCACCGAGGCCGGCCCGTCCCGTCCGGTGCTGCTGCTCGGTCTGACCTCGGTGCCCCGCGCCGGCGACAGCTTCATCGTCGTCGACGAGGACCGCACCGCCCGCCAGATCGCCGAGAAGCGCTCGGCCCGCGACCGCAACGCCGCCTTCGCGCAGCGTCGGGTCCGGGTGTCCCTGGAGGACCTGGACAAGGCCATCGCCGCCGGCTCCATCGAGCAGCTCAACCTCATCATCAAGGGTGACGTCTCCGGTTCGGTCGAGGCCCTTGAGGACGCCCTGGTCAAGCTGGACGTGGGCGAGGAGGTCGAACTCCGGGTCCTGCACCGCGGTGTGGGTGCCATCACCGAGTCCGACGTGGACCTGGCGATGGGCTCGGACGCCATCATCATCGGCTTCAACGTGCGCGCCGAGGGCCGTGCGCGTACCGCGGCCGAGAAGGAAGGCGTGGACGTCCGGTACTACTCGGTCATCTACCAGGCGATCGAGGAGATCGAGAACGCCCTCAAGGGCATGCTCAAGCCGGAGTACGAGGAGGTGCGCCTCGGCGCCGCGGAGATCCGCGAGGTCTTCCGCTCCTCCAAGTTCGGCAACATCGCCGGTGTCCTGGTCCGCGACGGCATCATCCGCCGCAACGCCAAGGCCCGCCTGCTGCGCGACGGCAAGGTCGTGGCGGAGAACCTCTCCATCGAGGGTCTGCGCCGCTTCAAGGACGACGCGACCGAGGTCCGCGAGGGCTTCGAGGCCGGTGTCACCCTGGGGTCGTTCAACGACATCAAGGTCGACGACATCATCGAGACCTACGAGATGCGCGAGAAGCCGCGCGCCTAGTCGGTGTCAGCCGGGGCCGGTCGACGGGTGGTATTTCCGTCGACCGGCCCCGGTCTCGCTGTGTAGGGTCCGGGAGTAGTCCAGACGTAGCGGCGTCAGCCCGGTTCCGGGCTGCCCCCCCGAGGCCTTCCAGGTCGGCGAGACCTGTCATACATGTTCGTGGGAACACTCACCTTCGACCTGCTGCTGGGCGACGTCCACTCGCTCAAGGAGAAGCGTTCGATCGTGCGGCCCATCGTGGCCGAACTGCAGCGCAAGTACAGCGTGTGCGCTGCCGAGACCGGGAACCAGGACCTGCACCGCCGGGCCGAGATCGGCCTCGCGGTGGTGTCCGGCGATGCCGGGTACGTGACCGAGGTCCTGGACAGCTGTGAGCGGTTGGTCGCCGGCCGCCCCGAGGTGCAGCTCCTCTCCGCGAGGAGGCGGTACCACAACGACGACGACGAATGAGGACTGTGGAGCCGGCCGACGAAGTCGCCGTTCTCACACGGATCAGGACCGAGAGCGCCCGCAAGGCCGGGCGCGGGCCGGTACTTTGGGGCGTGGGCCCCGACGGGTGCGCAGCTCGCCCGGGTACCGGGCCACTGCACGAGGAGGCAACGTGACCGACACCGCAAGGGCGCGCAAGCTCGCCGACCGCATCCAGGTGGTCGTCGCCCAGACCCTGGAGCGGCGGATCAAGGACCCCCGCCTGGGGTTCGTGACCATCACCGACACCCGGGTGACCGGAGACCTGCGCGAGGCCACCGTCTTCTACACCGTCTTCGGTGACGAGACCGAGCGCGAGGCCACCGCGGCCGCCCTGGAGAGCGCCAAGGGCGTGATCCGCTCGGAGGTCGGCAAGATCGGCGTGCGCTTCACCCCGACGCTGACCTTCGTCGCGGACGCGCTGCCGGACAACGCCCGGAACATCGACGACCTGCTCGACCGGGCCCGCACCTCGGACGCCGCCGTGCGCACCCAGGCCGCGGGGGCGAGCTACGCCGGCGCCGCGGACCCGTACCGGGTTCCGGCGTCCGAGCGTGACGACGAGGACGAGTAGTCATGGCGGGTGAGCCGGCGCAGGCCGCCTCGCGAGCCGGATCGACCACGGGGGCGTCCTCCACCAGCACGGTGGAGGGTGCCCTCGCGGCGCTCCCGGGCCCGCGTACCGAGGAGAGCGGGTCCGAGCTGCTCTGGCAGCAGGTGGTGGCGGAGATCGGGCGGGCCCGTTCGATCGACCTGATCTGCCACATCTGCCCGGACGGCGACGCGTTGGGCTCCTCGCTGGCTGCCGCGCTGGCGCTGCGCGTGCTCGGCAAGCAGGTGCGGGTCTCCTTCGGCGACGACCCGCAGATCGTGCCCGAGTCGCTGTCCTTCCTGCCCGGCCAGGAGTTGATCGTGCCGGCCGCCGAGGTGCCGGACGTGCCGGAACTGGTGCTCTGCTTCGACGTGGCCGCGGAGAGCCGGCTCGGCCTGCTGCACGACAAGGCCTTCGCCGCGCCCGTCCTGGTGGTGTTCGACCACCACGCCTCCAACCCGGGCTTCGGCACCCACCAGTTGATCGACCCGACCGCGCCGGCCACCGCCGTGCTGGTCGACGAACTGCTGCGCCGGCTCGGGGTCGAGCTGGACCAGGAGTTGGCCACCTGCCTCTACACCGGTGTCGCCACCGACACCGGCTCGTTCAAGTACCGGGCCACCACACCCGCCACCCACGAGCTGGCCGGCCGGCTGTTGGCCACCGGGATCCGGCACGACCTGATCTCCCGGCAGCTGTGGGACACCTCGTCCTTCGGCTACCTCAAGGTGCTCGCGGGCGCGCTCGACCGGGCCGTCTACGAGCCGGAGGCGGCCGGTGGGCTGGGCCTGGTGTGGACCTGGGTGCCGTACCAGGACCTCGCGCTGTTCAGCGTCACCGTCGAGGAGATCGAGGGGCTGATCGACATCCTGCGCCGTCCGGCCGAGGCCGAGGTGGCGCTGGTGCTCAAGCAGGACCCGGACGGCACGCTGCGCGGTTCCTCGCGCTCCAAGGGCGCGGTGGACGTCGCCGCGGCCTGCACCGAACTGGGCGGCGGGGGCCACGTCTTCGCGGCCGGCTTCAGCGTCCGGGAGGACGTGGCCGCGGTGGTCGAGCGGTTCCGGAGTGCCCTGCGGCCGGTACGTTGATCGTCTCTCCTGACGTTATTTAGAGAAAGAACCCGATGAAGCGCAAAGGCACCGGCCCGGACGGCCTGGTGATCGTCGACAAGCCCGAGGGCATCACCTCGCACGGGGTCGTCGCCAAGCTGCGGTGGCTGGCCGGGACCAGGAAGGTCGGGCACGCCGGCACCCTGGACCCGATGGCCACCGGCGTGCTGGTGATCGGCGTCGAGCGGGCCACCCGGCTGCTCGGCCACCTGATGCTCACCGCCAAGACCTACGAGGCGACCATCCGGCTCGGCCAGACCACCGTCACCGACGACCGCGAGGGCGAGGTCACCTCCTCGACCCCGGCCGACGCCGTCACCCGGGAGGCGATCGACGCCGGGATCGCGGTGCTCACCGGCGAGATCATGCAGGTGCCGTCCAAGGTCAGCGCGATCAAGATCGACGGCAAGCGCTCGTACGCGCGGGTGCGCGAGGGCGAGGACTTCGAGCTCGCGGCCCGGCCGACCACGATCCACTCCTTCACCGTGCACGAGCAGCGCGCGGCGCTCGCCGAGGACGGCACGCCGGTGACCGACCTGGACGTCACCGTCGAGTGCTCCTCCGGCACCTACATCCGGGCACTGGCCCGGGACCTGGGCGCCGGGCTGGGCGTCGGCGGGCACCTGACCGCGCTGCGGCGCACCAAGGTCGGGCCGTACGGGGTCGAGTCGGCGCGCACCCTGGAGCAGTTGGAGGCCGAGGTCACCGGCGAGCCCGCCAAGGAGCTGGAGGTGCTGCCGATCGCGGCGGCCGCGGCGGCGGCCTTCCCGCGCTGGGACCTGGACGAGGCCTCGGCGCAGAAGCTGTCCCACGGCGCCCGGCTGAAGGCGCCCGGGATGGGCGTGGACGGGCCGATCGCGGTGTTCGGGCCGGACGGGCGCTTCCTCGCGCTGGTCGAGGAGAAGGGCGGGCAGGCCAAGCCGGTCGCGGTCTTCGTCGGCTGACGGCCCCGCCGCTGTTCGGAGCCCCCGTCGGGATTCATCCCGACGGGGGCTTTCCCGTTTCCGGAGCACCTTCACCCGCACGAGGGGGCGCGCGGAGTGAACGCCCGTGGTGAGCGGCGCGGGCGCGGTCGGGTCGCCGCCCCGGCGGGCAGGTTCCCGACGACGAGCGGGCGACGGCCGAGGGGGGTACGACATGCCGGGGTTTCCGGAGGGCGGTCCAGGGCGGTACCTGCTGCGGATCCGGGACCTCAACGGGCGGCTGCACGGCGTGGGGTTCGTCGCCGACCCACAGGGGGGCGTGCTGACGGCGCACGAGAGCGTGGCCGGACTGGACCGGATCGTCCTGCACACCCCCGGCGGGCAGACCAGGGTGCTCGGCCCGGACGCCGTGCTGCCGCTGCCCGAGTACGGGCTCGCGCTGCTGCGCACCGGGGCGGTCGGCGGGCTGCCGGTGCCGCCGCTGCCGCTGTGCGCCGTCGTGGCCGGCCACGAGGTGCTGCTGCCCGCGC
>NZ_JAHSQD010000538.1 GCF_020103755.1 Streptomyces sp. LS1784
GCGGCCGGCACCGGCCCGGCGCATGCCGGCCCGCGCCTTGGCGTCCCGCTCGCGCTTGAGCGCGGCGTTGGCGGCCCGCTGCTTGGGGTGTCCCTTGCGCGCCTCGCCGGGCGGGGTCGGACCCTTGCCCTGGAGGCCCTTCCGGCTGTGCCCGCCGGTACCGACAGACGCGCCCTTCTTCGATCCGGGGTTGCGGCGGTTCCTGCGCTGGCTGTTGCCGGCCATGGCTGTACTTCCTGTCTGTCCGGCATGCCCCGGCCGTCCCGGTCTGCCCGGTGGCGGCCGACGGCATGCGCTACGTCATGCGGGAGGGCCGCACCGGTCCGGTACGGCCCACCCATCACCCCGATCGTCGGATGGGGTTACTGGCTGTTGATCGTCCAGCGCGGGCCGGACGGGGTGTCCTCGATCGCCAGCCCGGCCAGGCCGAGCTGGTCGCGGATGGCATCCGCGGTGGCGAAGTCCTTGCGCTCGCGCGCCGCCTGCCGCTGGTCCAGGACCAGACGGACCAGCGAGTCGACCACGCCGTGGAGGTCCTCGCCGCGCTCCGTCCCGGCCCAGTGCGGGTCGAGCGGGTCGAGGCCCAGTACACCGAGCATCGCACGGACCTCGGCCAGTCGCGCCACCACGCTCTCCTTGTCGTCCGCGTTCAGGGCGCTGTTGCCCTGGCGGACGGCGGTGTGCACGACGGCCAGCGCCTGCGGCACGCCGAAGTCGTCGTCCATCGCCTCGGCGAAGGCCGGCGGCACCTCGGGCGCCGCGTCGACCGTGCCGCAGCGCTCGACGGCGCGCTGGATGAAGCCCTCGATCCGGCCGAAGCCGGCCTCGGCCTCGCGCAGCGACTCCTCGCTGTACTCGATCATCGAGCGGTAGTGCGGGGCCGCCAGGTAGTAGCGGAGCACGATCGGCCGCCACGCCCGGACCATCTCGGAGACCAGCACCGAGTTGCCCAGCGACTTGCTCATCTTCTCGCCAGCCATGGTGACCCAGGCGTTGTGCACCCAGAAGTTGGCGAAGTCGTCGCCGTAGGCCTTGGACTGGGCGATCTCGTTCTCGTGGTGCGGGAAGATCAGGTCCAGCCCACCGCCGTGGATGTCGAAGGCCGCGCCCAGGTACTTGTGGGCCATCGCCGAGCATTCCAGGTGCCAGCCCGGACGGCCGCGGCCCCACGGGGTCTCCCAGCTCGGCTCGCCCGGCTTGGCGGCCTTCCACATCGCGAAGTCCCGCTGGTCCCGCTTGCCGGTCTCGCCTTCGCCCTCGGGCTGGCGCAGGTCGGCCAGCTTCTGGTTGGAGAGCGCCAGGTAGTCGGGGTACGACCGCACGTCGAAGTAGACGTTGCCGTCGGCCGCGTAGGCGTGGCCCTTGGCGATGAGCCCCTGCATCATCTCGATCATCTCGGGGATGTGCCCGGTGGCCCGCGGTTCGGCAGTCGGCCGCAGGCAGCCGAGCGCGTCGTAGCCGTCGTTGAAGGCGCGCTCGTTCTCGTAGGCGATCTGCCACCACGGGGTGCCGAGCTCGCGCTCCTTGGCGATGATCTTGTCGTCGATGTCGGTGACGTTCCGGGCGAAGGTCACCTGGTAGCCGCGGTAGGCGAACCACCGCTGCATGAGGTCGAAGTTGAGGTACGACCGGATGTGCCCGATGTGTGGCGCCGACTGAACGGTAGCGCCGCACAGGTAGATCGAGACACAACCCGGTACAAGCGGGACGAAGTCGCGTACCTGGCGGGTGCTGGTGTCGTACAGACGAATGCTCACAGCGTCAAGCGTAGTGGGCGGTGGGGGGTGCCCCGCCACATTCCCCGGGACAACGGGGGCGTGATCCCGGGGAAACGGTGGACCGCGGGCGGTGCTCAGATGCTGCCGACCACCTTGCGCGGGGTGAGCCGGACGACCACCCGGACGTCGTCCGGGCCGTCCCAGGTGTAGTTGTCCACGCCGCGGTACTTGGCGGCCAGCTCGTCGATCAGCTCCCGGCCGCCCTCGGTGGTCAGCGAGACCTCACCGCGCGCTTCCAGGTACTCGTACGGGTTGTCCGGCGGGTTGACGAGGAGCGAAACCCGCGGGTCCCGCGCCAGGTTGAGGTGCTTGCGGCGACCCTGGACGGTGGAGAACAGGATGTCGCCACCGTCCCGCTTGACCCAGACCACCGAGGACTGGGGGCTGCCGTCGGGCTGGATCGTGGAGACCACGGCGAAGCTCTTGTCGTCGAGCAGGGCCTTGGCACGGTCGGAGAGCTCGGCCCTCATGCGCCCACCTCGCTGCGCTCGGCGGGGGCGCTCGCCCACTCGCACCTCTCGATGACGAGCTCGTTCCACTCGCTCATGGCGATTACCTCTTCTCGTCGGCGGTTCGGCCCGAGCGGAAGCCCCGGACGGGCCCGGACCGAAGACTAACGATCCGGGCCCCGGGAACACCCCGTGAACACCCGTCAGGTGCGGGTTCTTCCGGCCGCCCACCGCGAGCGGCTCAACGCCGTTCGTACACCAGGGCGGTGGCGATCGCGGCCAGGCCCTCGGCCCGGCCCGTCAGACCCAGGCCGTCGGTGGTGGTGCCGGAGACGGACACCGGGGCGCCGACGGCCTCGGAGAGCGCGGCCTGCGCCTCGGCGCGCCGCTTGCCGATCTTCGGCCGCACGCCGATCACCTGGACCGCGACGTTGCCGATCTCGAAGCCCGCTTCCCGGACCAGCCGGGCCGCCTCACCGAGCAGCTTCGCCCCGGACGCGCCGGCCCACTCCGGGCGGTCGGTGCCGAAGTGGGCGCCCAGGTCGCCGATCCCGGCGGCCGAGAACAGCGCGTCGCAGGCGGCGTGCGCGGCGACGTCGGCGTCCGAGTGCCCGGAGAGCCCGACCTCGGCGTCCGGCCAGTCCAGCCCGGCCACCCGGAGCGGGCGGCCGGCCTCGAAGGCGTGCACGTCGGTGCCGATCCCGACGCGGGGGATCACGGGAGTCTGCGGGTCAGTAGGCATCGGCGGCCCTCCGACGGGCGAGTACGGCCTCGGCGAGCACGAGGTCCAGCGGACGGGTGACCTTGAACGCCTCCTCGTGGCCGGGCACCACGACGACCCGGCCGCCGTAGCGCTCCACCAGGCCGGCGTCGTCGGTGACCGGCGGCGCGTCGGCGGTGCCCGCACTCTCCTCGGTCAGCGCCTTGGCGTGCACCTCGACCAGGGTGGCGCGGTCGAAGCCCTGCGGGGTCTGCACCGCGCGCAGGGTGGCGCGCTCGGGCGTGTCGAGCACCGGCTCGGGGCCGCCCGGGTTCGGCTCGACCCGCTTCACCGTGTCGGCCAGCGGCACCGCCGGCACCACCGCCTGCGCCCCGGCCCGGACGGCGGCCGCGACGGTGTCCACCACCTCGACCGGGACCAGCGGGCGGGCCGCGTCGTGCACCAGCACGACCCCGACCTCCTCCGGGATCGCGGCCAGGCCCAGCCGGACCGACTCCTGGCGGGTCGCCCCGCCGGCCACCACCCGGATGTCCTTGCCGTCCAGCCCGTGGCTGTCCAGCAGGGCCACCACCTCGGCCACCCCGTCGGCGGGCGCGGCGACCACGACCAGGCCGACTGCCCGGCTGCGGGCCAGGGCCCGGACGGCGTGCACCAGGAGCGGCACACCCCCCAGTTCCCGCAGGGCCTTCGGAGCCCCGGGCCCCAGCCGCTCACCGCGTCCGGCGGCGGGCACCACTGCTGCTGCAACTGCTCCTGACGCGTTCAGGTTTCACTCCTTCGGCGAAGTGGGTATGGCCATGGCGTGCCCGGCGGGCGCACCGGGCCCCTTCCGAAGAACCACGGTCCACCGCCCGCCGCACAGCTCCGCAAGTCCCGCGCAACAGCGGGTGCACGCACCAGCGGGTGCAGAAACGGTCTTGCAAGCCTGGACCGGCTAGGGCAGGGGCGTGGTCCGGACACGCCTCAGCGCCCGGAGTGCCACTGCACCACTCCCGGACGGTTCGTCCGAGGAGCGGCGCGCCGGCACCGGGCGCTGTGAGCGATGGGCGGCAGCCCGACCGCACTGCGGTGGCGCGCGCTACGAGGCGAGGACCTCGTCGAGCAGCGTTTCCGCCTTGTCCTCGTTGGTGTTCTCCGCCAGCGCGAGCTCGCTGACGAGGATCTGGCGCGCCTTCGCGAGCATCCGCTTCTCGCCGGCCGAGAGGCCGCGCTCGCGCTCGCGGCGCCAGAGGTCGCGGACGACCTCGGCGACCTTGATGACGTCACCCGAGGCGAGCTTCTCCAGGTTCGCCTTGTAGCGACGGGACCAGTTGGTCGGCTCTTCCGTGTACGGCGCCCGCAGCACCTCGAAGACCCGGTCCAGACCCTCCTGGCCGACTACATCGCGCACGCCGACGAACTCCGCGTTCTCGGCGGGCACGCGGAGCGTCAGGTCTCCCTGCTGCACCTTGAGCACCAGGTAGGTCTTGTCCACACCTTTGATCTGGCGAGTTTCGATGGCCTCGATCAGCGCGGCCCCGTGATGGGGGTAGACCACCGTGTCGCCAACCTTGAACGTCATGTGACAGGACCCCTTCCGTGGCTTTCCAGAATAACACGCTTCTCGGCGCACCCGAAGGGCGTTTTCGCAGGTCAGGGCCGGTCTCGGGGCTTGACAACCACCCCCATGACGTGCTGCGACCAGTGTTCGAGAGGGGCTTCCCGCAGGTCGGAGGCGGTTCCGGGGTTCGGCGAAACCCTTGCGCAACACCCCCGCAACCATGATTGGATCTTGAGCTTTCACCTCTTTCCGGGTCACGGCCGAATCGTTATTCGATCTTGGTCGAACCTTGTCCGTCGAGTGACCTGGACATGTCGGCCGTACCGCCGGACGGCCTCCGGCGGCCCTCGGGAGTGCGACACGGGGACCACCCCGTGAGGAGCACATAAGTGAGGTCGATAATCTGAGACCTGACCTACCGACACGTGACCTAGGAGAAGCCGCCGCCGTGAGCCGCAGCCTTCGACGCGGCAGCATCGCCGCCATCGCCGCCATCGCCATCGCCTCGCTGTCCTCCTGCGCCGCCGGCAACACGCCGGAAACCCTGCAGATCAAGCCCGACAACGCGGCGGCAACCATCGGGACGAACCTCCGACTGAACAACATCGTGGTCGTCACCGGGGAGGGCACCGCGGGTAACTACACCGGTCCCGCCAACGTGGTCGTGAACATCGCGAACACCGCGGACACCCCGGCCGAACTCAAGTCGGTCACCGTCGGCAACGGTGCAGCTGCCACCTTCACGGACGCCTCCGGCGCTCCGCTGTCCAGCATCGTCGTCCCGGCCGGTGGCTCGGTGGCGATCGGCGGTCAGGGCAACCCGTCCGCCACCGTCGCCTCCGCGACCGTCTCCGTCGGCGGCTTCGCCCCGACCGCCTTCACCTTCAAGGACGGCCAGAAGGTCGAGACCGAGGCCGCCGTGAGCCCGGACTCGGGCGCGCACGGCCGCGGCCTCTACAAGGGCTTCGGGCCGACCCCCTCGGCGACCGCCACCCCCGCCAAGACCACCACCCCCGGTGCCACCGCCCCGGCCACCCCGGGCGCGCCGACCACCGGTGCCGCCGTCCCGGCCGGTGCCACCACCACCCCGGCCGTCCCGGCCGCGCACTGACG
>NZ_JAHSQD010000539.1 GCF_020103755.1 Streptomyces sp. LS1784
CGGCCTCGCGCCAGCGGCCCTCGACCAGGACGAGCCGGCCGCCGGGCCGCAGCAGCCGCACCCAGGCGCGCAGCGCCCGCTCGGGCTCGGGGAGCGTCCAGAGCAGGTGGCGCGACAGCAGCACGTCGAAGCTCCCGTCCCCGACCGGCGGTGCGCTCGCGTCTGCCACCAGGAACCGCGCCGTCAGCCCCGCCGCGACCAGCTTCGCCCTGGCCCGCCCGACCATCCGCGGCGCCAGGTCCAGCCCCGTCACCCGGTGCCCGTCCGCCGCGAGCAGCAGCGACAGCGACCCGGTGCCGCACCCGACGTCCAGCACATCCGCCGCTCCGCCCGGCACCCAGCCCCGTACCCGCCGCAGCCACGCCGCCCGCACCGGTTCCTCCCGCAACCCGTGGTCGGGCTCCTCGTCGAAGGCCGCAGCGGCCGCGTCCCAGTACTCGGCGATGGCCCGACGGCCGGCGTCACTCATGGCGCGCATCATCGCAACCCCCACCGACACCGGCAGCCCGGCGGCCGAACGGCGATTGACGTGCGGAACGTGGTGGATGAGGCGGCCCGTACCGTTCACTTCGTCCACGCCTTGCCCAGGCATCCGAACGATGCCGGCGCGTAGCCCCCGCGGCCGGACCGCCGTGGTGCGCCTGCTCGGCGGACGGCAGGTCTCCTCACCCCGCCCCGCCCAGGGCCGGCGGCTGCCAGTTGTACGTCGGGGCCGAGCGGCTCAGCAGGGCGCGGGCGGGGAGGAGGCCGGCGAGGGTGAGGGCGGCGGTGCGCAGGCCGGTGGAGACGGGGGAGCGGAGGGCGACGAGGCCGCCGATGCGGCGGGAGCCGGCGACGACGGCGGTGGTGCGGGGGAGCCGGGCGGCGGTGTAGGCGGGCAGGGCGGCGGCCGGGTCGGTGTCGGGGGTGAGCAGGGAGGCGAGGACGAGGGCGTCCTCGATGGCCTGGCAGGCGCCCTGGCCCTGGAAGGGGCACATCGCGTGGGCGGCGTCGCCGAGAAGGGCGACCCGGCCGTGGTGGTGGGCGGGCAGCGGGTCGGCGAGGTCCCAGACGTCGTGGCGCAGGACGCGCTCGGGCTCGGCCAGGGCGAACAGCTGCGGTACGGGGGCGCACCAGTCGCCGTACCGGCGCAGGAGTTCGGCCCGCTCGTCCCCGTCGGCGGCCCGCTCGCCGGCCGGGGCGAGGGCGGCGCCGTAGACGTAGACCCGGCCGTCGGCGAGCGGGACGGTTCCGGCGAGCTGCCCGCGGCCCCACACCTCGCCGACGGCGGCCGGGCGGCGGTCGGGGGTGACGACGGCGCGCCAGGTGGTGAAACCGCTGTAGCGGGGTCCGGGGTGCCGGGGGAAGAGCAGGCCCCGGGCCGCGGAGCGGATGCCGTCGGCGGCGACGACCAGGCCGGCCGTCCGCTCCCCGTCGGGGGTGCGGACGACGGCGGGCTCGGTGGCGCTGCCGGGGGTGACGAGGGTCGCGGGCGAGCCGGTGCGGACGGTGCCCTCCGGGAGCGCGTCGACCAGGGCGGCGATGACGTCGGCGCGGGCGACGGCGGCGATGGTGTCGCCGAAGTAGGCCTCGAAGACCGAGGTGCTGGTGCGGGCGAGCCAGCGGCCGGAGGGGTGGCGCAGGCCGACGGCGGGGTGCGGGGTGGCGAGGGCGCGCAGGCGCTCGCCGACGCCGAGCCGGTCGAGGGAGCGCAGGGCGTTGGGGGCCAGGGCGAGCCCGGCGCCGACGGGTTCGAGGGAGTCGGCGCGCTCGTGGACGCGTACCGGGACGCCCTGCCGATGGAGGGCGAGGGCGGCGGTGAGTCCGCCGATGCCGCCGCCGATGACGATCGCTTGCTGCCTGCCCTGTGGGCTGTCCATGAGGGGACTCCTCTCCTTGCACTACATCCGTAGTGTGCGCCTGCCAGCACCGTACTACAGATGTAGTTGGCTGGACACTACCGCTGTAGTAAATTGGGATCGCCCGAGGGGAAAGGCCATGATCGGACCCATGACGCCCCCGCGCCCGACCCTGATCGCCGACGCCGCCATCGCCCTGATCGCCGAGCGCGGCCTGCGCGGGCTGACCCACCGCGCCGTGGACGAGGAGGCCGGCCTGCCCGCCGGCTCGACGTCCAACCTCGCCCGGACCAGGGCCGCCCTGCTCGAACTCGCACTCACCCGGATCGTCGAGCGGGAGACCGAGGACTACCCGTTCCTCACCGTGGAGCCCCCCGCCGCGGCGCCGCCCAGCCCCGCCTCCGCGCGGGACCTGCTCGTCCGGGTCGGCGCCGACCTGCTGCACCAGGCGCTCACCAGCGGCCGCCGGCTCACCCTGGCCCGCCTGGAACTGGCCCTGGAGGCCACCCGGCGGCCCGAACTGCGTGCCGTCTACGACCGCTTGGGCGGGCGCTTCGCCGACATCGCCGCCGTGCTGCTCGCGCAGTGCGGCTCGGCGGACCCGACGGCCGATGCCCGCCGTCTGATCCGCTGGTGCGACGGAGTGCTGTTCAACGCGACGGCGGGCAGTGGGCACTGGCACATCCCGGCGCCCGAGGAGCTGCGCGACGAGGTGGCACGCTACCTCGCCGCGCTGCTCGACCGCGAGTAGTCCGCGGGCCTACGAGGCCGCGTCGGCCTGCACGTCGGCCTGCACATCGGTCCGGACGCCCGCCTGGGCGCCCGCCTGGACGCCCGACGAGCCGTCGGCCGGCACCCGCGCGGTAATGGCCCTGGCGCAGTCCGCCGCGGCCGCCCGCGAGCTGTCCACCACCAGGTCGTACGCGACCCCCTGGTGCACCGCTTCCGCCTGCGCGGCGGCCATCCCGGCCACCCGGTCGCCGCGCGCGGCCTCCCGCTCCGCGGCCACCGCCGGATCGCAGTGCACCCCGACCCAGAGCACGTCCAGACCCTCCAGCGCCGCCCGCCACCGGGCCTGCGAAGAGGCGCCTCCGAGGAACACCTCGTCCACCACGATCCGGGCCCCGGCCCGGGCCATCGCCGCCACCCCGATCGTCCAGGCGGCGTCCAGCGCGGCGAAGACCGGACCGACCTCGACCGTGCCGTCCCCGTCCTCCAGCCCGCCGATCCCCTCACCGCCACCGCGCAGCGACGGCGGCAGCGCGTCGACCATGGTGTCGGCCCCGATGTGCAGCCAAGGCTCCGGCAGCAGCTCCTGCAGGCACCGGGCGATGCTCGACTTGCCGGAGCTGGACCCGCCGTTGAGGACGATCACATGCATGCACGGAGCTTGGAGCCGGACACCCGGCGGCGTCGCGGTGTTTCCCGGGAGGGTCGCCGCCGAGACCGAGAGCCTCAAGGCCGGAGCCGAGAGCGCCGAGGCCGAAGCCGTGAACTACGCGGTCCCCGCTGCCCCCGCCCCCGCTGCGAAGGTCGCCGCCGCGGCCGTGAAGGAGGACGCCAGCGTCGGCGCGCCCGCCCAGTGCAGGTGCAGGTAGGAGGCGTGCACGTTGCCGCCCGCGAAGCCCTCGGTGCGGGGACCGGTCGGGAGGCGCCAGCCCCAGGCGGGGAGTTCGCTCGCGCCGGGGTCGCAGACCGTGCGGTGGAACTCGTGGCCGCGCAGCCTGGTGCCGGCCGGGGCCAGCGGGGAGTCGTGCAGGGCGACCGCCTCCCGGTAGCCGAGGGTGAGCCGTTCGGTCATCCGGGCGTCGGTGGCCAGCACGCCGCACATCGGCAGGCCGTCCAGCTCCCGGCCCAGGTAGAGCAGCCCGGCGCACTCGGCGGCGATCGGCCCGCCCGCGGCGGCGAACGCGGCGATGGTGGCGCGCAGCGGGGCGTTGCCGCTCAGCTCGCGGACGTACAGCTCCGGGAAGCCGCCGCCGATCACCAGGCCGGCCGCGCCCTCGGGCAGTGCCGAGGCGTGCAGCGGGTCGAACGGGACCACCTCCGCGCCCGCTGCGCCGAGCAGTTCGGCGTTCTCGGCGTACGAGAACGAGAAGGCCGCGCCGCCCGCCACCGCGATCCGCGGCCGGCCGGCCACCGGGGTGACCTCGGCCGACGGGTCCCACGGCTCGGCATCCAGCTCCGGTGCCGTCCGGGCGAGTTCGAGCAGGGCGTCCAAGTCGACCGAGGAGGCCACCAGTTCACCCATGTCGGCGACCGCCTTGAGAGCCTCCGTCGAGCGCTCCACCGCCGGGATCAGCCCGAGGTGGCGGGACGGTGTGGCGACCGCAGCGGAGCGGCGCAGCGCGCCCAGCACCGGTACGCCGGAGCCCTCCTCCAGCGCCTCGCGCAGGAGCTGCTCGTGCCGGTCGGAGGCGACCCGGTTGAGGATCACCCCGGCGAGCCGCACCTGCGGGTCCCAGGAGGCGAAGCCGTGCACCAGCGCGGCCACCGAGCGGGACTGCGAGGAGCCGTCCACCACCAGTACCACCGGCGCCCGCAACAGCTTGGCGACGTGCGCCGTGGACGCCAGCTCCCCGCGCCCGGAAGCCCCGTCGAACAGCCCCATGACGCCCTCGACCACCGCGACGTCCGCCCCCGCCGCGCCGTGCAGGAACAGCGGTGCGATCCGCTCCGGACCGCACATGAAGGCGTCCAGGTTGCGGCCCGGGCGTCCGGCGGCGAGCGCGTGGTAGCCCGGGTCGATGTAGTCCGGGCCGACCTTGTGCGGCGACACCGCCAGCCCGCGGGCGGCGAGCGCCGCGATCAGGCCGGTGGCGACGGTGGTCTTGCCGGCGCCCGAGGAGGGCGCGGCGACGACGAGGCGGGGGATGTTCACGTGCGCAGGCTCACCACTCGATACCGCGCTGGCCCTTGCGGCCGGCGTCCATGGGGTGCTTGACCTTGGTCATCTCGGTGACCAGGTCGGCGAATCCGGTCAGCGCCTCGGGCGCGTACCGGCCGGTGATGACGACGTGCTGGCTGCCCGGGCGGTCCCTGAGCACGGCCACCACCTCGTCCGGGTCGACCCACCCCCAGTGCATCGGGTAGGTGAACTCGTCCAGCACGTAGAAGCGGTAGGTCTCGGCCGCGAGGTCCCGCTTGACCTGCTCCCAGCCCTCCTTGGCCGCCTCCTCGCTGGACATCTCCTGCTCGGCGGAGCGCTGGATCCAGGACCAGCCGGAGCCCATCTTGTGCCAGTCGACGGTGCCGCCCTCGCCGGAGGCGCCGAGCACGCGCAGCGCGTTCTCCTCGCCGACCTTCCACTTGGCGGACTTCACGAACTGGAACACCCCGACCGGCCAGCCCTGGTTCCAGGCCCGCAGCGCCATGCCGAACGCGGCCGTGGACTTGCCCTTGCCCGGGCCGGTGTGCACGGCGGTGATCGGCAGCGCGCGGCGCTGACGGGTCGTCAGTCCGTCGTCGGGAACGCTCTCGGGGACACCCTTGGGCATGGGTCAGGCCGCCTTTCGCATGGTGGTCGCACGGTTCTCGCGGACGGTCGTGGGACGGTTCTCGCGGACGAGCGAGGCCACGCCCTCGGCGCGCAGCTCGTCCAGGCTGACGGTGGTGCCGCCGAGCAGCCCGGCCAGCGTACGGGCCAGGCCCAGGCGGACCGGGCCGGACTCGCAGTCCAGCACCACGCTCGCCGTGCCCTGCGCCGCGAACAGGGCGGCCGCGCGCTGCGAGAGGGCGAGCGCGTCCCGCCCGCCGGTG
>NZ_JAHSQD010000054.1 GCF_020103755.1 Streptomyces sp. LS1784
ACGCCACCGCCCTGCTCCGCTCCTTCCTCGATGCGGTCGCCGACACCCTGCCGCGCACCGCCGCCGCGCCCGCCGCAACCGGCCGCCCGGCCTTCGCCGCCGTCGAACCCCAGTACGTCCCCCAGCTGCGCGCCTGGGCCGAGGAGATCTCCGCCGGCCTCGACTCGGGCGTACGGCTGGCCCTGCGCCTGGACCTGGTGCCCGTCGCCGGCGACGGCGAGCGGCCCGCCCTGCGCCTGGTGCCCCAGGTGTCCAGCCTGGCCGACCCGACCCTCAGAGCCGACGCCGACGAGCTGTTCGCCACGGTCGAGGCAGCCGGGTTCGGACCGCGGGCCCACGCCGACACCGTCCTCGCCGTACGGCGGGCCGCCGACGTCTGGCAGCCCCTGTCCCGCCTGCTGCCGGTGCCCTCCGCCCTGGACCTCACCGACCGCGAGGTCCAGGACCTGCTCGGCGACACCGCCGGCCGGCTCGCCGCCCACGGCGTCGAGGTGCTCTGGCCCGCGGACGCCACCCGTTCCCTCACGACCCGTGCCGTCGTCGGCGGCGAGCGGACCCCGCCCACCGACCTGCGTTCCTTCTTCGGTGGTGACGGCACGGTCGACCTGCGCTGGCAGCTCGACCTCGACGGGGAAGCCCTCACCGAGCAGGAGATGGCCGAGATCGCCGCCGCCGACCAGCCGCTGGCCCTGCTGCGCGGGCGCCGGGTGCTCATCGGCGCCGACATCGCCCGCAAGGCCGGCGAACGCGACCTCGAACCGCTCACCGCCATCGAGGCGCTCGCCGTTGCCCTCACCGGGTACACCGAGATCGGCGGCAAGCAGGTACGGGTCGCGCCCAGCGCCTGGCTGCTCGCCCTGCGCCGACGCCTGGCCGAAGCTGACGGCGGCAACGAAGCGGTCGAGCAGCCCGCCGCGCTCGCGGCCACCCTGCGCGACTACCAGCTGCGCGGCCTGCGCTGGCTGGACCGCCTCACCTCGCTCGGTCTCGGCGGCTGCCTCGCCGACGACATGGGCCTGGGCAAGACCGTCCAGCTGATCTCGCTGCACCTGTTGCGCCAGGAGCACCCGGACAGTGCCGGCCCCACCCTCGTCGTCTGCCCCGCCTCCCTTCTGGGCAACTGGCAGCGCGAGGTCGGCACGTTCGCCCCCGGCATGCCCGTCCGCCACTACCACGGCTCCGACCGCACCCTGGACGGCGCCGACTCGGGCTTCGTCCTGACCACCTACGGCACCATGCGCCTGGACGCCGAGCGGCTCGGCACACACCGCTGGAGCACGGTCGTCGCCGACGAGGCCCAGCACGTCAAGAACCCGCACTCCAGCACCGCGAAGGCGCTGCGGCTGATCCCCGCCGACGCCAGGATCGCCCTGACCGGCACCCCGGTCGAGAACAACCTCTCCGAACTCTGGGCCGTCCTCGACTGGACCACCCCCGGACTCCTCGGCGGCCACGGCCACTTCCGCAGCCGCTGGATCGCCGCCATCGAGGCCGAACGCGCGGAACGCGCGGAGTTCGGACCGCCGCCGGGCGAGCAGGGAGAGCACGGCCCCACCGCACAGCGACTGGCCGAACTGGTACGGCCGTTCCTGCTCCGCCGCAGGAAGTCGGACCCGGGCATCGCCCCCGAACTCCCGCCGAAGACCGAGACGGACCACCCGGTCTCCCTCACCCCCGAGCAGCGGACCCTGTACGAGACCCGGGTCCGTGAGGTCATGGCGCAGATCGAGGCCACCGAGGGCATCGCCCGAAGCGGTCTGGTGCTCAAGCTGCTCACCGGCCTGAAGCAGATCTGCAACCACCCCGCGCAGTTCCTCAAGGAGGCGGAAGGCACCCGGCTGGCCGGCCGTTCCGGCAAGCTGGAACTGCTCGACGAACTGCTGGACACCATCATTTCGGAGGACGGGGCCGCCCTGGTCTTCACCCAGTACGTCGCCATGGCGCGGCTGCTGGAGGCCCACCTGCGCGAGCGCGGCGTCCCCACGCTGCTGCTGCACGGCGGCACTCCGGTGCCGCGCCGCGAGGAGATGGTCCGCCGGTTCCAGGACGGGGAGGTGCCCGTCTTCCTGCTCTCCCTCAAGGCCGCCGGCACCGGACTCAACCTCACCCGCGCCGACCACGTCGTGCACTACGACCGCTGGTGGAACCCGGCGGTGGAGGCCCAGGCCACCGACCGCGCCTACCGCATCGGGCAGACGCGCACCGTCCAGGTGCACCGGATGATCGCCGAGGGGACCGTCGAGGACCGCATCGCCGCCCTGCTCGAAGCGAAGAAGGGCCTGGCAGACGCCGTGCTGGGCTCCGGGGAGCAGACACTGACGCAGCTGACCAACGACGAACTGGCCAACCTGGTCGAACTGAGGAGCGCGGGATGAGCGGGGACGAGACGGGCGCGCGGGGCTTCCCGGCCTTCGCCGCGTGCCGGGGCAGCCGGGCGCGCGGCCAGTCCTGGTGGGGCAAGGCCTGGGCGGACGCGCTGGAGGATACCTCCCTGGACGAGGAGACGCTGAAGAAGGGCCGGGCCTACGCGCGGACCGGCCGGCTCGGACCGATCACGGTCAGCCCCGGGCGCGTCTCCACCACCGGCTACGAGGGCGACACCCCGTTCAGGACGGTGCTCACCCTGGAGGAGCTCGACGAGGACGAGTGGGAGCTGCTCTGGGAGAAGACCGCCGAGCGGCCGGACGTCACCGATGAGCTGCTCGCCGGTGAACTGCCGCCCGACCTGCTGGAGGCCGCCGAGGACGCACGGGTCCGACTGCTGCCCGGCTACGGCGACTTGGAGGCGGACTGCGAATGCGACGCGTTCGACCACCCCTGCAAGCACGCGGCCGCGCTCTGCTACCAGGTGTCCTGGCTGCTGGACGAGGACACGATGATGCTGCTCCTGCTGCGGGGACGCGGCGTGCAGGAGGCGCGGGAGGAACTCCGGTCCGTCCTGCTGATGCAGGCGATCGTCGGCGGCCTCGGGGACGAGGACGCCGATGGGGCGCAGGAGGAAGCGAAGGCCGGTCCGAAGGCCGACACGGCGCAGCTGCCGGACGGCACTCCCGCCGAGGAGGTCTTCGGCCGTGAGCCGGCGGCGCTGCCCGGGCTGCCGCCGCTGCCCGGGCCGCCCGTGCGCCAGGACGCGTCCTTGGCCGGGGCCGGGGCCGACCCGCTGGAGCAGCTGGTCACCGACGCGGCCGTGCGCGCCCGTGAGCTGCTCGCCTACACCCACGGCTTCACCGCCGAGCCGCCGGTGCCGCTCGACCTCTGGCGGGACTGCGTACGGATCGCGGCGACCCGCCCCGAGTCGCGGGTCCTGGCCCGCCTGCGGGAGGCCTGCGGCAGCCCGGAGCAGCTGGACCGGGCGGCCGAGGCGTGGAGGCTGGGCGGGAGCGCCGGGCTGGACGTGCTGGAGGAGGCCTGGACACCGCCGACGCAGGACACCGCCCGGGCGAGCGCCGCGCTCACCGCGGGCTGGGAGCAGGACGAACTCCCCGCGCCGGAGGTGCGGGAGAACCGCTGGACGCTGGCCGGCAGCGGGCTCCAGCTCCGCTACGGGCGGGACGGCCGCTGGTACCCCTACCGGCAGGAGGACGGTCGGTGGTGGCCGGCCGCCGCACCGCACCACGACCCGGCTGAGGTCCTCGCCGAGCTCCTCGACGGCTGAACCGCCGGGCACCGTGCGCGCGGCGGGCCCGGGACGGACACAGGTCCGTCCCGGGCCCGTACGTCACAGGTCCACCACGACGCGGCCGGCGGAGTCATCCCCGTCGGTCTCGGTGTTTTGACCTGGCCAAGAGCCCTGACCCGTGCGCCGACACCGTTTCGGCCGACACCGTGCGGGACTGCCGAACGGTGCCTGGCTGAGACCACGTAACCCGTCCCGTTGCCTACGGCCAACCCCGACGAACCGGTCCGTCCGCGACAACCTTCGGCTTCGCCGCGGCGGCCCGCTTCGCGGCGGCAAGCCGGTACCAACCCCGGTGCCGGACGGCAGACCGGGAGCGGGGACGAGGCCGAGCGGGCCCCGCCCCGCCGGCGGGCGTCGGCGACGAGGGCGGTGTGGATCCGGCCGTCGTCCAGCCGTATCAGGGCTGCCGGCGAGCGCGTTCGGTGATGTTGCGGGCCATGCCTGCGAACACCGCGGTGTGGAACGGCGCGACAGCGCGCCAGTACGCGTGTCCGGCCAGGCCGTGGGGGTGGAACAGTGCGCGCTGCCGGTATTGCGTCCCGTGATCGCCGTCCGGTGTGACGGAGAGTTCGAGCCAGGCCAGCCCGGGCAGGCGCATCTCGGCCCGCAGGCGGAGCAGTCGGCCGGGTTCGATCTCCTCGACGCGCCAGAAGTCGAGGGAGTCCCCGACCCGCAGGCGGGTAGGGTCGCGGCGGCCCCGGCGCAGTCCGACGCCGCCCACCAGGCGGTCGAGCCAGCCGCGCAGGGTCCAGGCGAGTGGAAAGGAGTACCAGCCGTTGTCGCCGCCGATGCTTTCGATCACCCTCCAGACGGCGGCGGGTGACGCGGTCACGGTGCGTTCCCGGACATCCTGGTAGAGGCTGCCGCCGGCCCAGTCGGGATCGGTGGGCAGCCGGTCGCTCGGGGCGCCGGGCGATGAGGCGGAGGACCAGCGGGTGGCGACGTCGGCGTCCTTGATCCGGCGCAGGGCGAGCGTGACGGCCTGGTCGAAGCCGGTCAGGCCGGTCGGCGGGTCGGGCACCCATCGGGCGATGTCGTGCTCGCCGCAGACGACTTCGTGGCGCAGGGACTCGACGAGGGGGCGGGCGATGGAGCCGGGGACCGGAGTCACCAGGCCGACCCAGAGGCTGGAGAGCCGGGGAGTGAGGACCGGCACGGGGAGGATGAGGCGGCGGCGAAGTCCGGCGATGCGGGCGTAGCGCTGCATCATCTGTTCGTAGGTGAGGACGTCGGGGCCGCCGATGTCGAAGGTGCGGTTCAGCCCGGGCGGCAGGTGGGCGGCGCCGACCAGGTAGCGCAGGACGTCCCGGACGGCGATCGGCTGGATCCGGGTGGACACCCAGCGCGGAGTGACCATCGCGGGCAGGCGTTCGGTGAGGTGGCGCAGCATCTCGAAGGAGGCGCTGCCGGAGCCGATGATCACGGCGGCGCGCAGTTCGGCCGTGGGGACACCGCCGGCGCGGAGCATGCGGCCGACCTCGGCGCGGGAGCGCAGGTGGGGGGAGAGGTCCGCTTCGGGTACCCCGGCGGGGACGAGGCCGCCGAGGTAGACGATCCGGGTCACGCCGGCGGCTGCCGCGGCGGCCGCGAAAGCGCGGGCGGCCTCGCGGTCGGTTGCCTCGAACGAGGGCCCGGTGCCGAGCGAGTGGACGAGGTAGTAGGCGACATCGATTTCGTCGAAGGCCCCGGCGAGGGTGGCGGGGCGGGTGACGTCTCCGGTGGCGGTGTCCACCCGGGCCCGCCAGGGGTGGTCGCGCAGTCGCCCGGGATCCCGTACCAGACACCGCACGGTGTGCCCGCGGGCGAGCAATTCGGGGACGAGTCGGCCGCCGATGTAGCCGGTCGCACCGGTCACCAGGCAGCGCAGTGGGCCGGGCTGCAACGGATCCATGTCGACTTCTCCTCCGAAAGCCGCGCGTGCGGGCCTCCGCCGGTGCGGAAACGACGTAACCAGCATCGCGCATGCCCTTCGGAGCCGGCGTGATGGACGCGAACACGGAAAGCGGTGCCACGACGGGGCGGCCGGGGCCGAGCGGGACCAGGTCCTCGATCCGGGCGGCGCCGGCCGGGACGGAGGCGGGCAGCCCGGTGGTGGCGCTCGGGCAGCGGCAGGGTGCGCGGCAGGTCGGTGAGCGAGCCGCCCGCGGTGAGGATGTCGGCGGATCCTGACGGTCGGTAGGCAACTGCTGCACGTGGCGCTTCTGGTCTCCCGCTTCCCGGTAGGCTGTTGTTGCCACTTGGTGCGGATCACACCTGATCGGATGGCTAGTGTGACGAAGGCCCGGACCCCGGTTCGTTGGGCTCCTCAGTCCCCGCGGCTGCTTCCGACCATGCGGTCCGCTGCGATGCCTCAGCACGATCTTGAGGACGACGCGATGATCAAGGGGGTCGAGTACTCGACGGTGGACTTCGCCGGGCGAGCTGCTGAGGCGGTCGAGATCGAGCATTGCCGGTTCACCGGCACACGGTTCACCGGCACGGATCTTCGCCGGTGTGTCCTGTCGGACGTCGAGTTCGAGACCACCGACTTCGCGAGCGTCCGTACTCAGGATGTCTCGCTCTTGAGGAGCACGGCCAGGTCCAGCAGGTTCACCGGGATGTCCTGGAGCAACGGCTTCTTCCGGGACGTTACCTTCGACAACTGCCGCAGCGACTCGGCGCTGTTCCGGTACTCGAAGTTCAGGAGGGTGCTCTTCACGGGCTGCAACCTGCGACAGGCCGACTTCCAGCGGGCCGAGCTGCGGGACGTGCGGTTCGAGGACTGCGATCTTGAAGGCGCCCAGTTTGCCCACGCGGACATGCAGAACGTCCGGTTCGAGGGGTGCACACTGCTGGATGTCGGTGGTGCGGCGAGCCTTGAAGGAGCAACTGTGCAAGGCCCAGGGGCGATGGAGCTCGCCCTCAGCCTTGCACGGGAAGCTGGGATCGTACTCGAGCCCTGATGCTGCAACGGTGTTTGTCGTGACGACGCTTCAGCCCGGCGGGCATCGCACTCTGCAACCTCCTTTTACGCGCCCGGGTCGGTGGACTCGGTCGAGCGACTGTGTGAACTCGGCGGCCCCGGCGTGCTGGTGGGGTGCCGGGCGACGACGGTCTGCTCCCGCACACCGATACCTCGGCCGCTGAGCAGGTTGGGGTTGGCGATCGTGCCGGGGAACCGGGCGAAGTGCTTGCGTTCCGCTCCGCAGCGCCAGCCCCGTGTGGCTTCCAGGCATACCGAGGCCCCGACGCGCGGCGCACTGTACCGCGTGGCCCCCGCGACCGCGATCGCGGGAGAGCCTTCAGCTCCGTAATCCCATTGGATCAGGCTGAATGTCGGGGGATCATGCACCTCATGAAGAGCTCGCTGCGCCGGAAATACCCGCACCATGAGTGGAGCCCCGTCACCGAAGGGGACTCGGGCGCCTTCGTCCACCGCCTCACCGGGCCGCAGTCCGAGCTCTACGCGAAGATCGCCCCGCGTGTCCTGGACAATTCGGCCTTCGATCTGACCGGCGAGGCCGATCGGCTCGACTGGCTGGCCCGGCACGGCATCCCGGTTCCCCGTGTCGTCGAGTGCGGGGGCGACGACACCTCCGTCTGGATCGTCACCGAGGCCGTGCAGGGCGTCTCGGCTGCAGAGGAGTGGCCGGAGCACCAACGGCTCGCCGTCGCGGAGGCGATGGCCCGCGTCGCCCGTGCCCTGCACAGCCTGCCCGTGGCGGAATGCCCCTTCGACCGCTCCCTGTCCGTGGCGATGGACGAGGCCCGCCACAACGTGCGTGTGGGGCTGGTGGACCTCGATGACCTGGAGGAGGCGCGCCGAGGCTGGTCCGGCGGACAGCTCCTGGCCGAACTCGACCGCACCCGGCCGGAGACGGAGGACATCGTCGTCTGCCACGGGGACCTCTGCCCGAACAACGTCTTGCTGGATCCCAGGACGTGCGAGGTCACCGGAGTCATCGACGTGGGCCGCCTCGGTCTCGCCGACCGCCACGCCGACCTCGCTCTGGCCACTCGTGAGCTGGAGATCGAGGAGGATCCCTGGTTCGGCCCCGAGTACGCCCAGCGCTTCCTCGCACAGTACGGCGGCCCCGGAGTGGACGAGGACAAGTTGGCCTTCTATCGGTTGCTCGACGAATTCTTCTAGCCCGGCGGGTCGGGCCGGGGCCGTCATCACGGAGGGCGGGGGCACCGCGAACACGGGCGCGGTGCCCCCGCCCACTACGGGGTGGTCGCACCAGGGGGCGCTTGGCAAGGCGTCGACCGCCCGCCGCTGAACCGGGAGCGCCGGCGCGGAACGATCACGTCGGCGGCGTGTCGCGCTGGGCGGCCAGTGTGAGCGTGAAGTTCCACCCTGCGGTTGGACACCGATTCGCCGGCAGGCGGCACAGGTCTGGTGGGCGGGCCATGGGCTCGCTCGATCATGTCCCCGGCCCGGGTAGCCGTGAAGTTCACTGCCTGCGCTGACCGAATTCGCGTCACCAACCGGCGAAGGTGTTCTTCAGCAGCGCCGCCCGGTCCGCCTGAGCGCCGGTCTGCGGGAGCGTGATCGCCGAGAGCGAGGCGATCACGCCGGTGACGAACCGGAGCGGTCCGGCTCGGGGACGGGGAGTCTGGATGCACGCCCTTCGAACGCCTCGGCGAATCACCCCGAGTTCCGGGCGTCCCCGGCGCGTGTGCCCTGACAGGAAGTACCCGCAGGGGCTGCCCGGGAGCCGTGCGCCTCGGCTCAGGTGAAGGCGATGACGAGCACGGCGGTCGCCAGCAGGAGGACAACCGTCAACGCCGGCGCACCGGGGCACCCGCCGGGCTCGGAGGTGACGGCGACCGTCGAGACGATGGGGACCGCCGGCGAGAGGACGACCGCCAACCACGCCACGGTACCGGTGGGAACCCCGGCCCACGGCGGCTCACCGGGTGGCGAGGACGGGGTCCTCCGCGATACGGAGCGCGGCGGCATGCCGCACGGTCGCCTCGCCTTCGCCGTGCGGACAGAAACCGATCGGTACGTCTCCTCGGCCTGGGTGGAGCAGGACTTCGGCAGGATCCGGCGGGAGTTCACGCCGGCGTATGACCGGTGCGCGACTGCGCCGCCGTGGGCTCTCCCGACTGCGGCAGGAAGGGATGTCGGTGAGCGCCGGGAAGGTGGTCGTGGTGTGGCTCAGTTGAGGACGACGGGGTGGCCGGTGAGGTGGACGCCGGCCTGGCGCAGTTCGTGGAGGGCTGCGGTGGTGGTGTCGGTGGCGACGCCCGCGGTGTAGTCGAGCAGGACGCGGACGGTGAATCCGGCTCGTGCGCCGTCGAGGGCGGTGGCCTTGACGCAGTGGTCGGTGGCGATGCCGACGACGTCGACATGGGTGACGTCCCGGGCGCGCAGCCAGTCGGCGAGCGGGGTGCCGGTTTCGGTGGAGCCTTCGAAGCCGCTCTTGGAGGCGGAGTGCGCGCCTTTGTAGAAGACCTCGTCGACGGTCCCGGACTGGGCGGTGGGGGCGAAGTGCGGGTGGAACTCGCTGCCGTCGCTGCCGACGACGCAGTGCACGGGGAAGGAGTTGCGGAAGTCCGGGTGGTCGGAGAAGTGGCCGCCGGGGTCGATGTGGTGGTCGCGGGTGGCGACGATGTGCGTGTACGTGGTGCCGGCGGTGCGCCGGGTGAGGTCGGCGATGGCGCGGGCGCGGTCGGCTCCGCCCTTGACCGGGACGCTGCCGCCCTCGCAGAAGTCCTTCTGCACGTCGACGACGATCAGTGCGCGGTGCATGGCGTAACCCTTCCCGGCGGAAACCCGTGTTCCTGATCCGTGCCCCGTCGGCGACAGGACGGTCGCGCTCCGGGCGCATGGTTCACCCGACCGCCGGGCGTCCCGCTTCGCCGCCGGCTACGGGCGCCGCCACTGTGCCGTCGAGTAGTGCGTCGGCACTGCTGTGTGTGGGGGGACCAGGAGGCACCTCCCCGGCACGGGCTGGTCGCCTGGGACGGCAACACCGCAGCGAGGCACAAGACGAGGCGGCTGGAGGGCACGACCGGGCTGGACGCGGCCGGCAGGTGCTTGGGATGGCCCGCTCGGAGATGGGCGGTACCGCGGACGGGGGTCGGCCGCACGGGCGCGCCGCACGCGATGGCGGTCAACGAGACCGTGCTCGCCTTCGTCCTGGGCGGCACCGCACCGGGTGCCGCGGGTGGGGTCGGCGCCGTGCGCTCCCGGTCGACCGAGACCGAGCTCCTGCTGCCGGGCGGGAAGCGCAAGGTGCGCCCGGACGGTGTGTGGCAGGCCCCGGAGATCGGGGTGCCGGTGCTCATGGTCGAGGCGACCGCTCCACCATGGCACCGGCCCGGGTCGCCGCGAAGTTCACCGGCTACCGCTTCACCAGCGCGCTCGCCCAGGGCCACCGGAACTGCTTCGGCAGCCCGCCCACCATCTCGTGCAGCGTTCTTCGGGCTATTGCCGACCGCGCACTCCGGCCGCTCCCGCCAGCCGGAACTGAGCGATTCGTAGGCCGGGAACAGGCTCGACAGTGCCGATCCGGGAGAAGCCGTGACGCTCGTAGAGCTCCACGGCCGGGCGGTTGTCGGCACCGGTACTCACCAGAACGGCCCGGCCCGGAACCATCTCGGTCGTAAGGTGCTGCAGGAGCCTGGAAGCCAGCCCGCGACGGAACCACGGCGGATCGACGCACACCCGGTCGATGTCGACCGCATCCTCCTCGTCGAGCTCCTGCCAGGCGATGAACGCCACGACCCGGCCATCGACCGTTGCCCCCAGCCACCGCAGCGGCTGGACGCGCATCTCCTCCAAACTCTCGCCCAGAGCGGGGATACCGGCGAAGCCGATCAGCTCCGCCTCGACTGCGTAGGCACGGTGGCCGATCCCGTGCACGGCTGCCGCGACCGCATCGTCCAGCAAGGACAGCTCGCCGATCACGAGTCCGGGAATCCGGGTCGACGACTGGCCTGGGCGCGGGAGCGGCTTGGTGTAGCAGCGGCTGAGCTGCTTGTCCTGATAGGGCGGGCAGTCGGAGATGGGGGTGTAGCCGGCGCGGGTGTAGAGAGCGATGGCTTCGGGCTGGTGGACTCCGGCTTTCAGGCGGATCTCGGGGTGTCCGAGAGCGGCGGCGGTGCGTTCGGCCTCGGCGAGCAGTCGGGTGGCGATGCCGTGTCCGCGGGCGTCGGGTGTGACGTACAGGCGCGTGAGCTCGGCCGCGCCGTCGGGGCGCGGCTGGACGGCGCAGCAGCCGACGGGTCGGCCGTCGGTCTGTGCCAGCAGGAAGCGGATGTCGGGGTGGGGGCGGGCGTCACCGGTGCAGGGCTCGTCGGGGTGGCGCGCGGCGAGGCCGGCGTCGAGGTCGCGGACCAGTTGCAGGACTCTCGGGTCGTCGGGTGCGGCCTGGGTGATGGTCAGGTCGTGGGTGGTCACAGGCTGTGGTGCCTTTCGAGGATGAGGTCCACCTGGGTTCGCAGGGCGCGCCGTTGGAAGATCCGATGGGTAGGCGTCGGGGTCGGTCACGGCGGTGAGGTCCGGGCCGTCCAGGCAGGCGACCAGCGCAGGAACCCGTGATCGCGGGTTCGACGTTCGTGGAGGAGTTCGGGGTCGGTACGGGTGACGAGTCGCAAGGGCGATCAGACCGTGTCGACCGGTCGTCGACCACGACTGGCCTGGGCTTGGAGGAAGGTGCGGGCTTCGCCGAGGTCACGGAAGCGGGCGAAGACGCGTACCGGGCCGGTGGTGGAGTGGAGGTGCGGCCTTGCCAGTCCCGTATCGGCGCAGCCCCCGGTAGGTGCGAACGGCCGGGGGCTGCGCCGTACGGGGGTGGCGGGGTCCGGTCTCCAGTCGTACCGGAAGGGCCGGGGGCACTTCGGCGCCTAGCGCGGCGGGTCGACCTTCTCGACCGGGCCGAAGTCGCGGAAGGTGCCGTGGGTGCGCACCTGGATGCCCCGCAGCTCGGTCTTCCGGTCGTAGCGGACGGTGCGGCCCTGGGCGTCGATCCACTGGTCGAGCTGGAAGCTCTCCACGCCCTTGCCCTTGAGGATCTTGTACTGCTCGGGCTCCACGGCCTTCATCGGCTCCAGGCCGACCGTGCCGGAGAGGTGGTAGCACGGCGTGCCCTCGCAGTCCTCCATCCCCGTGCGTGCGGACGGACCGAGGGCCAGCAGCGCCTTGGCGTAGCCGTGGTAGTCGGGGATCCGGTCACCGAGCGGGGAGGTGCGCCAGCTGCTGCCGCTCTTGATGTAGGTGGTGCCGTCGTCGGTGACGACGACGGTCGGGCTGTCGCTCCCGCTGCCGATCACGTCGGTGCCACCCGCGCTCATGGACTCGGCGAGCCGGCCGGAGCGGACCGGCCCGTTGAGGTTCACCCGGGCCTTGGTGAGCGCGCTGATCGGGCCGCCTTCGGTCGTGAAGTCCTGGGTGGCCGCGTACGGCGTCTTCTCCGCGAGTGCGAGCGCCTTCTCCGGGTCGATCACCCCGCCCTCCGTCGTGGCGACGGCTGTGGCGGTGGCGGTGGGCGTGGGCGTCGCGACGGCGGTGGGCGTCGGCGTGACGGTCGCCGTGGGCGTGGAGGCCGGCGCGGTCGAGGACGCGGCCGGCGCCGCGTCGTCGGTGCAGCCCACCAGAGCGACGAGGGAGACTGCCGCGGCGGCGACGGCGAGCACAGTGGAGCGGCGCATGATCAGGAGAACCCCCGGTCGAACGAAGAGACGGGGAATCCTGACACATCACCTGGTCCGGGATCGAACCTTTTTCTCGTCAGGGCCGGTCTCCTGACGGCGGATCGACGCGACGCCCGCGTCCAGGTCGACCCGAGCCCCGGGCGGAGCACCGGCGTACTCGACGGGCGTCGCCCACCCGGTGGGCGACGCGACGAGACCGGGCCGGCACACCTGCCTGGGCGCCGTCCCGCTGCTCTGACCGGCCTCCTGGCCGAGTTCAGCCCACCCGGCCCGCTGCGCCGCGCCCGCGGTCTGGGCGCCTCGCTTCGAACACGGTCGCCGCAGGCAGCTGGGACGGGGCCTCGACCCTGATCCCCGACTGGCGTCCTACCTGGGGCGGGACCGAATCCGACAAAACATCACCCAAGGTCATGGCCTATGCCATACCGTCATCACACGGATACGGAGCGAAGGAGGCGTCATGGCGCAACGAAAGCACCTGGAACAGGCCAAGGAATATACGGAACAGGCCAAGACCGCAGTGGACAAGGTCACCGACCCCGGGCACCGAGCAATCGCGCTGGCGCTCCTCGCGTTGACCGAGGCTGTGCTGGAGACCGGCTTCGACGTCGACCGCGTCGGCACCGAGGTCAACAAACTGCGCGACGACGTTCGCGATGTGCTGGCGGAGCGCTAGCAGGTCGACACGGAGTCCGGCTCGCGACCTCGGCGCCGGGGTCGGCCAACTGACGAGCACGGCCCTCCGATCAGCCGAGGAGGGCTTCGACACGGCCGAGGAGATCGGCCACTTGCCCCCCATCCGCACGGATCGAGCCCAGCCCGTCGAGGCCATCCCCTCCGCCGTGTACGGCGGTGACCCGCGACCGCCGGAACCCGAGCCGCTGGCTGAGCCGCCTTTGGCACGAACCGCGGATCCACACCAACGCGGCACTGCGCGCCGTGAGCTGCCGGCAACGCAAGAGCGACCCACTCGGCGGTGCGAACACTGCGGTCCAGCCGGCAAACGACGCCTGACCTAAGCCGCGTTCGAATTCTGACCTGGGAGAACGTCGCTCAGAGGCTTGCAGGCAGACGCTCAGGGCCAGTCCTCGGTGATGGGAAACATGTCGGCGTACGGATTGGGTTCGCCGGTCTGTGGGTCCAGGCCGGCCAGAAGCCGTCGACGTTGCTCGCGCCAGCTGACGAACGTGTCCGTCTGGTTCCAGAGCGACGAATCGCCGAGTGGGCAGGCATCGAACCGGCCCAGCATCATGCGGGTGATGAACTGGACCATGCCGCAGTCGAACAGGGCCCACGGCGACTCGTTCCATGAGTGGTGCCGTCGCCAGGCTACGACTGGCCACTTGTCCGGATCGGGGTCGTTCATGAGCCAGGCCATCTCGTTGGCGTTCATTCCAGAGCCCCAGGGCAGTACGGCATCGGCACCGAGCGTCACGCCAGGGACCCCTCCGTCCTTGTCCCAGAGCCCCCGCAGGCAGGCCGTCATGCTGCCGATGTGAGACCCCTCCCACCCGCGTACGTCACTCGGCAACGGGGGCAGGATGACGAGCTCTCCGATGTCGCCCATGCCGTAGGTGTCCAGCAGTGCCTTGTAGTCGCTTGGAAGCTTGGTGCCCAGCAGAGCTTCGGCCGCAGCCCAGTCGATCCGTTCGCCGCCTGCGAGGTCTGCTGGTACAAGATCGAGCAATACGGCCAGGTCGGGATGAACGATGCCCATGGTGGATCCTCTTGGGGTTGGTGACCAGCCACCATAGTCGCGAGGGCTGACAGGGAGGGGGGACGTCTTGTCAGGAGCGGCCGAACCAGCGGCGCTTGGCCCGCGGCTGGGGTGCGGCGCCATTCGCCGGGGCCGTTGACGGGTCGTCGTACTCGCGGGAGATCACCTGGACCTGTCCCGACTCGACGTCGTGGCGCACCGTGTCCAGGCCCTGGCGGTCCAGTTGGGCGATGGTGTCGGCGTGGATGGTGGTGTTCAGGGCGAGCATCCCGACCTTCGGGTGCCTGCGGCCGAGCTTCACCTCCTCGCCGAGCAGGATCTGCATCAGGCGGTCGGCGGAGGCCGAGGGCAGGTCCTCGTCCACGGCGACGTGCAGGATCAGGTGTTCCTCGCCGCCGGCCCGCCACCGGGCGTGCGCCACCCACACCGAGCGGACGGCGGGGAACTCGCGGATCCGCCGGACCAGCGCGTCGCGCAGGGCGACCGCCACCGGGTCGGTGGACCAGTCGAGCTTCAGTTCCGCCCCGGGCCCGTGGGTCGCCCAGTGCCGCAGCACCTGCTCGGGAAAGATCGCCTGCCCGTTTCCGGAGCGGACCCCGAGTACGGCGACGCCGGTCTTCTCCAGGATGTCCCTCAGCCGCGCCGCGTCGCAGTGCACCATCCCGGCGGCCGCCGGCAGCAGCCGCGCGCCGAGCGCCGCGTCGGTGAACCCGAGCAGCGTGGGCGGCTGCTCGTCGTCGGGGAGGAACATCACCGATCCGGTGTCGGTGACGGGAACGAACACCCCGCCCTCGAACAGCGCGGCGAGCACCGCCTCCGGCGCAGGCTCGTGCCCGTCCGTACGGCGGTCGAGAAGGTCGGCGAGGCGCACGTTCGGATGCTCGATCACGCGTGCAGCGTAGTGCCCGGACTGCCGCCCCGACCCACTCGCTGATCCGTGGGGGGAGGTCCACCTCCTCCACACCTCCACGAGAAGCTTCGCCCGCCCTGGCACCGCCCGGCGTGAGCTGGTTCAGGGGGCTGTCGGGCCGGCTCGGGCTGCGCCGTCCCGTGCCGTGCCCGCACCCGATTCTGCCGGGCCGTCATCATCGGTGTCGCGGTCGACCCGTGCGGCTGCGCGGGAGGCGGTCCGAGGCCGTCTGATGCAGGCTGGCTGCATGGGTGTTACGGGTGCGGACGACGGAAGGGCAGGGAACTCCGTGGCCGAAAGCGACGCGGCGCTGTCGGGGTGTGTTGCGCTGGTGACGGGTGCGTCCAGCGGTATCGGGGCTGCCACGGCCCTGGCGCTGGCCCGGGAGGGGGCGGCAGTGGCGCTGGTGGCCCGCAGCACCGAAAGGCTGCAGGAGCTGGCAGACACGATCCGGGCCCATGGCGGCTCGTGCGCCGTCATCAGCGCCGATCTGCGTGACACCGCACGGGCCCGGGACACCGTCGAGGAGGCCGCCGAGCGCTTGGGGCGGCTGGACGTGCTGGTGAACAACGCCGGTTACGTTGCGATGGGGGATGTCGAGGAGGTCGGCGCCGAGGAGGTCGACCGGATGGTCGACCTCAACCTGACGGCCGTCCTGCACCTGTCGCAGGCGGCGTTGCCGCACCTGCTGCGTGCTGCGGCGGGCGGCCCGCGCAAGGTCGCCGACTTGGTCAACGTCAGTTCGGCTGCGGGCCGCGTGGTGCGCCGCGGCAACGGCGTGTACTCGGCGACGAAGCACGCGGTGTGCGCGTTCAGCGAGGTCCTGCGCCAGGAGGTGACCCGGCGCGGTGTCCGGGTGGGCGTGATCGAGCCAGGACTGACCTCGACGCACATGGCGACCGGTCCCGGACTCGCCTCGGCCCGCGGCATGGCACAGGAGTCCTGGCTGCGGGCCGAGGACATCGCCCGCTCCATCGTCTTCATGGTCACCCAGCCCCCGCACGCCGCGATCAACGAGATCATGGTGCGCCCGACGGCCCAGGAGCACTGAACCCCACCCCGCAGCAGCTGACCGGACGGCGTCCGCTGCTGGGGTTGCCGGCCTCGTGCTCGCTGCCCGTCGCTGCGCCCTGGCCGATCGACGGCAACACTGCCGCCCGGCACAAGACCTGGAGACCGGAAGGCACGGCCGGACTGGACGCCGCCGGGCAGGTTCTCGGGATGGTCCGCTCGGAGATGGGCTCCACGGCCCGGGGCGCCGCCCCTCCGGGCATCGACGTCCCGCGCCCCGGCATCGACCGGTGGCGTGGAACCGGGCCCTGGGTGCGGGCGTCCGTCCTTCACGACGGCAGCCGGTGATCACGGCTGTCGGCCGCCCCCTGGAAGGAGCACCGTGACGGACGGTACGTCGGAGAGCGCGTCGCCCGCTGGCAGAGGCCGTTGGCGTCTCGCCGCGCTGATCGGGTGCGGGGTGCTGCTGCTGGGCCCGGCCGCGCTCGCGGTGGTGCGGCTGTTCGGGTGGGACGACGGCACGGTGTGGGCCCTGCCGATGGCCGGGCTGCCGTACGCGGCGCTGCTCAGCGTGCTGCTGCTGGCGGCGGTGGCGGTGCTGCGCGAACGGTGGCTGACCGGGGCCGCGGCCGTGCTGGTGGTGCTGCAACTGTGGTGGCTGGTACCCCGGCTCGTCCCGGACGGGGCCGACGCCCCGGCCGACGCGCCCCGGCTGCGGGTGGCGACCAGCAACAACTTCATGGGGCAGGTCTCGCCGAAGTCCCTGGTCGACCTGGTACGCGACCAGCGGATCGACGTGCTCGCGGTCGAGGAGCAGAGCGACTCCGCCGCCGACACGCTGGACGCGGCCGGCATCCGCGCCCTGCTGCCGCACCGCGAGCGGCCGGCCGGCACCGACACCGCGCTCTACACCCGGCTGCCCGTCAGCTCCGTCGCCGACCCTGCCTGGCCGACCACCAACCTGACCGTCGAGGTCGGCGGCCGCCCGGTGCAGCTGGTCGCCGTGCACACCTACTACCCGCTCGGCGATGCCCGCCGCTGGGCCGAGGGACTGCACGACCTGCGCGCCGCCGCGCCCGGGCGCACCCGCAACGCGGTCCTGCTGGGCGACTTCAACGCGACCCTTGACCACAAGCCGATGCGCGACCTGATCGGCACCGGCCTGGCCGACACCCACGAGGAACTCGGCGCGGGCCTCTTCCCGACCTGGCCCCAGGACCACCCCGACTACCGCGTCCCGGCCGTGATCCAGATCGACCACGTCCTGCACGGGCCCGCGCTGACCGCCGTCGACGTCGCCGAGCACGCCCTGCCGCGCAGCGACCACCGTGCCGTGGTGGCCGAACTCGCCGTCCTGCGCTGAACGCGGAACGCGGGGAGCCGGGGGCGGCCCCACACCGTCCCCGGCTCCTCTCCCTGCTCCCGGCCCTCCCGGCCCCCGGCCCCACGGCCGCCGGGGGGCCCGTCCGCTCCCCGGCGGGCGTGATCAGGCCGTAGCGCCCGTCGTAGCGGTGGTGCAGGACGTCCGGCCGGTCGCGTCGGTGCGGGCCGGCGCCGCGGCCGCGCCCGGGCTGTTCGGATCCACCGACAGCGCAACCACGTCGAGCGGTGTCGCTCCGCTCACGAGAATGGGTTCCGGCTCGGATTCCGGCGATGGTCGGGGTCATGGCCGACCACGGGCACCTCGACGGGGAAGGGCACGGCGGGGACACCCCCGAGGAACGCACCCCGCTCGTCCTGCGCTGGTCGCCGACCCAGCCGTTGAACGCCTGGCCCGACGAGGCGCTCCGCACGAATTGCTCGAACTGACCCTCGTGGAGCAAGAATACGTTCGGCGTGATTCGAGTCGGAAAGGTAGCAGATGAGCAGAATCCCGGTAGAGATCGACACCCCGGACATCATGGTCGATCTGGACGTGCTCGAACGGAACATCGAGCGCATGGCAGCCGCACTACGGGCCAAGGGCCTGCGGCTGCGCCCTCACGCCAAGACCCACAAGATGCCGGAGATCGCCGCGCGGCAGCTCGCGGCGGGGGCCGTCGGGCTGACGGTGGCGACCATCGGGGAGGCCGAGGTCTTCGCCGAGCACGGCGCCACCGACCTCTTCATCGCCTATCCGCTCTGGATCGGGCCCCGGCACGCCGAGCGCCTGCGCCGGCTCGGCACCAGGGCGAGGATCGCGATCGGAACGGACTCCGTCGAAGCCGCAGAGGCGGCTGGCCGCCACCTCGGGGCCGCGGCCGGCGACATCGAGGTCATGGTGGAGATCGACAGCGGGCACCACCGCAGCGGCGTCCACCCGGAACAGGCCGTGGCGGTGGCCCGGGCAGCGGCCCGTGCCGGGCTGCGCGTCGGGGGAGTGTTCACCTTCCCGGGCCACGGCTACGCGCCGGGCATGCCGGCGAAGGCGGCCGAGGAAGAGCAGCAGGCCCTCGGGCGGGCCGCCGAACTGCTTGCCGCCGCAGGTTTCGAGGTCACGCGGGTGAGCGGCGGATCCACCCCGACCGCGGAGCTGACCGGGACCTCGGCGGTCACCGAGGCGCGGCCGGGCGTCTACGTGTTCGGCGACGCCCAGCAGCTCGAACTCGGACGGTGCACCATGGCGGACATCGCGCTGACGGTCGCGGCGACCGTCGTCAGCAGGCACGAGGGAGACGACACCACGCCCCGGAGGCTCGTCCTGGACGCGGGCAGCAAGGTCCTCGGCGGAGACCGACCCGCCTGGGCGACGGGCTTCGGCCGGCTCATGGACCACCCGGAAGCCCGCATCACGGCGCTGTCCGAGCACCACGCCACCGTGCTCTGGCCCGACGACAGCGACCTGCCCGCGCTCGGCGAGCGGCTGCGCGTGGTTCCCAACCACGTCTGCGTCGCGGTGAACCTCGTCGACGACGTCGCCGTGGTCAGCGGCGGCACGATGGTGGACCGCTGGCGCGTGGCCGCCCGCGGCAGGAACGCCTGACCGAGGCGCCCTGCCGACCCGCGGCGTGCATCGATCAGCCGCACGCCATCGGGGGACCTGCCCGGAGCGAGAGCGCCGCCACCTCCACAGACCCGACGACCGTCGAGTACCCCGGGGGCCCGCACGACCTGGCATGTTCGACCTGGGGCCGGCCGTGGCCGCCGAGGCCACGACCGGCCCCGGCGCCCGGCTCGCGCGGTGTCACGGCGGTGCGCCGGGACATCCGCCCTGGTGTCCGTGCTCGTTGACACGCGACGGCTTGTTCGACGAGGGCGCGGAGCTTGGGAATCCTTGGTCCTCCGGGCCGGAAAGTGCTCCTGACTTTCGGCGATGTCAGCGCAGCCAGCCCGCCGGACACCCGACGCGGACCGCTACGGGCCGCCGTTCACCACCCGTTCTGGCGCGCATCCGGCACGCGCCGAAGCCGTCCGAGCGGAAGCCGGCGCCCAAAGCCCCGGACCCTGCCGGCTCGCCAGACGAGGTCGTCGTGCCGAGTCCCCCAGGCTGTCATGGACGGTCCGATCCGTTTCAGTCACTTGCCGTCGCACAGGTATGGCACGGTCCGCCATCGGATAGACACTCTCGGGCATCATCGTGTCCCCAAGGCTGCGGGCGCATGAATACAGGGGGGTGTATCCGCCTATGGTGGATGTCGCGGCGGTCGATGTGCAGGTTCGGGAGTTCTCCGAGCGGGGGTACCTGGTACTCCCGGGCTGGCTTCCACCCGCCCTCGTCGAACGCCTCGCAGGCGAGGTGGACTACTGGGTGGACGCCGGTTGGCGGCAGCAGTCGATCGATGCCTGCCTGCGCCCCGTCGGCGCCAAGGCGCCCAAGCTCGTCGAGCTGGACCTGGAGGCGCACGGCGAGTTGGCGGTGCATCCACCGCTGCTGGACCTGCTCTCCAGGAGCGAACTGCTCGGCCGCTCCTTCGTCTTCCACCACCTGCACAGTGACCGTCGTCCGTGTGCCGGCGCGGGTAAGAGCTGGCACCACGACTACGAGCAGCCGGCCGGAAGCGGTCGTCGCCACCCGATGGTCCACGCCCTGCACTACATCCACGGCCTGCGCCCCGGCATGGGCGCTCTGGTGGTCCTGCCCGGCTCGCACCGGGAACACCTCGGTAAGCAGGCCCGCGGCCACCTGGGCACGGACGAGATCCCGGGAGAGACACTGATCGACGACCTGCCGCCGGGATCGACCGTGGTGCTGCACTCCGGCCTCTTCCACACCCGCCGTCCTCCCGCCGTGCCGGAGGCCGGGCCGCGGTACATGATCGACGCCTCCTACTGCCGCACGGGCGCGCTCTGGCCGCCGGTCAAGCCGTACTGGCGGCAGGTCCTGGACGTCGCCCACCGCAGGGGTCTGGCCCGCGAGCGCTGGCCGGAACTCTTCGCCGAGCGGCACTTCACCGAGTACGTCCCGGCAGTGAGGACAGGGGCATGAGGGTTCTGGAGGCCGTACCGTTCAAGGCGGTCATGGACCACTTCGCGCAACAGCACCCCTACGACCCGCAGGACAGCGCCAACTCCAACGACGAGGCCCAGGGCCATATCCGCAACGCGCAGTCCACTCTGCAAGGCCGTTGGCACAGAGTGCTGTTGGACGGTCCGGAGGTCCTGCGGGTGGTGCTCCCGTGGCACCTGGGCGAGGACGGGGAGGTGGAGCTGATCCCCCGCACCGGCCTCACCGTGGCCGACGCCGCCCGCCGGCTGACCCGTCTGCACGCCACCTACGCCACGACCAATCCGCTGTGCGCGGCCAAACTCGCCCGACAGGCCACCGCGTCACCGCTACCCCTGTTCCTGAGCACGGTTCCGATGCCCGGCCCCGACTACGAACACCTGACGGTGCGCGGGGGGCTGATCCACCTCGACGGTCTGCACCGGATGCTCGCCTGGGCCACGGCCGGACGGCTGGTTCCCGACCGGTGGACGCCCGCGTACGTGGCGGGGCTATCCCCGGCCGACGTACGGCATGGAGCTGGGCATGACCAGGACTGACTGGATGTTCACCCCGCGTGGGAGGGCGGCCATGGCCCGGACCATGTCCACCACGTGCCGCACGTCCATGGTGGGCTCGACCCGCAGCGAGCCGTCCGCCTGCCGCACGGCCGGCTGCGGCCGGTCCTCGGGGGTGACGTTGCCGATGTCGATCTGGCCGCAGGAGATGTCGTAGCGCCGGCCGTCCAGGGACAGCGAGCGGGTCATCCCGGCGACGGCGTGCTTGGCCGCGGTGAACGCGATCGAATCCGGCCGCGGGACCTGCGCGGAGGGGGCGCCGTTGTTGATGATCCGCCCGCCCCGCGGATCCTGGTCCTTCATCAGCCGGAACGCGGCCTGGGAGCACAGGAAGGTGCCGGTGGCGATGGAACCCATGACGCGGTGCCAGTCCGCCACGCTCACCTCCTCGACGGGGACGTACGGCATGACGTCGGCGGCGTTGTTGAACAGCAGGTCGAGCCGGCCGTACCGGCGCGCCACGGCGTCGAAGAGGGCGTCCACCGCCTCGGGATCCGTGATGTCGGCGGGCATCGGCACAGCCCGGTCGCGCTGGTCGGCCGGGGCGAGGGCGGCGGTCTCCTCCAGTGGCTCTGTGCGGCGCCCGACGAGCACCACCGTCCACCCGTCGGCCAGCAGGCCCAACGCGCAGGCCCGCCCGATGCCGCGTCCCGCTCCCGTGACGACCGCTGTGCGCACGACCACCTGACATCTCCCCTTCTCGTCCCACGGCCCCACCCGGGCACGCCGGTCATCCGAGCGTGCCCACCCACCCAACCCTCGAATCAGGAGCAGCACATGATTGGCGACATCCAGGCGCCGAACGGCACCGACGGCAGCCGCGTCTGGTACGAGCGGGCACGGAAGTCCCTCGCCGGCGGCATCAGCTCCTCCGCCCGGCTGACGTCCACCGGCCCGCACCCGTACCCGCTGTACATGGCCGAAGGCCGCGGAGCGCGCATCCGGGACGTCGACGGCAACGAGTACATCGACTACCTGGCCGCCTACGGCAGCGCCGTCCTCGGACACGCGCCCGCCGTTCTCACCGAGGCCCTGGAGCCGGTGCTGCACAGCGGCACGATGTTCGGCACCTGCAACACCGCGGAGGTCGAACTCGCCGAGCTCATGCGGGAGATGGTCCCGTGCGCAGACCTCGTTCGGTTCGCCAACTCCGGCAGCGAGGCCGTCCAGGGGGCCGTGCGCGCCGCCCGGGGCCACACCGGGCGGACGAAGGTCCTCAAGTTCGAGGGCCACTACCACGGTTGGACCGACGTGCTGGCGGTCTCCAACCGGCCCGCCGCAGACGACGCGGGCCCGTACGACCGGCCCCACGCCGTACCGCACTCTCCGGGCATCCCTGACGGGGTCGTGGACGACGTCGTGGTCTGCCCGTGGAACGACCCCGCCGCCCTGCGCGCCGCACTCGACGCTCACCGGGGCGAACTGGCCGCCGTCATCTGCGAACCGATCGTCGCGAACAACGCCTGCACGATGCCCGCACCCGGATTCCTGGAGGTGCTGCGGCAGGAGTGCACGCGACACGGCATCGTGCTGATCTTCGACGAGATCTGCACCGGCTTCCGGACCGCACCGGGCGGCGCGCAAGCCCTGTTCGGGGTCGTCCCCGACCTCGCGACCTACGCCAAGGCCCTGGGGGGCGGTCTGCCCATCGCCGCTTTCGCCGGTCGACGCGAGGTGATGGAAGCTCTCGCCACCGGCCGTGTCAAGCACGGGGGCACCTACAACGCCTCCCCGCTGTGCGCGACCGCAGCCCTGGCCACCCTGCGGGAGCTGAGGCGCCCGGAGGTCACCGAGAACATCGACACGGTCGGCCGTCAGATCATGGAAACCGTCCGACGGGCCGCCCACGACCGCGGCGTGCCCTGCGCGGTCCAGGGCGTCGGGGCCATGTTCCAGGTCGTGTTCACCCCCAGCGGCACCCCCACCACGCAGTACCGGGACCTCCTCAATGCCGACACCGCCCGCTACGCGGCGTTCCGCCACGAACTGCTCAAGCGGGGCGTCCACGTGAACGCCTACGGATCGGCCTGTTGGTTCGTCTCAGCCGCGGTCACCGCCGACGATCTGTCGGCCACGTGCAAGGCGGTGGAGGAGGCCTTCGCCGCGCTGTCGGGTAGCTGACCTGCACGCTACGGGAGGTCCGCTCCGTGGAGCAGTTGACCACACTGCTCCACCTGGCACAGTCGACGCCCGTTTACGATCCCGTCCGCCCTGACGGCGATGGGGTCGGCCGGGACACCTCCCGAACCGACCGCACCGGCGCCCGCGGGCCGTCCTTGGCGGGCAGGACGCCGTCGGCGATGAGGCAGGCGATGGAGCGGGCGTGTGCGGTGACGACCTGGAAGGAGACCTTCTCCGCGCCGCCAGCGGAGCCGCTGCCGGGGTAGTCGCGGCCGGCGAGTTCCTGGACGGTGGTGAAGGTGGGCATGAGCAGATCGGTGCCGCACACGTTCTCGACGTCCTGGAGGATCGCGGTCAGGCGGTCGAGGCCGAGGCCGGTGTCGATGCTCTGCTGGGCGAGGTCGCCGAGGATCGGGAGGCAGCCCCAGTATCGCGAGGCGGGGGCCGCCCCCACCTCGGCCCTCGTCCGGTGACGCCACGGATAGGCTCCGCAGCCATGACCCCACTCCACCTGACCGGCCCCAACCTGGCACTGCGCGAAGTCGAACCCGAGGACACCGACGACCTCCTGGCCATCTACGGCGACCCCGAGGCCACCCGGCACCTCAGCTTCGAACCCCGCACCCGCGAACAGGTCGAAGCGATCACCGCCCGCTCCATCGCCTCCGCGCACGCCACCCCGCGCACCGAGTACTGCCTCGCCATCACCCGGCGCGGCGAACATCGGCTGATCGGCTACGCGCGTCTGGCCACCGAGCCGCAGCAGGCCGCCACCATCGGCTTCGCCCTCCACCCGGCCACATGGGGCAAGGGCCTCGGCACCGAGACCGTCCACCTGCTGTGCGCCCTCGGCTTCAACAGCCTCGGCCTGCACCGCATCTGGGCCGCCCGCTCCCCGCTCAACGAGGCATCGGCCCGGACCCTGCTCCGGGCCGGGATGACCGAGGACGGCCGGATCCGCGACCACGTTTTCGTTCACGGCGCCTGGCGCGACTCGATCACCTACTCGATCCTGGAACACGAGTGGGCACCGATCGACGGGCTGGAAGCGGACGGAGCCGCTGAATCCGATGGCGGGCACAGCCCGGGAAGGTGATCCCGTGCTGCCCGAGCCGCCCATCGTGATCCCCGGCGTCGCCGGGTTCGCCCGCGGCGACGTGCCCGACCCGCCGGCGACCGACGACGGCAACGCCTGGGTCGACGGCTTCTGCCGGCTGTACTGCGGCCAACAGTGGACCCGTGTCCTGTGGATCGGCCCCGCTCACGTCGCCGGCGTACAGGCGCCCATGTATGCCTGCGGGCCCTGCATCCGCGAGCTTCGGGAGCGAGTCTGGCGCTCGATCCTGCTCAACGATGAGCCGTCCTGTCCGGCACAGCCCGCCCCGCAGGGTCGAGAACCCCGGCCGGCGGGCCTACAAAGGGGCAGGTGCGGCCGATGATCGCCGGATCCACCCGGTACCGAGCGGTCCCTCGGTGCGGGGCGGGCCGCCCCGCACCGAGGGACCGGGGCTCAGGCCTCCACGCCGTAGTACTGGGCGAGGAAGCCGATCACGTCGGCGGCGGGCGGGAGCAGCTCCGGTAGTTCCCGGGCCAGCGTCGTGCGGGTGGCCTCGGCCAGTTCGGGCAGGCCGGTGGCGGCGCCCTTGACGTAGGGGTCGAGGCGGCGGACGAGCTCGTAGTTGCTCTCCACGTCCAGCTGCCGCATGGCCTTCTCCAGCGGGGGCGCGTCGGCCGGCGGGATGTCGGGCAGGACCCGGCTGACGAAGGTGACGCGGTGCAGGACCCGCCAGCACGGCGGCTTGCGGTCCGACTGGCGGGCCTGGCGCAGCGCCGCCGCGTTGGGGTCGTTGCCGTTGTTCAGCCACACCGGGTCGACGACCTTGTTGAAGAAGCTGTCGAAGTGCTCGCTGTCCTCCCCGAGGTAGAAGCTGAGGAAGCGGTAGGCGTCGACCTTGCCCGGCACCTTGACGGGGTTCCCGTCCCGGTCGAAGACCGGGTTGCGGTCTCCGTCGTAGCTCTGGAGGTTGCTGCTGGGCGCGACTTCGACCTCCAGTCCGAAGGAGCGGGTGGCCTCCTTGCCGCGGGCGCGGGTGGCGGTCATGCCGCCGCCGACGGAGGCGTCGAGCTGGGCGCCGATGCCGATGCCGGCAATCGTGAAGGAGGTGCCGATCGAGGTGCCCACCGAGCCGGAGAGCGAGTACGAGCCGGCGGTGGTCTCGCTGACCACGTCGGTGGTCTCGGTGGTCTCGGCGAAGAAGCCGCCGGCGGCCGTCCACACGTAGGTGTTGACCAGGTCGCGGCGGGAGAAGCCCTGCCCGGCGGCGCTGTCGGCGGTGTCCCTGCCGCGCGCCGGGGCGGCGTCCGCGCCGATCGCGCCGCCGAGCACCCGGCCGGCCTTCTGGGCGAGTGGGTCGGGGGCGTGGGTCTCGGTGGAGACGCTGTCGTAGTAGCTGTGCAGGCGCTGCTGGTCGCGCTGGATGCGGCGCTTGAGGGCGTAGGCCTCGCGGGGCTTGAAGTAGCTGTACTCGCCCCGCTCGCGGGCCCCCTGGTACTCGGGGTCGAAGACCTTGCCGCGCTCGTCGAAGCCGACGGTGCCGTCCAGGGTGCCCTGCTTGGTGTAGCGCGGGTTGATCGGGAACGGGACGACGTTCCAGTCCTTGGGGATGTCCGGGTTGGGCTGGATGCGGTAGGCGACCAGGGCACCGCTGTGCGCCAGGCGCAGCGCGAAGACGTCGGCGGTCTGCGACTGCACGACGGCGAAGCCGGTGTTGGCCGGGACGTACCTGCGCCCGGCGGTGGGGTTGAGCACCCGGCCCGGGTCCTCCCAGTGGCCGGTGAGCGAGACCTTGGTGGTCCGGGCGGTGTTCTCGCCCTGGGAGACGGAGGTGTCCTCGGCCCAGCTGTTGGAGAACTCCAGGTTGCCGCGCACGCTCGCCGAGACGCCGCCCTTGGCGATGGACTTGGCGATGCCGAAGCCGAGCGGGGCGGTGATCATCCAGACGTCGACGTCCACCTCGTTGGAGAGCGCGAAGCCGAAGGCGGCGTCCACGCTGCGCTCCTTGGCGGAGGACAGCGAGCGGACGACCTGTTCGGCCTCGGTGAGCTTGACCGAGGACGCGCCCTCGAAGGTGTCGCTGCCGGGGTCGGTCAGGCCTGCGGTCAGGTTCTCCGAGGGGATCGGCGGGGCGCCCTCGACGTAGCCGATCAGCTGGGGGTCGAACTGGATCTGGCTGACCCACTCGCTGACGAGTTCGCCGACCTTGTAGCCGGTGATCAGGTGCCAGCGGCCGTCCTGGAGGTAGCTGTAGGCGCGCTTGAGGACGCCGAACGCCTCGCCGCGCGAGCCGTACTGCATGTCGGCGTACTCGGCGACCGCCGGAGCGGCGGAGACGCTCTGGTGGAAGGGGGTGCGCAGGCCGGCCAGGGCGGAGCGGACCTGGGCGGCGTCGTTGGAGACCGGGGCGCTGGAGAGCACGGTGCGCGGGCGGGTGGTCTCCGGGCCGAAGTCCAGGTGGTTGCCGCGCAGGCCCTCGTCGCGGACCTGGGCGGTGCCCGCCTCGGTGGAGTCCCGGTCGAAGGGCCAGTAGGCGACGAGGTCCTCCTTCTCGCCCTTGAGCCGGGTGAACAGGTTGTCCAGCAGCTGCTCGTGGGTGCGGGAGGTGCGCCAGATCCGCACCTCCTCCAGCACGCCGTCGAAGGCCTCGGCGGGCGTGCCGTCCTTGAGCAGCGCACCGAGGGTCAGCTGCGGGTCGCCGCTGTCGGCGAAGGCGGCGGTGTCGGGCAGGCCGGGGGTGCCGGCCGGGTCGCAGGCCACCGCGACGCCGTTGCGGTAGAGCCGGAAGACGCTGCCGCGCGGGTCGGGGTTGCGCGCCCAGCGG
>NZ_JAHSQD010000540.1 GCF_020103755.1 Streptomyces sp. LS1784
GGGCCCGTCGCCGAACGCCAGCCAGGCATCGGCGAACGAGGCCGCCCGCAGCCCGCCCGCCCAGGCCGGCGCCCCGCCTTCCGCGCTCCGCCAGTCCTGCGTGCCCAGCCGCACCAGCCCCACGGCCGCCAGGCACGCCGCGTCGCCGTCCAGCTCCCGCAGCCATCCACTCCGCACCAGCACACACCCCCGTCAGCGGTTCATCCCCGTGAGGCCTCATCCCACCACACCGGGACGGGAACGAACTAGACAGGGTCACGTCACAATCTGGAAGAGAGCCTTCCGAGCCCCCACGCGGCCGGCGGGCGCCCGGCTCAGGTCACCAGACCGCGCCGGAACGCCTCGCCGACGGCGCCCGCCCGGTCGCGCACCCCGAGCTTGTCGTAGATCCGCAGCAGGTGGGTCTTGACGCTGGCCTCGGTGATGAAGAGCCTGCCGGCGACCTCCTTGTTGGAGGAGCCGTGGGCGACCAGCCGCATCACCTCCAGCTCGCGTGGACTCAGCACGCCGGGGCCGGGCCGTCGCACCCGGTCCATCAGCCGCTTGGTGATGGCGGGGGAGAGCATCGCCTCGCCCCGCGCCGCCACCCGGGCCGCGCGCAGCAGCTCCTCGGTGGGCGCGTCCTTCAGCAGGTAGCCGGTGGCGCCCGCCTCGATCGCGGGCAGCACGTCGTTGTCGGTGTCGAAGGTGGTCAGCACCAGCACCCGGACCTCGGGCGCCGTCTCGCCGAGCCGGTGGATCGCGGTGACACCGTCCATCACCGGCATGCGCAGGTCCATCAGCACCAGGTCGGGCTTCAGCTCGGCGGTCAGGTCGAGCGCCTCGGCGCCGTTGCCGGCCTCGCCGACCACCTCGAACTCGGGGCTGTTGGCGAACGCGCCGCGCAGGCCGTCCCGGACGATCGGGTGGTCGTCCACGATCAGCAGCCGTACGGGGGAGGGCCGTTCGCTCATGCGGCGCCGCCCCGGCGGATCGCGGGCACGCTCGCGTTGACCGCGGTGCCCGAGCCCGGCGCGCTCTCCACGATCAGCGTCCCGAGCACCCGGTCGAGCCGCCGGCGCAGGCCGTCCAGCCCGTAGCCGCTGTCGCCGTCGGCGGGCGGCGGCGCGTCGAGGCCGGTCACGGTGAAGCCGACCCCGTCGTCGTGAACGTCCAGCATGACCGTGTCCTCCAGGTAGGAAATGGTCAGCCTGACCCTACTGGCACCGGCGTGCTTCGCGATGTTCGCGAGCGTCTCCTGGGCGACGCGGAACAGGGCGATCTCGATCTCCGTCAGCAGCGGGACCGGATCGCCGGTGGCCTCCACCGTGGCCGGGACGCCCTCGCGGGCCGACCAGCGCCGGGCGAGGTCCTGGATCGCGTTCGGCAGGTGTGCCTCCTCCAGTTCCGCCGGCCGCAGCGCGGCCACCGAACGCCGGGCCGCGGTGAGGCTCTCCCGGGCCAGCAGCCGGGCCTGTTCGAGGTGCCACTCGCGCTGCTCGGGCCGCGGCAGGGCCTGGTCGGCGGCCTGGAGCTGGGTGACGATGCCGGCCAGCCCCTGGGCGATGGTGTCGTGGATCTCCCGGGCCATCCGCTGCCGTTCGTCCTGGATGCCCGCCTCCCGGGCCTGGATCAGCAGTTGGGCGTGCAGGCCGTTGTTCTCGGCGATCACCGCCTTCAACTCGGCGACCAGGCGCCGTCGTTCCTCGCTCCGCTCGTTGAAGCGGTGCGACAGGTTGCCGAACAGACCGATCAGGCAGGTCTGGAGGCAGACCGAGGCCGCCGCGACGGCGATCCGCTTCGAGGTGTCCGGAATCCCGCCGGGGATCAGGTTGATGAACAGCGAGGTGGCGCCGACGCTGACGAAGGCCCACTGCGGCGGGAGCAGGTCGTAGGCCTGGACGAACCCGATCACGGCGAACACGAAGAAGATCGGGTGCTGCGTCATCAGCAGCGCGGCCAGTACCTGTTGGCCCGCCGCGTACGTCAGCATCGGGCCGATGCGGCCCGTCCACGCGGGGGACCGCAGGGTGTACATCGCCAGCGTCCACGCGGCGGTCACCGCGACCAGAGGGAAGACGGTGACGCGCGCGGTGGCCGCGCCCTCCTCGGGCTGCACGACGCACAGCACGGTGGCCACGCCCAGCAGCGCGACGGGGAGGGGGACGAGGAAGCGGCGGAGGTCGGTCGGTTCGTCGCTCTTCATGATGCTGCTCCTCGGCCCCCCGCTGCCGGCCTCCACCGCTCCCCGGCCGCCGGCCGTGCCGGGACCGTACCTGATCACGGACCCCCAGCGTAGGGCCCCTACTCCCAGCGGAAGAGCCGCGTCGCCGCGACACCGAAGACCACCGTGTAGGCGACGAGGACCACCAGTGCCGTCGCGCTGGGGACGTGGCCCTCGGTCACGTCGCCGAAGGCCCGCACGGAGGCGCCGAGTGGGGTGAAGTCACCGATCCTGTTGACCGCGGCGGGCATCGCGTCGCGGGGCACGTAGAGGCCCGCGAAGAACATCAGCGGGAAGAACAGCATGCTGCCGGCGCCGGTGGCGGCCTTGGTGGTCTTGAGTACCGAGGCGAGGAACAGCCCGATGGACAGCACCGCGGTGGCCGACAGCAGGAAGGTGAGCACGAAGCCGACCGGGTTGCCCGGCAGCTTGACGTCCCACAACAGGCGCGCGGACGCGAGCACCAGGACGGTGGTGCAGACCGCCACGGTGATCTGGACGACCAGTTGGGCGACCAGCACCCGGGCCGGGCCCACAGGCGTGGTCGACAGCCGGCGCAGGATGCCCTTCTCCCGGTAGCCCACCAGGTAGGTCGGGGTGATGAACAGGCCGGTCATCGCGAAGGCCAGCACCACCGTGACGGGCGTGTAGGAGTCGATGACGCGCCGGCCGAGGTCGGCGTCGGCCTCGCGGGAGGACGGGATGCTGCCGATGATCACCACCAGGGCGACCGGGAACAGCAGGGTCCAGAAGTACGCGGCCGGATCGCGCAGGAAGAGCTTGAACTCCACGGCCGTGAGTCGGTTCATCGCCCGCAAGGGGTCTCCTTCCGAGGGGCCTGGGGCACAGTGTCCGGGGTCCGGAGTCTGTCGGGGCCGGGCGGTCAGTGGGACGGGTGGTCGAAGCGGCGGCCGGTCAGGGCGAGGAACGCGTCCTCCAGACCGGCCGGTTCGGCACGCAGGTCGGCGGCGACGATCCGGTTTCGGGCCAGCGCCGAGGTCACCGCGAACACCAGGTTGCCGACGCCGGTGACCTCCACCTGCGAGCCGTGCCGCTCCACCGAGGTGACCTCGGGCAGCGAGGTCAGGATGCGGTCGTCGAGCGGGGAGGTCGGACGGAACCGCACCTTCTGCTCGGCGCCCACGCCCGCCACCAGACCGGCCGGGGTGTCCAGTGCGACGATCCTGCCGCCGTCGATCAGGGCCAGCCGGTCGCAGAGCCGCTCGGCCTCCTCCATGAAGTGGGTGACCAGGACGACGGTGACGCCCCGGGCGCGGACCTGCTCGACCAGCTCCCAGGTGTCCCGCCGGGCCGCCGGGTCCAGACCGGTGGTCAGCTCGTCCAGCACGGCGACCTTGGGGTTGCCGACCAGCGCCAGCGCGATCGACAGCCGCTGCTTCTGGCCCCCGGAGAGAGCGGCGAACGGGCTGTCCGCCCTGCCCAGCAGGTCCAGCTCGCCGAGCAGTCCCCGCCAGTCGGCGGGGTCGTCGTAGAACGAGGCGTACAGCTCCATCGCCTCGCCGACCCGCAGCTTGTCCGGCATCTCGCTCTTCTGCAACTGCATGCCCAGGACGCGGTGCAGCTTGGCGGCGTCGTGCCGGGGATCCAGACCGTGCACCGAGATGCTGCCTCCGACCGGCTTGCGCAGCCCGGCGATGCACTCGACCGTCGTGCTCTTCCCGGCCCCGTTGGGACCGAGGATCCCGAAGATCTCCCCCTCCTGCACCTCGAACGAGATGTCGTCCACGACGACCTTCCGGCCGTACTGCACCCGCAGGTTCGAAACGACGATCGCCGGCATGGGCCTGGTCTCCGTTCTCCGAGGTCCCACCAGCCTCCGGCTCGCACCTCCGCGTACGGATCGACCCGGTGATATCCGTACGGTGGAACATCCCGCGATCGAACGGTTGACACCCGCGGTCCCCCGCACGCATCCGCTCGTCGTCGGCGTGCCGGGCCCCGACGCCGCTGCCGTCGTCGCTCGGTGCCGCACTCGCGGATAGTCTGGGCTGCCATGATGCGTGTGTGGACACTGCCGCTGCTGCTCGTCCTCTGCGGCGCGACCGTCGCGGGCGGGCTGGCGTTCAGCGGGAGCCGCGGAGCCGCCGTCCTGTACCTGCTGTTGTTCGCGGGGCTCGCGGCCATGAACTCGCCCCTGGTCTTCCCGAAGTCGCTCGGGGCGGCGGAGGCACAGCGCCGCAGCGCGGCCGACGGCCGGCCGGTGGTGTACTGGCGGCCGGGCTGCAAGTACTGCCTGCGGCTGCGCCTCCGGCTCGGCCGGGCCGCCCGCCGGCTGCACTGGGTCGACATCTGGAGCGACCCGGAGGCGGCAGCGGTGGTGCGGGCGGCCAACGACGGCAACGAGACCGTACCGACCGTCGTCGTGAACGGCCGGCCGCACACCAACCCCGATCCCGCGTGGGTTCGCGGACAGCTCTCCTCCGCCACCTGAGCGGGCAGCGGCCTCTCCTCGCCGTCAGCGATCCGAGGCTCGCAGCCGGCCCGCTCCACCGACCCTCCGACGCCGTACAGTTGATCGGGCTTCAAGCGTCCCGCCCAGCACGGGGAACCCGAGGCGCCGGCACCCGGGGACACCGGAAGGCGGCGCCACCGAGCCGACCGGTGGCGCCGCCTTCCGACGACGTACGGCGCCGCGGCCGTCGTGGCAGTCGCTTCAGGAACCCAGGTCCCGGCGCGGCAGGGGGCGTTCGCGCCTGCTGTCAGCGGACCTCGGCCACCAGGGGTCCGTACCTCGCCCTGATCTCCGCCTCCGCGGACTGCCACTGCGGGGTGTCGACCACGACGCCGGCGCCGTCGATGGCGAGTGTCAGCGCCTCGATCACCACGCCCTTGGCCCGCCACTCCTCGGTGTCCGCGCGGATCCGGTTCAGGAGCGCCATGAGCTGGCCGCGGGAGCCCGCCGCGTCGGCGAACTGCACCTTCACCGTGGGCCAGTCGGCCGCCGTGCGGGCAACGGCGGCGTCCAGGCCGCTGCCGGGGACCCGCATCACGTAGAGCGTGTTCGTGCTCCGGTCGCGGCAGGTGCCGAAGTAGTGGTCGGGGTAGTCGGTCATCCCCATGTTCTCGATGGTCTGTCCCGCCCGCGCCACACCGATCTCCACCGGATCGGCCGACGGCGAGCCGGAGGCCGTCGCCCAGTCCGTGGGGGAGCCCGAGGAGGTCGGCCAGGCCGTCTGCGAGCCGGACGGCGAGGGGGCGTCCGACGACGGCCGGCCCGACGATGACGACGTCCCGGACGAGGCGGCGTCCGACGACGGCCGGCCCGACGATGACGACGTCCCGGACGAGGCGGCGTCCGACGACGGCCGGCCCGACGACGGATCCCACGGCAACTGGCTCGGGTGCTGGTGCCAGCCCGGTG
>NZ_JAHSQD010000541.1 GCF_020103755.1 Streptomyces sp. LS1784
GGAGCAGGCTATCGCGCCCGGCATGCGGGTCGGCGGCGCGGGCCGCACCCGGCGGGCGGCCGCACTGCGGCGGGCGCTGGGCGACCGGGCATGTTACCGGCCGGTCGCCGCGTGCTGCCATAGGGTGCCATTCGAACGACCCGGTCACGGCCTGGTCGGACCCGGCCGGGTGTGACACTTCGAACACCGGAGCCAACCCCCCTGGTCGAAGCTGCCTACCGGGCAGTAACGTCCTGCCGTCCCGCAGCGTCGCGAACGAGGAGCAGTCTTGCTCGACTTCAGCCTTCCGGCCCTCTACCAGGTACCCAGCGGTGGCAACCTCGCCGACCCGGTACACCGGAACGCCGAGGAGCACCCGGACCTCGCCGTGCTCAGCCGGAAGGTGGACGGCCAGTGGCAGGAGTTGACCTCGGTCCAGTTCCTGGCCGAGGTGCACGCCACCGCGAAGGGCCTGATCGCCGCGGGCGTCGAGCCGGGCGACCGGGTGGCCATCATGTCCCGTACCCGGTACGAGTGGACACTGCTGGACTTCGCGATCTGGACGGCCGGTGCGATCACCGTGCCGGTGTACGAGACCTCCTCCGCCGAGCAGGTCGAGTGGATCCTCGGCGACTCGGGCGCGGTCGCGGTGATCACCGAGACCGACCAGCACGTCCGGGTGGTCGACGAGGTCCGCGACCGGCTGCCGCAGCTGAAGCGCACCTGGCAGATCGAGGGCGGGGCGATCGCCGCGCTGGCCGAGGCCGGGCAGGACGTCCCGGATGCGACGGTCCAGGAGCGCCGCCGGATCGCCGGCCCCGACGACGTCGCCACCATCGTCTACACCTCGGGCACCACCGGCCGCCCGAAGGGCTGCCAGCTGACCCACGGCAACTTCCTGGCCGAGTGCGGCAACGTCGTCGAGCGCCTGGCCCCGCTGTTCCGCCTCGGCGAGAGCTCCGTCCTGCTCTTCCTGCCGCTGGCCCACGTGTTCGCCCGGATCGTCGAGATCGCCCCGGCGATGGCCCCGATCAAGCTCGGCCACGTCTCCGACGTCCGGAACGTCACCGCCGAGCTGGCCGCCTTCAAGCCGACCCTGATCCTGGGCGTGCCCAGAGTCTTCGAGAAGGTGTACAACACCGCCCGCGCCAAGGCCCAGGCCGACGGCAAGGGCAAGATCTTCGACAAGGCCTCCGAGACCGCGATCGCCTACAGCCGGGCGCTGGACACCGGCGGCCCGGGCCTGGTGCTGCGGCTCAAGCACGCGGTCTTCGACAAGCTGGTCTACAGCAAGCTGCGCGCCGCCCTCGGTGGCCGGGCCACCTACGCCATCTCCGGCGGCGCCCCGCTCGGCGAGCGCCTGGGCCACTTCTACCGGGGCATCGGCTTCACCGTCCTGGAGGGCTACGGCCTGACGGAGACCTGCGCGGCCACCGCCTTCAATCCGTGGGACAAGCAGAAGATCGGTACGGTCGGCCAGCCGGTGCCCGGCGCCTCCGTCCGGATCGCCGAGGACGGCGAGGTCTTCTTCAAGGGCCCGCACGTCTTCACCGGCTACTGGAACAACCCGCAGGCCAGCGCGGACACCCTCAAGGACGGCTGGATCGCCACCGGCGACATCGGCTCGCTGGACTCCGAGGGCTACCTGACCATCACCGGCCGCAAGAAGGAGATCATCGTCACGGCCGGCGGCAAGAACGTCGCCCCGGCCGTGATCGAGGACCGGATCCGGGCGCACGCCCTGGTCGGCGAGGTCATGGTGGTCGGCGACCGCAAGCCCTTCGTCGCCTGCCTGATCACCGTCGACCCGGAGTTCTTCCCGAAGTGGAAGGAGCTCAAGGGCAAGCCCGCCGACGCCACCGTCGCCGACCTCGCCGCCGACCCGGACCTGCTGGCCGCCCTCCAGTCCGCGGTGGACGACGGCAACGCGGCCGTCTCGCACGCCGAGGCGGTCAAGAAGTTCCGCCTGCTGGACACCGAGTTCTCCGAGGAGAGCGGCCACCTGACGCCCTCGCTCAAGCTCAAGCGCAACGTCGTGCTGAAGGACTTCGCGGCCGACATCGAGGCCATCTACCAGAAGTAGCCGAACCCACGGGTGACGTGGACGGGCCCGCCTCCCCGGGGAGGGAGGCGGGCCCGTCCACGTCACCCGGCCAGCAGCGAGGTCAGCCGCCCCGCCAGCAGGTCCCAGCGCCAGGAACGCTCCACCCAACGCCGCCCGGCCTCGCCCATCCGCCGCCGCAGCTCCTCGTCGTGCAGCAGCCGGACGATCCGCTCGGCCGCCGCCGAGGCCGAGCCGCCGGGCACCACGTACCCGGTCTCGCCCTCCAGCACCGCGTCCGGCGCCCCGCCGGAGTCCCCCGCGACCACCGGCAGGCCGGTCGCCGAGGCCTCCAGGTAGACGATGCCCAGGCCCTCGACGTCCAGCCCCCCGCGCCGGGTGCGGCACGGCATCGCGAAGACGTCCCCGGCCCCGTAGTGGGCGGGCAGCTCCTCCCACGGCACCGAGCCGGTGAACCGCACCGAGGCCCGTACGCCCGTGGCGTCCGCGAGCTTCTCCAGGTCCGCCCGGTACGGGCCGCCGCCGACGATCAGCAGCACCGCGTCCGGCACGTCGGCGAGGATCTGCGGCATCGCCTCGATCAGGGTGTCCTGGCCCTTGCGCGGCACCAGCCGGGAGACGCAGACCACCACCGGCCGGTCCGCCAGCCCCAGCCGGCGGCGCACCTCGGCGCCCCCGGAGTCCGGGTGGAAGGTCGTCTCGTCCACGCCCGGCGGCAGCTGGACCATCCGGGCCGCGGCCTGCGGCCCGACCGCCGCGGCGATCCGGGAGCGGGTGTACTCGCCCAGGTAGGTCAGCACGTCGGTGCCCGCACCGATCCGGCGCAGCAGCTGCCGGGAGACCGGCAGCTGGGCCCAGGCGGCCTCGTGCCCGTGGGTCATGCCGAGCAGCCGTCCGGCCCCGGCCCGGCGCAGCGTGGGCGCCATCAGCCCGAGCGGGGCGGCGGCGCCGAACCAGACCGAGTCGCACCGCTCCGCGCGCAGGATCTCGGCGGCCCGCCGGGTGACCCGGGGTGTGGGAACCATCACCTTCGTCCGGTCACGGATCACCGGGAACGGCTGCTCGGCGTCGAAGCGGGCCACCTCGCTGCCGTCCCGCCAGGTCGAGGCGTACACCACGACGCTGCCAGCGGGCTGACGGACGGCCATGTTGTGCACGAAGGCCTGGATGCCACCGGGGCGTGGCGGGAAGTCGTTGGTGACGATCAAGGTTCTGTGCATCAGGCCACGGCTCGTTCGGTCGGGGTATGCGCGGTGTACCGCTGGGTGATCCGTACGATAGGTCAACACCATGACCCGCCGGGAACGGAACCGCGCACGGCAACCGTTTGACCCCCGGGTCAGTCCTAGTACCTAGGCCGCGGATGCGGCGGCCCGGGCGTCCGTCGATACGACGCCTCCGGTGGGGACGTCCGAGACGAACGAGGGAGCGCAGTGGAATTGGCCCCGGCCACCGAGCCCGGTTCTTCGCGCGGCCGCCTCGGCCGCCCGCTCGGGGCGCTCGCCGCGCTCGGAGCCACCTGGGTGGCCACCCGCGCCCTGCTGGTGCTGCTGGCGACGGGCGTGCTGAAGGCGCCCGGCGGCGACGTCACGGCGGACGTCTGGATGATCTACCACGCCTGGTACGGCGTGCTCCAGACCGGCACCTTCCCGTTCGACGACGTGACCTGGCAGTACCCGCCGGGCGCCGCCCTGGTGATCCTGCTGCCGGGCCTGCTGCCCTGGTCGTACCTGGTCTCGTTCTGGGTGATCTGCGGAATCGCCGACGCCGCCGCGGCCGCGCTGCTGGTGCGCACCGGCCTGCGCCGGGGCCGGGCGCTGACCGGCGCCTGGCTGTGGGTGGTGGGCGTGCCGCTGCTCGGCCCGATGATCTACAACCGCTTCGACGTCATCGTCACCGCGGTCGCCCTGGCCGGCCTGCTGGCGCTGATCCGTCGCCCGGCGGTCGGCGGGCTGCTGCTGGGCCTGGGCGGCATCGTCAAGATCTGGCCGCTGCTCGGCCTGATCGGCACCCCCTCCGGCCGCCGCACCCGCCGCTCCTGGACGCTGGCCGGGTCCACCGCCGTCTCGATCGGCTTCCTGCTGGCGGCCGGGATGAACGGCGCCTTCGACTTCCTGGCCTTCCAGAAGGACCGCGGCATCGAGGTCGAGTCGCTCGGCGCGCTGCCGCTGCACTTCGCCCGGATCGCCGGGGCCTGGGACGGCAGGGTCACCATGAACTACGGCTCCCCCGAGATGCTCGGGCCGTGGGTGAGCGTGATCAGCAAGGTGATGATGGCCGGCACCCTGCTGGGCTTCGGCTGGCTGCTGCTGTGGCGCTTCACCTCCAAGCGCCGCAGCGCGGCCACCATGTACGACGCGGCGCTGTGCGCGCTGCTGATATTCGTGGTGACCAGCCGGGTGATCAGCCCGCAGTACCTGGTCTGGCTGATCGGCGTCGCGGCGGTCTGCCTGACCGTGCGCAACAGCAGCCAGCGGCCGGTGGCGGTGCTGATCCTGCTCGCCTGCCCGCTGACCCTGGTCGAGTTCCCGACCATGTTCACCCAGGTCCTGGCCAGCGACCCGGCGGCGGTCACCGTGCTGGCCGTGCGCAACCTGCTGCTGCTGGCCGCGACCCTGCTCTCCTGCGTCCGGCTCTGGCGTTCCACCCGCGGCGAGGCGCCGCTGCCGCCGACCGTGGTGCTGGACCGCGAGCCCGCCCCGCTGCCGGCCGCCGGCTACCCGGTGCGTCCGGGCATCGCCTACGAGCAGGACCTGCTGGACGGCATCGACCACCCGGGCACCCCGGCCGAACAGCGCCGCTGACCGGACCCCTGATCGGACGCGCCTCAAAGCGCCGTCACCTGCTCCAGCCAGAGCCGGGTGAACTCCTCCAGGCCGACGCCCAGCTCACGGTGCATCAGCCGATCGGTCCGGCGCTCCCGGTCCTCGCCCTGCCCGTCGGCCGCGCCGATCGCCCGGTAGAAGGCGACCAGCCGCTGCGGGCCGTGGACGCGGGCGATCAGCTCGCAGGCCAGCCAGGACTGCTCGTAGGCCTGGGCGATCCCGGAGGCTCCGGCGGCGAAGTCCCGGTCGGCGGGCAGTGCGGTCGGCGGCTTCCCCGCGGCGACGTCCCGGGCCAGCTCGGGGGCGATCTGCCGGGGGCTGCGGCCCGAGTCGCGGTAGGCGGTCCAGTCGGCGACGCCCTCGGAGAGCCACAGCGGGGTCCAGGCCCGGGTGTCGGCCCTGGTGGCGACGTGGGTGGTCTCGTGGGTGATCACCACCTGGCGGCCGAAGTCACTGAGCCGCCCGTACGCCTCCGGGTTGACCAGCACCCGGTCCGAGGGCGTGTGCCAGGGCGCGCCGGGGGCGGCCACGGTGACCGCCGCCATGCCCGTCCAGCCGTCCGGGTCGCCCTCCAGCAGCCGGGCGAACTGCTCCTCGGTGGCGGGCCGCTCCAGCAGCAGCCGCCCCGGCCAGGCGCCGCCCCAGACCTCGGTGACGGCGGGCACCGCCCGGTCCCCCACCGCGACCAGCTCGGCCGGGTCGGGGCC
>NZ_JAHSQD010000542.1 GCF_020103755.1 Streptomyces sp. LS1784
CAGCGGCGGCTCGGCCGCGCCGCCTCCGCCGTACGGGTTCCCGCCGCCCCCGCCGTTTCCGCCGTACGGGTTCCCGCCGCCCCCCGGGCGGCCCTGCTGCCACGTGTTCATGCCGACGAGGATGCCCGACCCCGGTGAGGCCGACTCCCCCCGGGGGGTCCGCCGGGCCTCTTGTAGCAGTTTTGATGCACGTGCCGGATCGTTCCGCCGCAACATCCGGACACCCGGCGTTCCGGCTGCCGAAACGTTTCTTGACCAGCGCGAACACAGCGTGTTTGCATTCCAGGCATGGATCAGCGTTGGGCACTCACGCGTCGGCGGCACGTCGACCTGCGGCGCGGTGTGGCCTGTTCGCTCTGTCTCGGCTGACGCGCGCCCGTCGAATCCCCGCACGTCCGCCGGCGTAGCGCCCCCGGTGCCGCCTTCCGGCACCGCTCCCGTGCCGGCCCCCGGCACCACGCCCGGTACCGGCCCCCACCGCAGCGCCTTTCCCCCGCTGTGCCGCGCCGCCCCGCTTCCAGCCAGAGGTGAACCCATGGCCGTCGTCCTGTCCGTTTCCGGCTCCCCGTCCGCCACCTCCCGCACCACCCGCCTGCTGCGCCACGTCGACGCACGGCTGACGGAGCGCGGCCACCACGTCGTCCCCTTCGAGGCCCGCAGCCTGCCCGCGCACGCGCTGCTGTCGGGCGACTTCGACCACCCCGAGATCGTCGCCGTCACCGAGCTGTTCGCCCGCGCCGACGGCGTGGTCATCGGCACCCCCGTCTACAAGGCCGCCTACTCGGGCCTGCTGAAGGCCCTGCTGGACGTGCTCCCGCAGTACGCGCTCACCGGCAAGGCCGTCCTGCCGCTCGCCACCGGCGGCTCGCCCGCGCACGTCCTCGCGGTGGACTACGCGCTGCGCCCGGTGCTCAGCTCGATGGGCGCAGGCCACATCACCCAGGGCTGGTTCGTGCTCGACCGCCACATCACCGCCCGGGAGGACGGGGCGACCCTGGTGGAGCGCGAGACCGAAACGCTGCTGGCCCCGGTCGTGGAGGGCTTCGCCACGGCCCTGGAACGCCTGTCCGCACCCGCGCTGACGAGCTGACGGACCGTCGCCGCGGCCCGTACGGGGCGTCCCCGAGACGGGCCGCGGCAACCCCTAGGGGGACCCGCGCCGTGCCCCGTAGAACCTTGGTTGGGCGGCTTCATTCCGGCGGATGACGAGCCCTCCGCCGACGACTCCTAACGTGGTTCACACATCCCCACCCGCCAGGAAGCGGCCCGATCACGTCGGGTCCGGTGGCCAGGTCCACCGGGAGGGTGGAGACAACTCCCGGTCGAGGACTACCGCCTGCGCCATGTCGCGAGGCGGGCGGGCCCGTGAGGCTGGGGGCCAACGGGTGAGCGCATCTTCCATAGGAGAGTCCAGTGACGACGGCAGCAGCAGCCGTGTACGACCCCCAGCTTCCCGGCGGAGCGTCCGCCGTCGCCGCGTCGGCCCGTCAGGTCACCAAGGCGTACGGCTCGGGCGAGACCAGGGTGACCGCGCTCGACGCGGTCGACGTCGACATCCAGCGCGGCCGGTTCACCGCGATCATGGGCCCCTCGGGTTCCGGCAAGTCCACCCTGATGCACTGCCTGGCGGGCCTCGACACGGTCACCTCCGGGCGGATCTGGATCGGCGACACCGAGATCACCGGCCTCAAGGACAAGCAGCTCACCAGGCTCCGGCGCGACAAGATCGGCTTCATCTTCCAGGCGTTCAACCTGCTCCCGACCCTGAACGCGCTGGAGAACATCACGCTCCCGATGGACATCGCCGGGCGCAAGCCCGACCAGGCCTGGCTGGACCAGGTGGTGGAGACGGTCGGCCTGTCCGGCCGGCTCAAGCACCGCCCCACCCAGCTCTCCGGCGGCCAGCAGCAGCGCGTCGCGGTGGCCCGGGCACTGGCCGCCCGCCCCGAGATCATCTTCGGTGACGAGCCCACCGGGAACCTCGACTCCCGGTCCGGCGCCGAGGTGCTGACCTTCCTGCGCCGCTCGGTCGACGAGCTGGGCCAGACCATCGTGATGGTCACCCACGACCCGGTCGCGGCCGGCTACGCGGACCGCGTGCTCTTCCTCGCCGACGGCGTGATCGTGGACGAGATGCACGCGCCCACCGCCGACTCCGTCCTCGAACGCATGCGCCGTTTCGACGGCAAGCGCACCAGCTGAGCGGCGGGACGACACCACCATGCTGCTCAAGACCTCACTGCGGAGCTTCTTCGCCCACAAGGGCCGGATGGCGCTCTCGCTCATCGCCGTCGTGCTGTCGGTGGCCTTCGTCTCCGGCACCCTGGTGTTCTCCGACACCGCCACCGGCACCTTCGACAAGCTCTTCGCCGCGACCGCCTCCGACGTCTCGGTCCAGCCGCCCAAGCCGGCCGAGGACGAGGAGCAGCAGGCCGCCGTCAAGCCGCCGACCGTCCCGGTCGCGCTCGCCGACCAGGTCGCCACGGTGCCGGGCGTGAAGAAGGCCGTCGGCCAGGTCATGGTCGGGAACGCGGTCCTGATCGACCCGGCCACCAACAAGCTGGTCGGCCCGACCAGCGGCGCGCCCACCCTGCTCGGCAACTGGACCGACACCCCGCGCAACCCGGTCACCATCACCTCCGGCCACGCGCCGCGCGGCTCCGGCGAGCTGGTGCTGGACGCGGACACCGCGAAGAAGGCCAAGCTCGGTCTCGGCGACCGGATCAGGATCGAGAACTCCGGCGGCCGCCACGACCTCACCATCGTCGGCATCGCCACCTTCACCGCCACCAACCCGGGCGCGGCGCTCGGCTTCCTGGACACCCCGACCGCCCAGCAGATGCTGCTCGGCGAGCCCGCCTACACCTCGATCGAGACCTTCGGCGACGGCAGCCTCGGCAACGACCGGCTCAAGGCCGACACGGCGGCCAGGATCGGCGGCGGCTACCAGGTCAAGACCGCGGCCGAGCAGAAGGACGAGAACACCAAGCAGGTCGGCAGCAGCCTCAACTTCATGAAGTACGCGATGCTCGGCTTCGCCTTCGTCTCGGCGATCGTCGGCGCGTTCCTGATCGTCAACACCTTCTCGATGCTGGTCGCCCAGCGCACCCGGGAGATCGGCCTGCTGCGCGCCATCGGTGGCAGCCGGCGGCAGGTCAACCGCTCGGTGCTGGTCGAGGCCCTGATCCTGGGCGTGCTCGGCTCGACCCTCGGGGTGGCGGCCGGCCTGGGCGTCGCGGTCGGCCTGATCAAGCTGATGAACGCGCTCGGCATGGACCTCAAGGCGGCCGACCTCCAGGTCGGGCCGGACGTCTTCGCCGCCGGCTACGCGCTCGGCATCGTGGTCACCCTGGTCGCGGCCTGGTTCCCGGCCCGCCGGGCGAGCCGGATCTCGCCGATGGCCGCCCTGCGCGACCACGGCACCCCGGCCGAGGGCCGCGCCAACCTGGTCCGTACGGTCCTCGGCCTGCTGCTGACGGCCGGCGGCGGCGCCCTGCTGGTGCTCGGCGCGCGGGCGGAGAAGGCGGCCACCGGCGGCCAGTACCTGGGCCTGGGCGTGGTGCTCACCCTGATCGGGTTCGTGGTGCTCGGCCCGCTGCTGGCCTCGGCCGTCGTCCGGGTGCTCGGCGCGCTGCTGCCGGCGCTGTTCGGGCCGTCCGGCAAGCTCGCCCAGCGCAACGCGATGCGCAACCCGCGCCGGACCGGCGCCACCGCCGCCGCGCTGATGATCGGCCTGGCGCTGGTGATCGCCTCCTCGGTCTTCAGCTCCTCGGCGGTCACCTCGGCCAGCGCGCAGATCGACAAGTCGGTGGGCGTGGACTACATCATCGGCGGCGGCCGCGCCGAGGTCACCACCGAGATGACGGACATCGTGCGCCGGACCCCGGGCATCGACCACGTCACCGTCCAGAAGGGCTTCCACGCCAAGGTCCAGCTGCCGGACGGACGGCAGGCGAAGACCGGCCTGGACGCCGTGCCGCCCGCCTTCTTCGGCACCGACTTCCACCCGACCGTCCGGTCCGGCGCGGTGGACTCGATCGGGCGCGGCTCGCTGGGGATCGGCGAGGCCTTCGCGAAGGACTTCGGCCTGAAGGTCGGGGACCGGGTGACCGTCGACTACGGCAAGGGCCGCACCCAGGTGCTGCCGGTCGGGGTGGTCTTCGCCAAGGGCGAGCTGTTCGGCAACGGCTCCTTCGTCGACCTGGACTCCATGGCCAAGGCGGTCCCCGCCGCCGAGCAGCCGCCGGTGGAGGCCGTCTTCGCCAAGGCCGCCCCGGGCGCCGACGTCGCCAGGACGCTGACCGCCCTGCAGGACGGGCTCAAGGAGTACCCGCAGCTGACCGTCAAGGACCAGGCCGGCTACAAGGAGCTGGTGCAGTCCCAGGTCAACACCCTGCTCTACCTGATCTACGGGCTGGTCGCCCTCTCGATCACGGTCGCGGTGCTCGGCGTGGTCAACACCCTGGCGCTGTCGGTGGTCGAGCGGACCCGCGAGATCGGCCTGCTGCGGGCGATCGGGTTCTCCCGCCGCCAGCTGCGCCGGATGATCCGGCTGGAGTCCGTGGTGATCGCGCTGTTCGGCGCCGTCCTCGGCACCGGGCTGGGCCTCGCCTGGGGCGTCACCGTCCAGGGGGTGCTGCGGGACCAGGGCCTCGGGACGCTCTCCGTCCCGACCACCATGGTGGCGATCACGCTGGTCTCCTCGGTGCTGATCGGGCTGTTCGCCGCGCTCGTCCCGGCCTTCCGGGCCGGACGCATGAACGTCCTCGCGGCCATCGCGACGGACTGACCCGGCGCCGGGGGCGCCGGGCCCCGGAGCCGGGGGAACGGGGGAACCCACGGGGGAACGGGGGAACGGGGGGAACGGGGGGAACGGGGGAACGGGGCCGGGTGCGCACAGCACCCGGCCCCGGCGCCGTTCCCCACCCCCGCCGGGGGCTGCGGCCGACGTGCGTCCCGTTTCCCGCGTGCTGGGATGATCGTTCGATGTTCCCCTCGGACACCCCGCCCCTGCCCAGCGCCGCGCCCCTCACCGTCGCGGCTGCCGCCCGCTGGCGCGCCGCCCGGACCGCCTGGCGGTTGGACGGCCGCTGGCTCGCGCTGGTGCCGATCGGGTTCGTGGTCCTGGCCAGTGCCGTGGAGCCGGACGTGGGCCGGTGCAACGTCCGGAACATCTGCCGGGACAGCTGGGGCTCGTCGCTGGCCGGCTGGTCGGTGCTGGCCGAGGTGCTCCTGCTGGCCACCAGGGCCCGGGTCCGGGTGCTCGTTCCGCCGGTCGTCCTGGCGCTGCTCTGGTACCTCCCGGAGGGCCTGGTCACCCCGCTCGCCCGCTGGTCGGCGGTGCTGCTCCACCTGCTGCTCACCGCCGTCCTGCTCGGCGCCGAGGCCGGCCGCCGCCGCGCCCGCCAGCAGCTGGACGAGCTGATGGTCCCGCCCGTGTCCTACCCCTGGACCGCCGCCGGCGCGCCCTCGCCCGTCCACCGGGACGGCCCGCCCGTGCTGCGCCGCGCCCTCGGCGTCCTGCTGCTGGTGGTCGCCGCGGCCTTCCCGGTGTACGGCCT
>NZ_JAHSQD010000543.1 GCF_020103755.1 Streptomyces sp. LS1784
TCCGCGTCGGTCAAACCGCCGCCCTGTGCATACCTCACAGCACACGACTACCGGGATCGGCCCTCCACCGGCAGGCGAACGCTACGGCTTCACCCATCCGAGCGACATCACGAATTCAACTTCAGTAATCCGATGTGAATTTCCCGTCACCACTTTTCCACAGGCAGTCCTGGGCATGCTCTCGCCATGACCCGAAAGGCACCCCAACAGGCAACCTGCCCACTCCACAACAAGTACACGGCACGCAATCCAGGAGCCTGCCCCATCACCCAACAGAGCACAATTCAGGACCACCTCCGCGCGCTACTCGACCGCGAAGCCGGCCAACCCCTCGACCTCACCCGCCGCCGGCCCCTCGACCGACCCACCCTCCAAACCATCCGCTCCCTCGCCCACCGAATAGACCCGCACCCCCGCACGCTGCGCCGCCACGCCAGGGGCAGTCGCCGGCCCGCCGGAGCGCACGTGCGCGCCGTGGTCGACCCCGGGTCCGAGATGAGTTCTGCCCGGACCGGATCACCGTGAGAGAGGCCCAAGAGGCCCGCCGCGCCGGCCGAGCGCGACCCCCAGCCAGCCGGCCGCACCCGCCGCCACCAGGGCCGCGGATCCAGCCCGTCTCCGATCCCCACACCCTGCCAGCTTCCCAGCTCACGCCGTGATCCACAGGGGGTGCCGCCCCCGTACATCCCCGGTACTACGGCCCCGGACGGTTACACCCGGGGTGGGACGCCCGGCCGGGGCCGCTGCTCCTACCGTCGTCGACCATGAGCAACGACCACGACGGGACGACCCGGCCGGACGACGCGCAGGTCGTCGTCGAGCTGTCCGGGGTGCACAAGGAGTTCGGCGACGCCAAGGCGCTTGACGGCGTCGACCTGCGGATCCGCGCCGGCGAGGCGGTCGCCGTGATGGGCCCCTCGGGGTGCGGCAAGTCCACCCTGCTGAACATGGTGGCCGGGCTGGACCGGCCCACCGCCGGCACCGTGCGGGTGCAGGGGCAGGACCTCGGGCAGCTGAACGAGAACGGGCTGGCCCTCTTCCGCCGCCGCCACATCGGCATGATCTTCCAGTTCTTCAACCTGATCGACGACCTCCCGGCCCTCGACAACGTTGCCCTGGCCGCCCAGCTGACCGGCACCACCGCCCGCCAGGCGCGCCGCCGGGCCCTGGAGCTGCCGGACGAACTCGGCGTCGCCCACCGCAAGGACGTGTACCCGGCCTCGCTCAGCGGCGGCGAGCGCCAGCGGGTCGCGGTGGCCCGCGCCCTGATGAACCGCCCGGCGCTGCTGCTCGCGGACGAGCCGACCGGCGCGCTGGACAGCCGCTCGGGCGAGCAGGTGATGGACCTGCTGATCGACCTCAACCAGATGGGCCAGACCCTGCTGATGGTCACGCACGACCCACGCCTGGCCGAGCGGTGCGCCAGCCGGCTGATCGAGGTCGAGGACGGCCGGATCGCCCACGAGCGCACTATGGCGCACGCATGAGCGCCGTGTGGAGGGTCGCCCGCGCCGCCGTGGCGCGCCGCCGGCTCCAGACGGTCATCATCGGCTTCGTCGTCCTGCTCTCCACCGCCACACTGGTGGTCGCGATGGGACTGATGGACGCGGCCTCGTCGCCGTTCGACCGCGTCTTCGACAGGCAGCACGGGGCCCATGTCGCCGCGACCTATGACAAGGCCGTGGTGACCGACGCGCAGCTCAGGCAGACCGTGGACCGGCCTGGCGTTATGGCTGGTGCCGGCCCCTTCGAGCAGGCCACCCTGACCGTTCCGCCGCGCCAGTCCAAGAACCCGGTCCCGCCGGGCGCCCTCACCGTGGTGGGCCGGCCCGGTCCGGACAGCGCGGTGGACAACCTGAACCTGTGGGCGGGGCGCTGGGCCGCCGCGCCCGGCGAGATCGTCGTCAACCTGAAGCCCTACCCGGGCATGGCCAAGGTCATGGAGGGCCGGAAGGTCCCGAGCACCACGGGCGAGAGCTTCACCGTCGTCGGCTACGCGTACAGCGTGAGCCAGACCGCCGGCGCCTGGGTGACGCCCGAGCAGGCCAAGGCGCTGCATCCGGCCGCCACCCAGATGCTCTACCGCTTCGACTCCGCGCAGACCGGCGCCGACATCGACGCCGATGTCGCCGCGGTCACGGCGGGGCTGCCGCAGAAGGCGCTGGCCGGCTCGCAGTCCTACCTCACCGTCAAGCAGGCCGTCGCCGCGGGGCCGGGCACCTATGTGCCTTTCCTGATGGTCTTCGGCATCCTCGGCGTCATCGTCGCCGTGCTGATCGTCGCCAATGTGGTCAGCGGCGCGGTGGTCTCCGGGCTGCGGCACATCGGGGTCCTCAAGTCGCTCGGGTTCACGCCGTGGCAGGTGGTGTCCGTCTATCTGCTGATGATGTCGCTCCCGGCGGTCATCGGCTGCGTCCTGGGCATCGTCGGTGGTCACTTCGCCACCGATCCGCTGCTGGACATCGCGTTCCAGGGCAGCGGCATGGACCGGCAGAGCATCGGCGTCGCCCCCTGGGTGGACGTCGTGGCGCTGGTCACGATGCCCCTGCTGGTCATCCTGGCCGCACTGGTGCCGGCGCTGAGGGCGAAGCGCCTGTCCGCCTCCCAGGCGATCAGCGCGGGCAGCGCCCCGGAGCCCGGGCGCGCGCTGGCCGTCCAGCGCTGGCTCTCCGGCACCCGGCTGCCGCGCGCGGTCAGTCTGGGCCTGGGCCTGCCGTTCGCCCGGCCCGGCCGCACCGCGCTGACGCTGGCGGCCATCATCCTCGGGGTGACCACCACGACGTTCGCGACCGGTATGACCGACAGTGTCACCCAGTACGGGGACGCCGTGCTCCGCACCGGGGCCTACCAGGTCCAGGTGGGCTCGGTCGATCCGCGGGAGGGGACTCCGACGAAGCTGAGCGACGCGCAGATCGAGTCGCTGCTGCACTCCCAGCCCGGCACCCAGCACCTGACCCTCGACGCGATGGCCCCCATCACCGTCGTCGGGAACCGGCAGGTCGCCTTCGGTGACTTCTTCCGGGGGGACTATTCGACGCTCGGCTTCCAGGGCGAGCTCGCCGAGGGGCGCTGGCTGAACGGCCCCGGGGAGGCCGTCCTCTCGTCGGGCTACCTGCACAAGCTCGGTCTGGCCGTCGGTGACCGCATCACGCTCGAGGTGGCCGGCAAGCAGGCCACGGTCACCGTGGTCGGCACCGTGATGGGCGTGCTCCAGGACGCGCTCTACTCCGAGCTGAAGTCCATCGAGCCGGTGTCGGCGAACAACCTGACCATGTTCCGGAACCAGTACCTCGTCCAGCTCGCCGAGGGCACCGACGCCGCGGCCTACATGAACGCCGTCCAGGCGGCCGACCCGGGGCTCACGGCGACGGAGGGCACCGACACGTTCGCGTACCCGACGGTCGTCAGCAGCCTGTCCACGGTCCTGACCCTGGTACTGGGCATCGTGGCGGCACTCGGGGTCTTCAACACCGTCGTACTGAACGCCCGGGAGCGCCGGCGCAACCTGGGTATGCTGAAGTCGATCGGCATGACGCCACGTCAGGTCGTCGTGATGATGGTGACCTCCATGGCGGCGCTGGGGCTGGTCGGCGGGCTGGTCGGCATCCCGCTGGGAATCCTGGCCCACCGCGTGATCGTGCCGCTGACCACCAGTGCGGCGCAGATCGACATCCCCGAGCGGCTCATGAACGTCTGGCATGCGCCCGGGATCGCCCTGCTCTGCCTCGCCGGCGTGGTGATCGCGGTGCTCGGCGCCTACCTCCCGGCCCGTGCCACGGCACGGCTCACTATTGCGGAGGCCCTGCGCAACGAGTGACGAGCCGCGCGCCCGGTAACGGACGCGGCGCAGTGTGGACGTCGGCGGCCCCCAACGGTCGCCGGCGTCCGCTTCCGCGTTCACCCAGACGACAAGGGCGGAGTCGGCGTGGCGCCGATGCCTCCGGTCGACAACCCAGAACTTGCCCTCATCCTGGCCGGCGTGCCGGATTCCCTCGTACAGACCGGTGGCGACCTGTACGCGGTGATCATCAACGTAGCGGTCAACGCGTGGATGGCTGGCCACATCCACGGTGAGGACGGATGTGACGGGTGTGAGGGCAGCCGCGGACCCTTCGGTCATGACTGGAATGACCGGATGAAGCAGATCACGGCGCTGTCCCCTGACATCACCGAGTGGTTCGACCGGGACCAGTGGAATGCTGCGCTCCACGACAGCGGCTTCAGCGTTCAGCGGCGCTGACTACGAATCGGGAGAAGGGCTCGGCGTTGCCGGCCAGTGTGGTCCGCAGCCGGCCGGGGCCCAGACGGGCCCCGGTACCCCACGCCGCGGGCCGCCAGCACCAGCCGCAGCGGTCTTGTCACCGGTACGAGCGACGACCTACCGGTCCGGGCCCGGACTGGCGCAGCGCCAGGCCGGCCGGAACAGCACGGAGGGGCGCGCTTCCGGGGGCGCTCCAGCGTGGATACGCCCCCGGCTTGTCTCCCGCTAGGCCTTCATCGCGGCCAACGTGCGGGCGCTCTCGTCCAGTTCGCGGACACGAGCGTTGCCGGTGTGGGGCCGGATCCCGGCCATCATCTGGTGGAAGTGGTCGTCGGCCCGAGCCGACGACAAGGTCTCGTAGTCGTCCAGGAAGTCATGCCACGTTGCGGTCGCCCGTTCGACGTGCCCGACCTCCAACTGCCGCTGCGCCAGGACACCGTTGGCGTGCGCTCGCCCCTGCTTCTCCGTCGGGGGGCGCAGCCGCTGGGACTGCTGCATGGCCGTGATCGACCCCGGCACGTCCCCGAGGGCGTACAGGACGCTGGAGCCGGGGAGGGAGACGCGACCCGTCAGACGTAAGCCGTCATCGGACGCGAGCGTCAGGAGGTCACGATCTTGGTCTTCGAGCAGTGGGACGTGACGCCGCCCTTCGTCAGGCAGGCCCACATGATGTACTGATGGCCCTCAGGCAGGTTGCCGCTCTTCCACGCGGTGTAAGGCGAATTGTGGCCGGAGGTGCTGACCACACGTTCGGGGATGCTGCCGTCGGGCGCGCTCAGATGGGCGACGACGCCATATCCGTCGGCGGTGGCGTCGAAGGCGCCGAGGGTGTCTCCCGTCACGCCACAGCCGGGGTTCGCACTCCACTGGGCGCCGCCGGCCCACTTGCCGGCGTCGTTGTAGACATCGGCGGACGGGTACGTGCAGATCTCGTCCGTCGCGGCGGAAGCCGAGCCGGATGTCGCGGTGGCGAGGCCCCCGGCCATCACGAGACTGGTCAGCGCGACGCCTGCCTTACGAGCAATACGCATGACTACCCCCTGAACACCGCCAGGATTTCCGGCGGCGGCACTCAGTATGGAATACGGGGGCGGATCAGAGCAATGATCTTTCTGACGGTGGATCAGAGCCGGACGGGCCCTCTAGGCCGTGTCCTGCCGATCAGTTGAGTCGTTGATACGACTATGGGGAGTAGGGGTGATCTGACTGACAGTCAATGGGAGCGGCTCCGGCCGCTGCTGCCGGTGAGCAACGGGCGTTGTGGCAGGT
>NZ_JAHSQD010000544.1 GCF_020103755.1 Streptomyces sp. LS1784
GCGGGCAGCGCGGGCGGCGCACCGGGCCTGGTCGCGCTGGCCGCCGGCCTCCTGCTGCTGGACGTGGCGGTGCAGTGCAGCCAGGTCGCCAACCAGGCCCGCATCTTCGCGCTGCGCCCGGAGGCCCGCAGCCGGCTGAACACCGCCTACATGACCTGCTCGTTCCTCGGCGGCAGCGCCGGCTCCTGGCTCGGCATCCGGCTCCACGGCCAGCTCGGCTGGCCGGGGGTGTGCGGCCTCATCGCGCTCGCCGCGGTCGCCGCCCTGACCGCTCTGCGGGCCGGGGTCGGCCGCTGAGTCCCCGAACACCCGGGTTCCCGGGTTCCCGGGTCACGAAGTCGCCAAGTGACCACACCACCGCGTCATCACTTCATCAAGTCGCCACGTCACGTCACCACGACCCAAAGGATCTTCCATGACGTTCCCGGCCATGCCGCCCGCCGTCCTCCAGTTCTTCCGCGCCTCCCAGGAAGGCGACGCCGACACCTGGGCGAAGGCCTTCGCCGAGGACGGCGTCTTCCACGACCCCGTCGGCACGCCGCCGATCACCGGGCGCGCCGCGATCCACGGCTTCATCGCCTCCGTCCTGCCCGGCTTCCGTCCGTTCCTCGGGCTGACGCCCCTGGAGGCACACACCGTCGGCAGCCACGTCGCGGTCTCCTGGCGCGGCGCCGCCGTCGCCCTGGACGGCAAGCCGGTCAACTGGTCCGGCATCAACGTCTACGAGCTGGACGACACCGGTCTCATCCGGGAGGCCAGGGCGTACTTCAACAGCGCCGTCTTCCGGGCCCAGCTCACCGGGTGACCGGCGGCCGGCGCGCGGGCGGCCGGCCGGGGTCCGGCTCCGACGGCGGTCAGTCGCCGACCAGGTGCAGGGCCTGCCGCAGGTTGTGCTCGGCGATGCCGGCCATGGCCTCCCGTACCGGGAAGTCCCCGTCGAGCAGTCGGAGCGGGCCTGCCGTCAGCGAGAGGCGTTGCGCCAGCGCGTAGAGGGCGAGCCGGTCCTCGTCCAGCGCGTCGGCCGCCAGAGACCGGTAGTCGGCCTCGTGCAGGCGGATCCGCAGGAAGACGTGCTCCCACTCGACGTCGAAGTACATCGCGCCCTCGATGTCGATCAGCACCGGGCGGCCGTCCGCGTCCACCAGCACGTGGTCGGGCCCCAGTTCGCCGTGCACCACCACGTACTCCGCGCGCGGCCGCACCGCCGCCGCCAGGCCCCGCAGCCGTTCGGCGAACCGCTCCCGGGCTCCCGCGATCCGGGGATCGCGCGCTGCCGCCTCCGCGAGGTCGCGCAGCGCGCGGTCCAGGACGACGCCCTCGCACGACGGACCGTGCGAGGCTCCTCCCCCGTCGACCACCGCCACCTTCCCGTAGCCGGACGCGCGGTGGCCGCGCATGGCCCCCAGCGCCTCGCCGAGCCGGGCCAGCACCGGGGCGGCGGCGCGCGGGTCGCGGGCGAGCAGCCTCTCCAGGCTCTCGCCGGGAACGTCCTCGACGATCGCGAGATCGGCCGTGCCCGGAGCACCGCCGCCGTCACGGCTCCCGGCTCGCTCGACGAACCGGATCGCCGGCACCCGGACGCCGAGCGCGTCCAGCCGTGCGTGCGCGGCCTCGAACAGGTCGAACCCGAGGCCGGGCGAGAACGGGTCGGCGAGGTCCTCGTCCCCCTCGGCCGCCGGCCAGTAGTTCTCGGACCGGTCCCAGCGATAGGCGATCGCCGTCGTCCCGTCGTCCATCAGCAGCCGGTACACGCCCTTCTTGCTGCCGCCCGCCAGCCGCTGGGCCGCTTCCAGCCGCCGCCCGCCGCCCAGCGCGGCCCGCGCCGCACCCGCCAACAGCTCCCGCACCACTGCCCCGCCCCTCCCCGGCCCGGCCGTCTCCCCGGCCCGGTCGGCGCACCCTACCGCCGCAGGTGGCGGCTCACGTCGCCGACCAGGGTGATCCGCACCCGCCGTTCCACGAACCGCCACCGCCCGTCCTCCCCGCGCGCGAAGCGGTCGTGGTACCGGCCGGCGGCGACGGCCTGCAGCGGCAGCTCGGGCAGCGCCTGCAGCACGGTGACGTACGAGCGTGCGACCGCCGTCCCCGCCCGCTCGTCGACCTCGACGGCCACGTTGCCGGTGACGTGCTGGGTCCGCGGCGTCCCGTCGGCGTACACGATCAACGTTTCCCGGAACATCGCCTCGACGGCCTCGCCCCCGTGCAGCGGTGCGCCGCTGCCGACGAAGGTGGCGTCGGCGAACAGGGCGCCGAGCCCCGCGAAGTCGCCGTCGTCCACGAGTTCGGCGTAGCGCGCGATCAGGTTCTCGATCGCCCGGTGGCTCGGCACCGGATCGGTGGGCGCGGACATGTTCCCCCCAAGGCCGGACGGCAGTCGTCCCCCTGACTGTCCCATGCTCTGACCAGGCGTCGGAAAACCGCTTGGCGGGGCGGTGACCGGGCTGGTGTGCTCTGGTCCCCCACCTCCGGCGCATCCTCCGCCGGCGGCACCGGTCGTGCGCCGCTGGTGCTGATGGGGCACGGCGGCGGCAACCACAAGAAGCACCCGGCCATGTCGGGCCGGGCGCGGCTCCTGGTGGCCGGCTGCGGCTTCCACGTCGCCGTGCTCGACGCGCCCGGACACGGCGACCGGCCGCGCACGACGAGGCGGAGATCGCCGAGCTGTACCGGGCGCGGGCGGCCGGCGAGCCGGAGGGGCCGATCGTGGTGCGCTACAACGCGCACCTGGCGGAGCTCGCCGTGCCCGAGTGGCGGGCGGCGCTGGACGCGCTCCAGCAGCTTCCGGAGATCGGCACCGACGGGCCGGTCGGCTACTTCGGCCTCAACATGGCCGCGGTGTTCGGCCAGCACTGGCCGGACGTCCTGGTCGAGCACGCGAAGCGGATCACCGTCCCGGTCGAGTTCGACCTCCAGTGGGACGACGAGCACATCCCGCGCGAGGCCGGCCTGGTGCTGTTCGACGCCTTCGCCTCGACGGAGAAGACGCTGCACGCCAACGCGGGCCGGCACAAGGATCTGCCCCGCTTCGAGGCCGACAGCGCGGTCCGCTTCCTCGCCCGCCACCTCGGCCGCCCGGCCGCCGAGTCGGCCACCACCTCGGCTGCCGCCTCGGCCTGACGCGAACGGTCGCGGCGCCCGGCGGCTACCGGCCGGGCGCCTCGGCCAGCCGGGAGATCTCGGCGGCGACGGCCTCCGGTTCGGCGGCGACGGTGACGCGGGCGACGCCGTCCAGGCCCGGGTGGGTGCCGACCCGGACCGAGTGCCGCGCGTTGCGCAGCAGGTCGAGGTCGTTGATGTCGTTGCCGAAGGCGTTGTACGCGTCGATCCCCAGCGAGGTCAGCGCCTCCCACTTGTTCGTGGTGCCCGGGGCGAAGTCGATGATCGCCTCGTCGAGGTGGTGGTTGACGGTCATCCCGAGCCCGCGGCCGGCCTCGGCGAGGGCCGCCGGGTCGGTCGCGTCGACCACCAGGAACTTGACGACGGCGGGGAGCTCGGCGAGCTCCACCCGGCGGGCCAGGCCGCCCTGGTCGACCCGGCCCCGGATGGGGTGGTCGGCCGGTCCGGTGTAGGCGTAGTCCCACGGCCCGTCGGCGAGGTAGCCCGCCCGGAACCGCTCGGCCTCGGCCAGCAGCCGGCCGAGTTCACCGGCCTCGAACGCGGCCCGCGCCCGCACCTGGCCGTCGACGGAGACCAGGCTGCCGTTCCCGCCGATCAGCGTGGCGGTGGGGAAGGCCCCGTCGAGGACGGGCAGGAGGTCGCGGACCGGCCGGGCGGAGGCGAAGACCAGCTGGTGGCCGGCGCGCTCACAGGCGTCGAGGGCGGCGAGGATCCGGCTGTCGATCGTCCGCCCGTCGAAGCAGAGCGTGCCGTCGATGTCGAAGACCGTGGTGCGGGCGCTGGAAGTGATCACCGGGCGATGCTATCCAGCCGGTCCCGTACACGATCCACCGCCCACGTCAGGCGCGGGCCGGGCCGCTCGCCGGTCGCGCCGCACGGCGTCGCGGTTGGCGCAGCGCTGGGAGCAGTAGCGCTTGCGGCCGGTCCAGGGCGGCCACGCCACCGAGCACCCGGCGTCCGTTCCCCGCCCCGCTCCCCCTTGCGCCCGTCCGGGCCTGCCCACGACGAGGGCCCCTCGGCCGGATGACTCCGCCGAGGGGCCCACAGGATGGCGAGGAATCAGCTGTGCTGCGGTGACGGCAGCGCCGCCGAGCCCGCGAGCAGCGGCCACTCCCGGTGGAACGGCGGCAACGGCAGCTTGCCCTCGATGATCGGGGTGCCGAAGACCTTCAGGTGGGCGAGCAGCGAGCCGCTCAGGTCGACGCCGCCGACCAGCGACCAACTGCCCTGCACCTGCGGAGGGTTGCCGGAGGAGTCGACGGTCAGCGAGCCCTCGGCCTGGGCGCGCAGGTAGGGGGCGACGGTGGTCTCCACGCCGACGGTGTCGTACAGGCCGAGGCTGATCTCGGCGCCGAGCGCGGCCCGCACGCCCGCCTTGCCGTTGAGCCGCACGTGCACCGGGGTGACCTTGGTCTCGGCGTTCGTGACCGGGGTCCAGCCCTTGCCGCCGGTGTAGTCGGCGCGCACCGCCCAGGTGCCGGTGGCGTCCTGCTCCGCCTCCAGGTGGACCTGGCCGTCGGCGCTGACCTCCAGGTAGCAGGTGAGGCCGAGGTTGACGACCACGGGCAGGCCGGCGACGGTCAGCACCGGGCTGGCCTGCAACTTGGCGAAGGGCACCCTGACGGGTGCCGCGCCGGTGCTGCGGGCCGCGTCGCCGGTGACCTTCCACTGGGCGTGGGCGCCGAGGTCGAAGCCGATCGAGGCGGTACGCGGGCTGCCGGCCGCCGCGCCGTGGTAGGCGAAGTGGACGGCGGGGTGGAGCTGGAGCGAGCCGGACGCGTCGAGGCTCGCGCCGCCGGGCAGCGGGACGGGGGCCTTGAGGTTCACCTCCAGGGTGCCGGAGGCATCGGCCTGCACGCCGTCGCCGGTCAGGCCGGCGGTCGCCTTGAGGTCCTTGACCAGCGGGGTCACCGTGATGCCGTGCGGGTCGACGGGGACGTTGCCGTCGGCCTCGGTGCCGCCGAGGAGTTCGGCCAGGGTGGCCGGACGGGTGGTCAGGGCGAGCGTGTTGCCCGCGCCGGGGCGGACGCCGGTGACGGCGACCAGCGCGCCCTGCGGTGCTGCGGCGGTGGGCGGGCTGGCGATCAGCTGCCCGGGCTGGACGGCGGCAGTGGCCGCCGTGGGCACGGCACTCGGCGAGGCGGCGGCAGCAGAGGCGGAGGCAGGGGCGGAGGCAGGGGCGGAGGCAGGGGCGGAGGCAGGGGCGGAGGCCGAAGCCGTGGCCGCCGGCCCCACCGCGGACAGCACCGCTGTTCCGCCCGCCGGGTCGTAGGCCGTCAGCTGGAGGTTCTTCGTCGCCGCCGTGACGGCGCCACCGTCCTTGCCCGGACTGCCGATCGCGGCCTGCCGGTCCCCGGCGGGCGCGGCAGTGACGGATGCCTTGCCCGGGGTCGGGCGGCCGGCG
>NZ_JAHSQD010000545.1 GCF_020103755.1 Streptomyces sp. LS1784
CCTCGGCGTGCGCCCGGGCGGCGGCCGCCTGGAGGCGGCGGACGGCCTCGGCCAGGGCCCGGGCCGTGCGTTCCGCGGACTCCTGCCCGCCGGTCACGGCCTACCCCGGAGCCGGGTCGCGGTGTCCGCACCCCGGGCCGCATCGCCGCCGTGCCGAAGAGAGGTCATCACGTGTCCAGCCAGTCCCGCATCCGTTCCAGCAGCCGGCCGGTGTCGACCGGTTTGGTGACGTGGTCGTCGGCCCCGGCCGCCAGGCTGCGGTCCCGGTCTCCGGGCATGGCCTTGGCGGTGACGACGATGACCGGCAGCCGCTCGAAGCGCGCGTCGGCCCGGATCGCCGCGATGGCCGCGTAGCCGTCCATTCCGGGCATCATGACGTCCATCAGCACCAGGTCGGTCTCCGGGTGGGCGCGCAGCAGGTCGATCCCGGCGCGGCCGTCGGAGGCGTGCAGGACGGTCAGTCCGTGCTGTTCCAGGGCCGCGGTGAGCGCGAAGACGTTGCGGATGTCGTCGTCGACGATCAGCACGGTCCGCCCGGCGGACGGTCCCGCCACGGCCGGGCCCGCGGCGGCCGGCCCGGCCGCCGGGGGACTCTCGCCTCCGAGCGCCCGGATCACCCGCACCCGCAGCTCGTCCAGTCCGCCGACCTGCTCCACGCCCCCGGGCGGCGGGCCGCCGCCCCCGTACCCCAGCACCGGCGGGCCCTCCGCCGGGAGCTCCCCGAGCAGCGGCGCGAGGTCCGCGGAGCCGACCAGGTCCAGCAGGACGCACCGGTACGGCCCACCCGTGAGCGCGGCCCGCAGCCCCGCCTCGTCGTCCACCCCGTGGATCCGCACGGGCGACGCAGGACCGCCCTCCGGTGAAGCTCCCGAGCCTCCGTCCGGGGAGCCTCCCGACGAAGCCTCCATCTCCCCGACCGCCGCCCGGGCGAGCTGGGTGAGCAGCCCCGGCGGCTCCGGCTCCACCACCAGGACCCGCGGCTCGGCACCGCCCTCCGCCACCTGCTCGCCCAGCGGCAGGTACAGGGTGAACCGGCTGCCCTGCCCCGCCGCCGAGCGGACGGTGATGGTGCCGCCGAGCAGCCGGGCGAGCTCCCGGCTGATCGACAGCCCGAGGCCGGTGCCGCCGTAGCGCCGCGCGGTGGAGCCGTCGGCCTGCTGGAAGGCGCCGAAGATGGTGTCCAGGTGGGCCGGGTCGATGCCGATCCCGGTGTCGTCCACGTGGAAGGCCACCGCGGCGTGCGCCCGGCCGAGTCCGGACGGCAGTTCCGCCTCCTCGACGCGTTCGATCCGCAGCTCGACCCGGCCGGTGTCGGTGAACTTGACGGCGTTGGACAGCAGGTTGCGCAGCACCTGGCGCAGCCGGGCCTGGTCGGTGACGATCCGCTCCGGCACGGCCCGGTCGACGGACATCTCGAAGGCGAGCCCCTTCTGGTCGGCCAGCGGCCGGAAGCCGGACTCCACGTACTCCAGCAGCTCGCGCACCGCGAACGGTTCGATGGCCAGGTCCATCTTCCCGGCCTCCACCTTGGAGAGGTCGAGGATGTCGTTGATGAGCTGGAGCAGGTCGGTGCCGGCCGAGTGGATCACACCCGCGTACTCGACCTGCTTGGGGGTGAGGTTCCCGCTGTTGTTCTCGGCGAGCAGCTGGGCCAGGATGAGCAGGCTGTTCAGCGGGGTGCGCAGCTCGTGGCTCATGTTGGCCAGGAACTCCGACTTGTACATCGAGGTGCGGGTCAACTCCCTTGCCCGTTCCTCCAGTTCCTCGCGCCCCTGCTCGATCTCCAGGTTCTTCGCCTCGATGTCCCGGTTGCGCTGGGCGAGCAGCGCGGCCTTATCCTCCAACTCGGCGTTGGACCGCCTCAGTTCCTCCTGACCTTCCTGCAACTCCTCGGAGCGGGCCTGGAGTTCGGCGGTGAGCCGCTGGGACTCGCCCAGCAGCTCGTCGGTGCGGGCGTTGGCCAGCAGGTTGCCGAGGTTGGCCCCGCAGGCCTCGGCGAACTGGGCCAGGAAGTCGCGGTGCACTTCGGCGAACGGGCGGACGGAGGCGAACTCCATCACGCCGATCAGCCACTCCTCCAGGGCGATCGGCAGGATGACCACCGAGCGGGCGTCACCGCTGCCCGCGGCGGAGGAGACGGTGGCGTAGCCGGGCGGCAGACCGTCCACGGCCACGGTCCGCCGGGTGCGGGCGGCCTGGCCGACCAGGGACTCCCCCAGCCGCAGCCGCCGTTGCTCCCCGGCCGGCCTGCCATAGGCACTGATCAGGACCAGTTCGGTCTCGTCCGTGCCCTCCTCGGCGAGGAAGAACGCGCCGTACTGGGCGCCGACCAGCGGGGTCAGCTCGTCGGTGATCATCTCGGCGACGGCGCGGATGTCCCGCCGGCCCTGGATCGCGGCGGAGAAGCGGGCCAGGTTGGTCTTGAGCCAGTCCTGCTCCTGGTTGGCCAGGGTGCTCGCGCGCAGCGATCCGACCATCGCGTTGATGTTGTCCTTGAGGTCGGCGACCTCGCCGGAGGCGTCCACGCTGATCGAGCGGGTCAGGTCGCCGGCCGCGACGGCGCTGGTGACCTCGGCGATCGCCCGGACCTGCCGGGTCAGGTTGCCGGCCAGCTCGTTGACGTTCTCGGTGAGCCGCTTCCAGGTGCCGGAGACGCCCTCCACCCGGGCCTGCCCGCCGAGCCGGCCCTCGCTGCCGACCTCCCGGGCCACCCGGGTCACCTCGGCGGCGAACGAGGACAGGGTGTCCACCATGGTGTTGACGGTGGTCTTCAGCTCCAGGATCTCCCCGCGCGCGTCCACGTCGATCTTGCGGGTCAGGTCGCCCTCGGCGACGGCGGTGGTGACCTGGGCGATGTTGCGCACCTGGCTGGTCAGGTTGTGCGCCATGAAGTTGACGTTGTCGGTGAGGTCCTTCCACGTCCCGGAGACGCCCCGGACCGTGGCCTGCCCGCCCAGGATGCCCTCGGTGCCGACCTCCCGGGCCACCCTGGTCACCTCGTCCGCGAACGAGGACAGGGTGTCCACCATGGTGTTGATCGCGTCGGCGAGGGCCGCGACCTCGCCCTTGGCCTCGACGGTGATCTTCCGCGACAGGTCGCCGCGGGCCACCGCCGTCGCCACCTCGGACATCGAGCGGACCTGGCCGGTCAGGTTGGAGGCCATCACGTTGACGTTGTCGGTGAGGTCCTTCCACGTCCCGGAGACGCCCCGGACGGTGGCCTGCCCGCCCAGGTTCCCGGCGGTGCCGACCTCCCGTGCCACCCTGGTCACCTCGTCCGCGAACGAGGACAGCTGGTCGACCATCGTGTTGATGGTCTCCTTCAGCTCCAGGATCTCGCCGCGCGCGTCGACCCGGATCTTCTGGGTCAGGTCGCCCTCCGCGACGGCGGTGGTCACCTCGGCGATCGAGCGGACCTGGGCGGTGAGGTTGTCGGCCATGACGTTGACGGACTCGGTGAGCGACTTCCACGTGCCGGAGACGTCCCGGACGTCCGCCTGGCCGCCCAGCCGTCCCTCGGTACCGACCTCGCGCGCGACCCGGGTGACCTCGGCGGCGAACGAGGACAGCTGGTCGACCATGGTGTTGATGGTCGTCTTGAGTTCCAGGATCTCCCCGCGCGCGGCGACCGAGATCTTCTGGGTGAGGTCCCCCTCGGCCACGGCGGTCGCCACCTGGGCGATGTTGCGCACCTGCCAGGTCAGGTTGCCCGCCATCGCGTTCACCGAGTCGGTCAGATCGCGCCACGTCCCGGCGACGCCCGGCACCTGGGCCTGACCGCCGAGCCGGCCCTCGCTGCCGACCTCCCGGGCCACCCTGGTCACCTCGTCCGCGAACGAGGACAGGGTGTCCACCATGGTGTTGACGGTGCTCTTGAGTTCCAGGATCTCGCCGCGCGCGTCCACGTCGATCTTCTGGGTGAGGTCGCCGCGGGCCACTGCCATGGTGACCTGGGCGATGTTGCGCACCTGCCAGGTCAGGTTGCCCGCCATCGCGTTCACCGAGTCGGTCAGATCGCGCCACGTCCCGGCGGCGCCCGGCACCTGGGCCTGCCCGCCGAGCCGGCCCTCGCTGCCGACCTCCCGGGCCACCCTGGTCACCTCGGAGGTCATTCGGGCCAACTGGTCGGCCATGCCGTTGAAGACCACGGCGATCTCCCCCAGCACCCCCGGCCGGTCCGGGGCGAGTCGGGTGCGGAAGTCCCCGTCGCGCACGGCCGTCAGCCCGGCGAGCAACTGCCGCAGCGCCTGCTCGGCCGGATCGGCCGCGGGGGCTGCGGGTACCGGCTGCTCGTCCATCCGTCCACCGTCCGGATCGCTCGCACGGCCGGGGTGCTCCGTCCGGGCACCTCGGCCCCGAGGGCGGCGGGCCGCCGCCCTGCTCCCACTGTGCCACCGCGGGCCGGGGGTGACACGCGGGGCGGTTCGCACGCGGGGCCGGGCGGCCGGCGCGGGCCTCAGAGCGGCAAGGTCTCGTGGATCGGGAAGGCGTCGACGGCACCGGTGAGTTCGAGCATCCGCAGGATCAGCGGCCGGGGCCGGGCCAGTTCGATCCGGCTGCCGTCCACGGCTGCCCGGGCCTTGGCCCGCAGCAGGGCGTTGAGCCCGGTGGAGTCGCAGAACTCCAGCCCGGCGCAGTCCACCACGATCACGGTGGCGGGCTCGGCGAAGGCCCGGTCGAGCGCCTCCCGCAGGTCGGCGATCGAGTCGAGGTCCAGATCACCGCGCAGTACCAGCACGGTGCCCAGGGCCCACGGCCGGATCTCGACGGTGAGCCCCTCGGCCCGGCCCGGGGCCGGGTTCCCGGAATTCGACGGGCGCTGCGTCATGGCTGCGGGCTCCTCTCGCTCGGTCCGGATCCCGCACCGACCGGTGCCGACGCTCACGCCCATGCGGCTATCCACTGCGGCGCACCGGAAACCCCTCGGGCCGGGAAGGACGCCGACCAGCCGGCCGGTCCGGCGCCCCGTCCACACCGGCCGCCGTCAGGGCCGGCGGGCGCGACACCTCCAGCCAGACCAGCTTCCCCACGCCCTCGGGCTGCGAGCCCCAGGCGCGGGCCAGCCGGTTCACCACCCGCAGCCCGTGCCCGCCCGGCCGTCCCGCACCGCCGAACGGGCGCAGCCGCGGCTGGACGGGGCTGGCGTCCGCGACCTCGACCCGCAGCCGGGCACCGTCCCAGTGCAGCCGCAGCTCGTACGGGCCGCCGGGTGCGTGCAGACAGGCGTTGGTGACCAGCTCGGAGACCATCAGCAGGACGTCCTCGGCCGCGGCCCGCCGGTCCGCGTCGGCGGTCGGCAGCCAGTGCCAGGACACCAGCGCTCGCCGGCTGAACTCGCGGCTGCGCTGCACCGCGCCGGCGCTGCCCGGCAGCGCCAGCCGCCTGGTCTGCTCCCGGCCTGGCGGCCCACCGTTCCCGGGGCGGTCCACGGCCTGCCTCCTACCTCGGCTCGGGCGGCTCGACGGGCCCGGCGGAGCCCTC
>NZ_JAHSQD010000546.1 GCF_020103755.1 Streptomyces sp. LS1784
ACCGGCGGTGCGGCAGGGCCCGCCGCGGGTGCGTCCGCGGCGGGCCCTGGGCGCGGGGCGGGGGAACGGTCAGTCGCGGCGCAGGCCGCGGTCCAGCGCGGCGATCGCGCTGCCCTGGGCGTCGTCGCCGTCCAGCGACCAGACCATCACGCCGGCCAGGTCGTTCCAGCGCGTGTACCGCGCCTTCTGGGTGAGCACCTCGGCGGTGTCGTAGCTGTAGAAGGTGGTGCCGTCGTACTTCCAGGACGCGCCGTGGTCGCGGTCCACGTAGACCTTGCCCGGCAGCGCGTTGATCTCCTGGTAGGAGTGGTCGGGCGCGGCCGCGGTGGCGCTCTGGAAGAGGCCGCCGCGCTTGCCGGGGGCGACGCCGGTCCAGCCGTGGCCGTACAGCGGGGCCCCGAGGACGAGCTGCTCGGAGGGCAGGCCGCGCTCCTGGTAGTGGGTGACGGCCGTGTCGGCGCTGCGCCGGCGCGGGTCCGGGTCGGCCGGGTCGGAGTACAGGTTGGCCTGGTGGTTGGCCGGGCCCTTGCCCTCCCACGGGCCGTGCAGGTCGTAGGTCATCACGTTCAGCCAGTCCACCGACTCGCTCAGCTCGGGCAGTTCGAGCCGGTCGGCGACGGTCTCGTTGGCGGCCACGGCGGCGGTCAGCAGGTAGCGTTTGCCCTTCTTGCCGCTCAGCGCGTCCAGCTGGTCGCGGAACTCCCGCATCAGCAGGGTGAAGTTGCGCCCGTCCTCGGGGCGGACCACGTTGCCCGCGTCGCCGCCGCCGCCCGGGTACTCCCAGTCGATGTCGATGCCGTCGAAGACGCCGGCGGCCGCGCCCTTGCCGCCCTCCGGGGAGTCGGCCAGGACCGGCAGGTCGCCCTTGAGGTAGAGGTCGATGCAGGAGGAGACGAACTTCTTGCGGGCCTGGTCGGTGGCGGCCGCGTCGGAGAAGTACTTGGACCAGGTCCAGCCGCCCAGCGAGATGACCGTGCGCAGCTGGGGGTTCTTCGCCTTGAGCTTGCGCAGCTGGTTGAAGTGGCCCTTCAGCTTCTGGCCCGGCGCGTCTGCCACGCCGTCCACCGACTCGGTCGCGGAGAAGGGGCGCTGGTAGTCGTTGCGGGCGTCGCCCTGGTCGGCCTCGTTGCTCTCGAAGCAGGTGCCGTCGGCGGAGACGTTGCCGAACGCGTAGTTGATGACGGTGAGCTTGGCCGCCTGGCCGGACTCCTGGACCCGCTTGGCGGAGCTGTCGGCGCCCCACTGGGTGAAGTAGCCGACCCGCTGGCCCTTCAGCTTCGGGCCGTGCCGTCCGTCGGCGGCGTTGGCGGTGGCGGGGGCGGCGAGCAGCGCGGCGACGGTGGCGGCGGCGAGCAGGGCTGAGGCGCGAGTGGGCATACCGGACCTGTTCTCTGAAGCGACGTCAAATGGTCTGGACCAGATGAGAGAGAGGTTTAGTCCATCTGCCGTTCACCGCACAAGAGGACGGGCCCGGTCGGTGCAGCATGCAAAAGGGGGCCGGACCGCGAAGTGCGGTCCGGCCCCCTCAGGCCTGCGCCGGGACTCAGCCGATCAGCGAGCGCAGCACGTACTGCAGGATGCCGCCGTTGCGGTAGTAGTCCGCCTCACCGGGGGTGTCGATGCGGACGACCGCGTCGAACTCCTTGTCGCCGGCCTTGACCTTGACGGTCTTCGGGGTGCGGCCCTCGTTGAGCTCGGTCACGCCGGCGATGGAGAAGGTCTCCTCGCCGGTCAGGCCGAGGGACTCGGCGTTCTCGCCCTCCGGGAACTGCAGCGGCAGGACGCCCATGCCGATCAGGTTCGAGCGGTGGATGCGCTCGTAGGACTCGGCGATGACGGCCTTGACGCCGAGCAGCGCGGTGCCCTTGGCGGCCCAGTCGCGGGACGAGCCGGAGCCGTACTCCTTGCCGGCCAGGACGACCAGCGGGATGCCGGCGGCCTGGTAGTTCTGCGAGGCGTCGTAGATGAACGACACCGGCGCGTCGGCCTGGGTGAAGTCGCGGGTGTAGCCGCCCTCGGTGCCCGGCGCGATCTGGTTGCGCAGACGGATGTTGGCGAAGGTGCCGCGGATCATGACCTCGTGGTTGCCACGGCGCGAGCCGTAGGAGTTGAAGTCACGCTTCTCGACGCCGTTGGCGGTCAGGTACTGCGCCGCCGGGGTGCCCGGCTTGATGTTGCCGGCCGGGGAGATGTGGTCGGTGGTGACCGAGTCGCCCAGCTTGGCCAGGACGCGGGCACCGGCGATGTCGGTCACCGGGCTCGGGGTCTTGGCCATGCCCTCGAAGTACGGGGGCTTGCGGACGTAGGTGGACTCGGCGTCCCACTCGAAGGTGTTGCCGGTCGGGACCGGGAGCGACTGCCAGCGGTGGTCGCCGGCGAAGACGTCCTGGTAGCCCTTGTCGAACATCGCCTCGTCGATGGAGGCGGCCACGGTGTCCGCGACCTCCTGCTCCGACGGCCAGATGTCGGCGAGGAAGACGTCGTTGCCGTCGGCGTCCTGGCCCAGGGCGTCCTTGGTGATGTCGACGTTCATGTTGCCGGCGAGGGCGTAGGCGACCACCAGCGGCGGGGAGGCCAGGTAGTTCATCTTGACGTCGGGGTTGATCCGGCCCTCGAAGTTGCGGTTGCCGGAGAGCACCGAGACGACCGCGAGGTCGGACTCGTTGACGGCGGCCGAGACCTCCTCGGGCAGCGGGCCCGAGTTGCCGATGCAGGTGACGCAGCCGTAGCCGACCAGGTTGAAGCCCAGCTTCTCCATGTACGGGAGCAGGCCGGCCTTCTCGTAGTAGTCCATGACGACCTTGGAGCCGGGCGCCAGGGTGGTCTTGACCCAGGGCTTGACGTGCAGGCCCTTCTCCACGGCCTTCTTCGCCAGCAGGGCGGCGCCCAGCATGACGGAGGGGTTGGAGGTGTTGGTGCAGGAGGTGATCGAGGCGATCACGACCGCGCCGTTGTCGATCTCGTAGGTCGAGCCGTCGGGGGCGGTGACGGCGGTCGGCTTCGAGGCCTCGGCGGAGTAGGTCGGCAGCGCCTCGGCGAACTTCTCGGCGGCCTCGGCCAGGACCACGCGGTCCTGCGGGCGCTTCGGGCCGGAGATCGACGGGACGACGGTGGAGACGTCCAGCTCCAGGTACTCCGAGTAGACCGGCTCGTGCGCCGGGTTGTGCCAGAGGCCCTGCTCCTTGGCGTAGGCCTCGACCAGGGCGAGCTGCTGCTCGTCACGGCCGGTCAGGCGCAGGTAGTTGATGGTCTCGGCGTCGATCGGGAAGATCGCGCAGGTCGAGCCGAACTCCGGCGACATGTTGCCGATGGTGGCGCGGTTGGCCAGCGGGATGGAGCCGATGCCGTCACCGTAGAACTCGACGAACTTGCCGACCACACCGTGCTTGCGCAGCATCTCGGTGATGGTGAGCACCAGGTCGGTGGCGGTGGTGCCGGCCGGCAGCTCGCCGGTCAGCTTGAAGCCGACCACGCGCGGGATCAGCATGGAGACCGGCTGGCCGAGCATGGCGGCCTCGGCCTCGATGCCGCCGACGCCCCAGCCCAGCACGCCCAGGCCGTTGACCATGGTGGTGTGCGAGTCGGTGCCGACGCAGGTGTCCGGGTAGGCCTGGCCGCCGCGGACCATGACGGTGCGGGCCAGGTGCTCGATGTTCACCTGGTGGACGATGCCGGTGCCCGGCGGGACGACCTTGAACTCGTCGAAGGCGGTCTGGCCCCAGCGCAGGAACTGGTAGCGCTCCTTGTTGCGGCCGTACTCGATCTCGACGTTCTGGGTGAACGCGTCCTTGGTGCCGAACTTGTCGGCGATGACCGAGTGGTCGATGACCAGCTCGGCCGGGGCCAGCGGGTTGATCTTGGCCGGGTCGCCGCCCAGCTCCTTGACGGCCTCACGCATGGTGGCGAGGTCGACCACGCACGGCACACCGGTGAAGTCCTGCATGATCACGCGGGCCGGGGTGAACTGGATCTCCTGGCTCGGCTGGGCGTTCTCGTCCCAGCTGCCGAGGGCGCGGATGTGGTCGGCGGTGATGTTCGCGCCGTCCTCCGTGCGGAGCAGGTTCTCCAGCAGCACCTTGAGGCTGTACGGCAGCCGCTCGGAACCCTCGACGGCGGAGAGCTTGAAGATCTCGTACGACTCGTCGCCCACCTGCAGCGAGCTGCGGGCGTCGAAGCTGTTCGCGGACACGACTGACTCCTTCTGGGTGCTTCGTGCGATATCCGGCCGTCACGCGGTGGTAAGGTCAGCCTTACTTAGGCAGACCTTGCCGCATCGCCGGCGAGCGCCTCTCGGCAAGTATCTTGATGTCGAGATATATCGTAAGGGGCAGTTATCTCGATGTCGAGATAAACCATAGTGCATGCCGTGGCTCACTGGTCGTCCGGGCCGCGCCGCTTGCGCTCCAGCCTGATCAGCCAGACCGCACCCGCCACGACCGCGGCCGCCATCAGCAGCACCACCACAAGCTCACCACCGGAACCGCCGGTCGGCGAGGGGGCGATGTCGGCCAGCAGGATCGTCGTCACTCTTTCTCCTCCGTTCGTGCCCGGGTCGCGCCCAGGCCCAGGACCAGCATCAACAACACCGGGAACTCCAGATAGGCGTGGTAGCTCGCCAACGCCGCGTACAGCGACCGGCCCTGGGCGTAGTCCACCGCGAACAGCAGCGCCAGCAGCACGCCGGCGCCCGCGCCCAGCGCCCAGGCCCGGACCCCGCGCAGCGCCGGCACCCGGGCGTCGAAGCGCTCCGCGGCCTCCGGCGCGTACCGGGGCAGGAACCAGACCCAGACCACGTAGTGCATCGTCTGGAGGAAGGCGAACACCGCCAGGAAGCGCAGGCCCGCCTCCGGGGTCAGCCAGGCGGGCGGGGTGTAGGCGGCGGCCAGCCGGTCCGTCCAGCCGCCGGGGCGCTGGGACAGCAGACCGTCCAGCAGACCGCTCAGCAGCAGGGCCGGCACCACCAGCACCCAGCCGGCCTGGAGCGCCAGGAACCCGGCCCGCCCCCGCCGCAGCCGGCGCGACCACTCGGCCAGGAACAGCAGCGGCACCACGTTGTGCAGATGGGCCAGCACCACGAAGTGGTACGCCGGGAAGGCCAGCGAGGCCGCCCCGGCCGCCACCAGCAGCACCGCGCCCGCCGCCAGGAGCCGGGGGCGGCCGCGCAGCCCGTACCGGCAGGCGGCCGCCAGCAGGCCGTACGCGAGCAGGATCTCCGCCGCCTGGGACGCCCGGGAGGGCGGCAGCAGGCGGCACAGCACGATGCCGGTCACCAGTGCCAGCAGCAGCCGCAGCAGCGGGCCGGTCAGGACGGTGGCGAAGCGGCCGGCCACGTAGCGCAGCTCCAGCACGTTGTGCAGCAGGCCGAACGCGGCCAGACCCAACACCGCCAGGCCGGTCGGCGCCCGCAGGGCCGGCACCAGGGCGAGGACGGCCGACAGGGCGAAGCCCGCGAACGGCGCGGCACCCAGCCGGGCGGCCG
>NZ_JAHSQD010000547.1 GCF_020103755.1 Streptomyces sp. LS1784
CGGGCTTGCCGAGGCCCGGACTGGCGGGGGCGGTGCGGGAGTTGGCCGGACCGGCGGTCGCGGCCGGGGTGGACCCGGGGTCGGCGGAGGCGGCGGCCGTCGTCGCGGAGCTGGTGGAGCGGTACGGGCAGTGGTGTGCGGGCGCGGTGCCGGGGGACGCCGGGGCGCTGCGCGACCGGTTGGCGGAGCGGCTGGGGGCGATGGCCGATCCGCGGCGGGAGCGGTACCTGGAGCTGCTGGCGGTGGTCAACCAGTGGGCTGCGCCGAAGAGTTGGGCGGCGGAGGTGGACTGGGCGGTGCGCGCCGTGGCGTGAGCCGGGTGCGGGGGCTGCGTGGTTGTGGCTGAGGCTGAGGCTGAGGTTGTTGCAGTTGCGGCAGTGGCTGGGCGGCTATCGGCGGGCGGGGTCGGGGAAGGTGGTGAGGAAGGCGTGGGCCTGGGCGCGGAGGTGGTCGACCGGCGGGTCCTCGCAGATCACCTCCAGGCCGAGTCCGGTTGCCCGGCCCAGGTCGTAGTAGGACTGGTAGGCGAGGTACGGGCGGTGGTCGTCGGTGGGGTCGAGGCCGACGGCGAAGGTCGCGAAGTGGGGCTGCGGCCCGCCCTCGGCAGCGGCCGATCCGGTGCGGGAGAGCTGCCACTCGAACTCGTACGGCTCGGGTTCGGCGGGCAGGTCCAGCAGGGCCTGGGCGAGTCGGCGGACCTCCTCCGGGTTCGCGAAGGGGATCGACTCCGACCAGGAGGGGGCCGAGGCGAGCAGCTCCCAGTCGTCGCCGGTGTGGCCGACGGTCAGGGCCCATGCGCCCTGCCGGTCCTGCCAGTGGCAGCTGATGATCGGGTCCACGGCGGTCAACCTCCCTGTGGTACCGGGTCGTTCGTACCTCCTCATCGTGGCACACCGGGCGGCCCGGGGCCTCGGCCGTGAGCCGTCCTCGGGCCCGCTGCCAGGCCTTCTGGAGCGTGTGATGGCCGGGGCGGCAGCGGGGTAGGCCCGGTCAGTCGGTGCCGGGAGCGGGGTGCCAGGGGCGGTCGGGGCGGGTCGGGACCGGGGCGGAGGTGAGGCGCAGCGCGTACACCTCGCGGTCGGTCGCCTCGTGCGGGACCTGGCCGAGGTACTCGTGGCCGGTCAGATGGCACCAGGCGGGGAGGTCGAGCGGGGCGGCGGGGTCGGTGGTGTGGATGTGGACCACAGCGCCGGCCGGGAGGTGCGCGATCCGGGCGCGCAGCCGGAGCAGGAGCTGGACGCAGAGCAGGCCGGTGCCGTCGATGGCGAGGTCGGGGGTCTCTGCGGCGGCCTTGGGGGTGGCGGCGTCGGCTGCGGTCATCGGGGGGTCTCCTGGGTGATGCGCCAGAGGCGGCGGGGCAGTTCGCCTTCCTCGAAGGGGTGGACGTCGGTCAGGCGCCAGCCCTCGGCGAGCGCGTCCACCAGCTCGCGGGGGAAGAAGTGGACGGCGAAGCCGCCGTGCTCCCAGATGTCGTCCCCGTGTCCGGTCCCGGCGCCGTAGTGGGCGTCGCCGGTGTGGCGGACGGTGTAGACGAAGGTGCCGCCAGGGCGCAGGACCCGGTGGACCTCGGCGACGAGCGCCTCGATCTCCTCGGTGGAGAGCGCCATGCAGAGCAGCATGTGGGCGAAGACCGCGTCGACGGAGGCGTCGGGGAGTGGGAGTGGCTCGCGGACGTCGTGGGTGAGGACCGAGAGCCGGTCGGCCAGGCCCTGGTCCGCCGCGGCGGCGCGCAGCTGTTGCAGGCCGGTCGGGCTGAAGTCGGCGGCCGGCACGCGGAAGCCCGCGCGGGCGAAGTGCAGCGCGTCGCGCCCGTGGCCGGCGCCGAGTTCCAGCACGTCCCGCGCCCCGGCGGCGGCGAACACCTCGGCGGCGTACTCGGCGGGGGCGGAGGGCTGCTCGCCGTACATCCCGGGGTTGGCGGTGTAGGTCTGCTGCCAGTGCGCACGTTGGGTGTCGGCGAGGGTGTGCTCCAGGCCGGGCCCGGTGCCGGGGGTGTCGGTCATGGTGCTGTCCTTCGCGCGGGGTGGTGCGGGTAGTGCGGGTGGTGTGCCTGGTGCGGGTGGTGCGGCGGTGCGGGGTCAGCCTAGGACGAGGGGCGCGCGGTGGGTGTGCCGGGGTGCGGTGGGCGTGCGGCGGGGCCTGGCCGGGCGGCTCAGCCGAGACGCTGACCGGGGGCGGTGCCGCCGAGGCGGGTGAGCAGGGTGGACAGTCGGCTGAGGTCCTCGGCGCTCCACTGCTCGGCCGCGAAGTGGTCGGCGGCGACCTGCCGGGCGGTGTACAGCATCTCGGCGAGCCGCTCGCGGCCGGTCGGGGTGAGGGCGGCGTAGGCGACCCGGGCGTCGCGGGCGGCGGTCTCGCGGGTGACCAGGCCGATCCGCTCCAACGGTGCGAGGCCACGGGTCACACCGGAGGCGGTGAGCCCGAGGGCTTCGGCGAGGTCGACCCGGCGCATCCGGCCGCCGGGGGCCTGGGAGAGGTGGAGCAGCATGGTGAAGTCGGCCAGGCTGACGCCGTGCAGGCCGCTGAGGCCGGCGTCGAAGCGCTTGACCACGGCCGTCTGGGCACGGACCAGCCGCAGGGCGGTATCCAGCGGGTCGGGGCCCGGGCCCGTCGTGGCCGGCGCGGTCGTGGCCGACCCCGTTCGCCCCGTCTGTTCCGGCTGTTCTGTCATTGCCACCTCCTTGACTGCTCAAGTATATCCCGACGGGGAGCCGTCAAGGAGGTGGCGGAGGGGGGGAGGGGGCAGATCAGTGAGCGGTGTTGGCGGCGCGGCGCTGACGCTTGCCGAGCGGCGCCTGGGAGAGGTCCTCGGCCTGGGAGCGGAGGTTCTTGTAGCCGTAGCCGCGTTCGGTGAGCCAGTTCTGCGCCGACTGTTCGGCCCGCTCGGTGGCGTCCAGGATGTCCTCCTCGGCCTCGCCCTCGTCGAGGAAGCGGAAGGTGAAGGCGGCCCTCGCGGACAGGTCGTAGCTGAGGTGGCCCTCGTGCGTGAAGGCGGCGTGCAGCACGTCGTGCTCGGGTGCGGCGGCGAGCAGTTCGGAGCGCTGTTCGTCGGTGAGGCCGTCGAAGACGCCGCGCACCATGATGCGGAAGGTTCGAGTGGTCATCCCCCGACCATAGGCAGGACGGGACGCCGGCCGCCAACGCGATTTCGGGCGCCGCGGTGTCTCAGCCTGGAGACAGCCCACCTGGACGCCTACGGCATGGATCCCTTCACGATCAAGGCGGAGGGCCGGCGGGGTGACCGGCTGGTCTTCTGTGCCGGGGACACCGGGCGTGCCCTGGGGGTCCCGCAGACGCAGGAGGCCGAGCTGCGCGAGCGGTTGGCGGGGCTGGGGATCGGGGCGGGTGTGTTTCGGCACCCGTAGGCGGTCGGGTGTGAGGGTCAGTCGGGGGTGAGCGCTTCGGCGAGCCCGTCCGCGTACCGGGTGAGCCGGTCGAGCTCGGGGCCGCTCCGGGCGCGCCGGAAGCCGTGCCGTCGGCCCCGGAAGGCGGCCTGGACGGCGTGGAGTTGGGCCCAGCGGCGGGTGCGTTCGCGGTCCGGCTCGGCGGCCTCGGTGAAGACGTCGAGTGCACGGAGGAGGGTGCGGTTCACGTCCGTCGCGTCGAGCAGGGTCAGGGCGTGGACCTTGAGCAGAGTGCCGCCGTCGTAGGCTCGGTCGCCCGCGTAGCCCTTGGGGTCCACGGCCGGCCAGGGTTCGCGCTCCGCCCGCAGGATGTTGCGGGGGTGGAGGTCGCCGTGGACGAGCACGTCCGGCTGGCTGCGGGCGAGTTCGCGGACGGTCGCGAGGGCGGCGCCTACCGTGCGGGCCGGAAGGGCGTGGGCCAGGGAGGCTGCGTCGGCGCGCAGTCGGGCCTCCCAGTCCGCCGCCTGCTCGCTCAGCCGGGGCAGGCCCGGCGGTGCCGGGACGGCGAGTCGGCGGCTGAGCCGCCCGGCGACCGTCAGCACCTCGTCGCCGTCCCGGACCTCCGCGAGCGTTGCCGGGCTCGCCCGTTCGAGCAGCATCGCGAAGCGCTCGTCGTCCCGTTCGTACAGCCGGACGGCGCCCCGGCCCGCCCACACCGTGAAGGCGTCCGGCTCGTGGACGTTGCCCGGGTGGGGGAACGAGACCTTCAGCACGGCCGCGCGCCCCGAGGCCTGCCGGACCGGGAGGATCAGGCCGACGCCGCCGTGGGTGGCCGCGCCGTCCCGTACGCAGCCCCAGCGGTCCAGCAGTTCGGCGGCGAGGCCGGGGAGTTCGGCGATCCAGGACGTGCCGGAGGCTCCTTCGCGGTCGACGGTGGTGCGGGCGAGCCCGTCGGGGACGATGATCACGCGGGTTCCTTGCAGGGCTGGGGGAGGGGCGGTGCGGGCTGGTGCGGCGGTTGGTTCGACCGGGCTCAGGGGGCGAAGGGGCCGAAGGCCGTGGCGGCGAGGCGGAGCGCCGGTGCCGGGGTGTCGGGCCCGGTGCCGACGGAGTAGACCAGCCGCTTGCGGAGGTCCGGGGTGGTGAAGAAGCCGCCGGAGTACCCGAGGTCGTGTCCGGTCTTGCCCCAGAGCACCGTGCCGTCCCGCAGGGCAATGGCCGTCAGCCCGGCGCTGTGGCAGGCCCGACCCTTGTCCGGACCGAACCGGCACTCGTCCGCCCCGCGTACCGGCAGCAGCCGGCCCGAGGCGTCCCGCGGCAGGGTGAGCAGGTCGTGCAGCTGCTGGGGCGGCAGGAGTTCGCCGTCCAACAGGGCGCGCAGGAAGCGGTCCAGGTCGGCCGGGGTGGAGACCATCGACTCCGGGTTGCCGCCCTGCTCGGAGACGTCCGTCGGGGTGCCCGCGTTGTCGGGGTAGTAGCCGGCCAAGTGCGGCTCGGGCATCGCGGGCCTGCCCTCCGTCACCTCGGTGTGCCGCAGGCCGAGCGGCTTCAGGATGCGGGCCGTCACCTCCTCCCTGATCGTGTGTCCGGTCACCTGTTCGATGATCCGGCCCGCCAGCCGGTAGTTGAAGCTGTTGTACTCCTGTGCGGTGCCCGGATCGAAGGCCGGGCTCGCCTCGGGCAGGCCCTTCTCCGGGTGCGGGCGGAGCGTCCGCTGGATGACCAGGTCGAGTGTCTCGTTCGCGAACCGGTGGGCTATCAGGCCGTCGTGGTCCTCGACCTCCGGGCCCTCGACGGCCTGCGGAAGTCCGCTGGTGTGGTCGAGGAGTTGGCGGACGGTGATCGGCAGCTTGAAGCTCGCGGGCAGGGTGCCGGGCAGGTACTGCTGGACAGTGCCGTCCAGGGAGATCCGCTGCTCGGCGGCGAGCTGGAGCAGCACCGCGGCGACGAAGGTCTTGTTGATGCTGCCGATCCGGAACGCGGCGTTCGGCGCCACCGGCCGCCCACTCACCGGATCGCCCGCGCTGCCGCGCCAGGCCCGGCCGTCGACCGTCACCCGGGCGACCGCGCCCGCCACCGGGTCGCCCGGCCGGGCGGTGATCGCGGCGTCGA
>NZ_JAHSQD010000548.1 GCF_020103755.1 Streptomyces sp. LS1784
CTGCCGTGGCCAGGAAGTTCACGACGGCGTCCGCCGTACGGGATGCCTGCGGGGCTGCGGCAGCCTGCGGGGCCGGCTTCGCCTTGCCGGTCTTCCTCGCCCGGACGGGCTTGTCCGCCCCGGCTCGTTTCCTGCCGGTGACCGGACGCGCCTTGGCCGCGCCGCCGGTTCGAGCATGCGGCACCTCGGCCTCGAACTGCTCGGCCGGCACGGGGCGCGCCTCCTCGACAGCCTCCGCCAGGACGGCGGGCGCCGGATGGAGCAGGGGCGCCGCCGCCAGCGAGCGCAGACTGTCCAAAGCGGCCCGCACCGCCTCCAGACGTCCGGTGACAGCGCTCAACTCACTCTCCAGACGCTCCTGCTGCTCCTGGAGCGCGGGAAGCTCGCGTTCCAGCAGGGCAATGGTGGACTCGACGCCGTCACGCGTCTCAAATGTGGTGGTCATACCTACCTCGCTCATGGTTTCCGGATCCGACCGCCGCAGATGCGGTGGCACCCTCGTGGAAGGCATCGAGCAAGGCAGTCTACTGATCGGCCGGCTTGTTGTCGGTCAGCGAGGCGAGTTTCACATTGGCCTCTTCCTCGGCTGTCGCGAGGAAGAGGCGTCGGACTGGGCCAGCCGCTTGCCCACCGGCGCTGATCTGCGTAGGTGCCTCCCGTCGGACGGTCAGTTTGCGGTGGCGTGGGCGTTGTTCCGGCGGCAGCGTGTCGATCATTTCGCGGATCTCGGTGACGAGGTGGTCGAGGGCTTGGCGGGAGACGCCGGTCAGCGCGGGGTGGGTGGCCAGGGCCGCGTCGAAGGTGTGGGCCGTGCGAGGGTGGGAACGACGTCCGGGCGGCTGCAGCGGCACCGGCGGGACGCCCGGCTGCGGCGGGGCGGCGTAGCGCAGCGGCCACTCCTCGTCGTAGGGCACGACCTCCAGATGCTCGACAGGCGGGGCGCCGTGCACCCATGGGTTCTCCTCGCCCTGGTCGCGGGCTTCTTCGTTCCGTTCTGTCATTCGGCCACCCTGGGAACGCAGACTGCCGTGCGGGAGGCCGACCTCGCGCTCGACGGTGTCCCGCACGAGGGCGTGAACGTCACCGTAGGTGGTCTCGGAACGCATGGAGACCTGGACGAGGACGCCGTCGACGAGGACGAGGATGCGCAGGGCGCTGGCGGCCGGATCGGGGACGAAGAAGACGCCGGCGTCGTGGCCGCGCCGGAGCAGGTCGGCCAGGACGTCGAGTCCCGCGATCATCTGCCTGTCGACTTCGCGGGCCAGTTCGGGCCGCCGGGGGGGGCGGCGACCCAGGCGCTCATCCAGATGCGGGCGTTGGCGCTTCCCATGCTGAGGGACCGCTCGATCAGCGCGCGGAGGGCATCGGCGGGCGGCAGGTCCTGGCACGCCTGCTTGTCCCGGTCGTTCTGGGCGCTCGCGGTCTGGGCGAACGCGGCCACGACGAGATCGTCGACGGCGGGGAAGTAGTGGTGGATCAGCCCCGACGTGACGCCGAGCGTGTTGGCGACGTCGCGTGAAGTGATCCGGTCAGACGTACCCGACCTGCTGATCTCCGCCGTCCCGTACGCGCACTACGACCCGCACGCCTACCGGCTGCGTCCGGCCCGCGTCAGCCGGCACCTGACCGACGGCGACACCATCGACCTCGGCGACCGGCAGCTCACCGTCCTGCACCTGCCCGGACACAGCCCCGGCAGCATCGCGCTGTACGACGCCCGGACCCAGACGCTCTTCTCCGGCGACGTGGTCTACGACGACCAGCTCCTCGACGACATCCACGGAGCCGCCCAGAATGCGTACGTCGCCACCATGGCCAGACTGCGCGACCTGCCCATCACCGTCGTCCACCCCGGACACGGGCCCTCGTTCGACGGAACCCGGCTACGCGAGATCGCCGACACCTACATCGCCGCCCGCACCTGAGAGGACGTTCTGAGCCGCTTTGCCCGGTTCGACTGTTGGCTCGGGTCAGGAGGGCGGCTGGGCCGGGGAGTTCGGGCGGGGCCGCATCAGTAGCAGGTCCTCGCCCCAGGCGTCCAGCACCGCCGCGTGGCCGGCGGCCCGGGCAGCCGCCTCGGCCCGGGCGAAGAGCCGCTGCTGCGTCGCCACTTCGCCGGTCGCCGTGATCCGGGCGACGGTGTCCAGCAGCGCGGCGCTCTCCCAGCCGGGCAGCGGGAACCGGTCCAGCTCCCAGGCCAAATACTTGTTGTAGGGGCGCGGTCGGCGGTCCAGGGCGAAGAGCAGGTCGAGCAGGAACCCGACACTGGCGGCCGCGTCGAGGTGGCTGGCGAGCGGGTTGCCATCGCGGTGGTTCTTGACCGAGCGGTAGAGCGAGTTGGCGTAGGCGTCCAGCAGGGCGGCGCCGGACCGGAAGGCCTCCTCGGCGCCGAGCCGTCCCATCGCGGCGACGGTCCGGGTGATCTCCCCGTCGCGGCGGTCGACCAGCACCCGGGAGCGGGCGATGGCGTACCGCTCCCAGTCGGCGGGCCGGCGGAACCGTTCGAGGGTGGTGACGACCAGGTCGAGCCGCGCGGAGCGGTAGCCGTCGAGCGCGGCCAGCTCGCTCGCCGCGTCGTCGGCGAGGATGACGTAGAGGTCGTGGTCGGAGTGACGGGTGGTCATGCCGTCGTGGGCCCGGGAGCCCTTGAGGACGAGCCCGATGACGGCCGGGTCGGCCGTCGCATCGGCGATGAACGCCGCGAAATCCAGCGTCATGCCAGGTCCTTGCGCATCATCGTGCACATCGTCTCGTACCGCTGGAGCGAGCCGTCCTTGGCCTCCACGTCCCAGGAGTCGAGCTCGCGGCTGAAGGCCCGGTAGCCCAGGCGTTCGTAGAGGGCGCGGGCGCGCGGGTTGCTCTCCTCGACGCCGAGTTCGGCGCGGGTCAGGCCCCGGGCGCCGATCCGCTGCTCGGCGGAGCGGATCAGCAGTGTGCCGATCCCGCAGGACTGCAGGGCCGGGTGGACGCTGAGTTGCCAGAGCGTGCCGGCGCCGGGTTTGACCGTGTAGTCGATGCCGCCGACCGCCACCGGGAGCCCGACCGGCGTGCAGACCGCCAGGTAGTCGATCTCGCCCGCCTCGGCGCGGCGGATCTGGTGGACGAGTTCGCGCACGTGCTTGGGGGAGCCGGCCCAGCCGCAGGACGGCAGGTCCGCGTCGGTGAGGCCACGCACCGACAGGTGCAGTCTGATCTCGGTCATCGCCGCATCCCTTCGACTCCGACAGCGGCCGTCTGCCATTTCAGCAAGCCGGTCCCCGTGCCGTCCAAGGGGTTTCGGCTCAGGGCCGTGCGTCCCGAGCCGGTTCCCGCTTGCTGTCAGTGGTCAGCACCATGGGCTGGTTCGCGGGACAGGTTGCGGACGTACCAGTCGAACCGGTTGCCGTCCGCATCCAGGACTTGCTTGACGTAGGTGAAGCCCGCCCTGAGGGCGACCGCGGCCGAGCCCGGGTTCTCCGGAGCCACCTGGATCACCGCCTGATCTGCTCCTTCGCCTGCCGCGTATCGGCAGACCAGGAGGACCGCGCGGGTCGCCAGGCCCCGTCCACGCCAGGCGGGGTAGAGCCCGTAGGCGATGTTCACCTGCCCAGCGGCAAGGCCGGCCATCTCGAACCGGAGGTCGATCGTTCCCGCGAGGGTCTGCTCGGCGCCCACTCGGATTCCGAAGGCACACAACGGTCCCTTGGTGGCCCACTGTTCCATGCAGTGGCGGATGTATTTCTCGGTGCCGGCCCGAGTGCCCGGCCCCCCGTTCAGCCAGCGCACCAAGAGGTCGTCCTCGCCAGCCAGGTGGGCATTGACGTCGGCCGGGCTCAGGGGCGACAGGGTGAGATCGCCGACGGTCAGCTTCAGATCACGCATCCGCCGACTCTCGGTCCTTCCACGGTGGCCAGGCAATCCGATATCCGGGTTGTGCCACCGATTCAACCGTCGACTTGGGTCGGGTGCGCTGGTGGTGCGGAGTTGCTCGGGCGGTGCTGGGCGAACAGACCGCGTTCGGGCTCGGTGAGGACGCCGAGGCTGACCAGGCGCTTGAGCTTGTGCCGGGTGCTCTCGATGTTCTTCGGCATGATGGCGAGGTCGAGGCGCTCGCACAGGTCGCGGGCGCGCATTGGCCCGGTCGGGCGCGGACCGCCCGGGGCGCATGCCGCGATGCGCACCGAGGGCATCGCCGAGCAGTTCCGACTCCACCCGAATGCTGGTTGTCGGCAGCGGGTGAAACGAGGACCACGGACGGCGGATCAAAAGCGGGTCACTGCGTGACCTCTTGATCATCCTGACTTCACTGGTACGGGAGTCGGGAGGGAAGAGGTGATCGGGGTGGAGGACTGGGCCGAGATCCGGCGGCTGCATCGGGGCGAGGGGTTGTCGGCACGGGCTGTGGCCCGGCAGTCTCCGTCGGGGCGGGCGATGTACCCGTCCAGGCTCGTGCCGATCTGGACGAGGGTGCGGAAGGAGCGCTCACGCGGCGCGGGGGCGGATGCGGTGGTCATGATCTCGTTCCTTGTCTTACGGGGCTGGTCAGCAGGAAGTGCGGTGGGGGTCGAGGACGGCGTCCAAGGCGGTGCGCTGGCGCTGGGAGAGGGTGCCCTGCCGGTCGATCGCCCACATCAGTCCGGCGCCGGCGGCCGTTGCCTGCACCGTCGCGGCCAGTGCCGTGGTGTCGGTGCCCGGTCGCAGCTCTCCCGCGTCCACGGCGTGATCCAGCAGCGCCGTGACCGCCCGGGTCTGCGCCTGCTGGGAGTGCAGGGCGAGGTCGCGGAACTGCGGATCGCCGAGGTCCACGCAAAGGAACGCGAGGTGATGGGCGAACGTCTCCGGCGTGGTCATGGCCCCCCACACCTCGTCGGCCAGCGCTTCCAGGGCCTTCAGCGGGGAGTCGTGCGCGGCGCGTACGCGTTCGTACAGGGCATCGGTGTTCCGGGCGGTGTGCTCGGCCAGCGCCAGCAGGAGACCACGCTTGGACTGGAACCGCTGCACCAGCGTGCCCGGCACCAGCCCGACCTCCCGCGCGACCAGGGTCAGCGTCAGCTTCGCGGGCCCCTCGCGGCCCATCACCTCCACCGCCGCCTGCAAGATCGCCGCGTCATCGACCGCTCTCGGACGTCCGGCCATGATTCCTCCCCGTCATTAATAAATGCTCGTTCATTTACTAAATCAGGAGGCTGGGCGGACAGCAAACCGGAGACATCACCGGGCACCTGCGGCCCGCGCGTCGCGGGCACTTCTTCGCAGGCGCCACCCACGCCCAGCAGCGAGTGTCACGGTGCGGGGTCGGCTCGTCGGCGGAGCCGAGAAATCCGGTCCGGATCCACATTCCTTGATCGCGCCGCTAGGGCCTGTGTGATGTTGTGATCAATCAGTGGTCAGCAGGAGATCATCGATCCAGATCATCGAGGCGCGGAGGTGAAGGCCGGCGAGGTAGCTTTCCGGGCTCTTGTCATACCGGG
>NZ_JAHSQD010000549.1 GCF_020103755.1 Streptomyces sp. LS1784
CGCCGCCGTCCGCGCTGCCGAGCGACCAGGAGACGCTCGCGCTGGCCGTCGCCACCGCCCGCGCCCCCGCGCCGGCCACCAGCCGGGCGCTCGGCACGTCCCAGGCGTTCGCCAGCACCAGCGGCTCGCCCGGGCGGTGCAGCTCCCGCAGCAGCCGGGCCTTCTCCCGCTGGGCCTTCTGCTCGACGGCGCTCACTTGGCCGCCGGGCTCATCCGGGTGGAGATGCTGAGCCGGTTCCAGACGTTGATCGTGGCGATCAGCGCGATCAGCTGGGCCAGCTCGGTCTCGTCGAACTGTGCGGCGGCCTCCGCGTAGACGGCGTCCGGCACATGGCCCTGGGTCACCAGGGTGATCGACTCGGTGAGGGCCAGGGCGGCGCGCTCGCGGGCGGTGAACCACGGGGTCTCGCGCCAGGCCGGGAGGGAGAGCAGACGGTGGTCCTGCTCACCGAGCTTGTTGGCGTCGGCGGAGTGCATGTCGATGCAGAAGGCGCAGCCGTTGATCATCGAGGCGTGCACCTTGACCAGATGGGCGAGCCGAGGGTCGAGGCCCTGCCGGGAGGCCCGGTCCACGGCGATCATCGCCTGGTAGTAGTCGGGGGCCAGCTTGAACATCTGCAGGCGCTGCTCGGGGGCGGGCACCGGGCCCCCGGCCGTCTCGTTCGTCGTCATGGCTGCCAGCCTAGGAGCGCGGCGGCCCACGGGCCTGGTGCGTTCGGCCATCCGTTCCTTGGGCCACTTCCGGGGTGCGGACGGCCGTGCCAGGATCGCAGGCAGGAGACCGATGACAGGACGAGGTCAGGGGGTACGCCGTGTGCACGGCGTTCGTCAGCATCGAGCCGGGAGCGGCCGTCCCGGTGCTGCTGCTGTCCGTCCGGGACGAGTACCTGGGCCGCGCCTGGCTTCCGCCGGACCACCACTGGCCGGACCGACCCGAACTGCTCGGCGGACTGGACCTCGCGGCCGGCGGCACCTGGCTGGCCGTCGACCCCGGCCGGCGCACCGCCGCCTGCCTGCTGAACGGCTTCGGCCCGCTCGCCCCCACCGACGCCCGCCGCACCCGCGGCCGGCTGCCGCTCACCGCCGTCCGGGAGGGCGGGATCGGCCACCTCGACCTCACCCCGTACGACCCGTTCCACCTCGTCCTGGTCCGGGCCGACGGCGCCCGGGTGTTCAGCTGGGGCGCCGGACGGCTGGAGGAGCGCGAACTGCCGTCCGGCCTGAGCGTGGTGCTCAACGACGGGCTGGAGGGCCTGGCGGCCGGCCGCACCACCTCCGCGCGGATCCGCGCACTGATGGCCGCGCGGGCCGCCCACTTCCGGGCCCGCTTCACCGACGAGCCCCGGCCCGAGCCGACCGCCGAGGGGACGGCCACGGCGGCCTGGGGCGGATGGCTGCCGATCGTCGCCGGGGACGGGCTGGCGCCGGACGCGGACGCCGCGCTGATCCAGCGGCGGGACTTCGGCGACGGGCGGATCTGGGGCTCCTCGTCGGTCTCGCTGCTCGCGCTCGGGCCGGACCTGCTGCGCTACGACTTCGCGACCGCGCCGGTGGCCGCGGACGGTCCCGGTTGGCGGCGGGTGGCGGCGCACTGACCGGCACCACCCCGGAGGCATCGGACTGACCGGCACCGCCCCGGCGGCGGAAAAGGACTTGAACCTGACGCCGCGGGAGGCGGCATCGTGGCGCGGGTCGAGCCCGAAGGAGAGCCGCTGTGACACGCCCGGACCCCCCGCACCGCCCCCGCCGTCTGCTCGCCGTGCTGACCGTCGCCCTGCCGCTGGTGGGCATGCCGGCCGCGGTGACCGCCGTCGTGCTGCTCTGCGACGCGGCGCACCGGGCCGTCCCGTCCGCCACCGTCCTGGCCGCCGTGGCAGCGGCGCTGATCGGGCACCTCGGCCCCGGTGTCCCGCAGCCGTACGGTCGGTGAACTTCTGACGGCGGGGTTGGCGAACGTCTACATGCCCGTAGTAGCTTCGCGAGGGCCCCGGCCCCGGCCGGCCACCGACCCCCGAGCGAAGGTGCGCGATGTCGACCCTGACCTACCCGGAAGCGATAGGCGTCGGCCTGCTCCAGGGCGTGACGGAACTCTTCCCGGTCTCCAGCCTCGGCCACAGCATCCTGCTGCCCGCCCTGGTCGGCGGAAGGATCCAGCACGACCTCGACATGACCGCCGAGGGCTCCTCGTACCTCGCCGCCCTGGTCGCCCTGCACCTGGCCACCGCGCTCGCGCTGGTGGTCTACTTCCGCAGGGACTGGGTCCGGGTCATCGACGGGCTGCTCGGCTCGATCCGGCACCGCCGGGTGGAGACCCGCAACGAGAAGCTCGCCTGGCTGCTCGTCCTCTCCACCATCCCGGTCGGCGTGGCCGGCCTCGCGCTGGAGAAGGCCCTGCGCAACGCGCTCGGCAAGCCCGTCCCGGCCGCGGTGTTCCTCGCCCTCAACGGACTCGTCCTGCTCGGCGCCGAGCGGCTCAAGCGCGGCGGCACCGGCCGCCGCCGGGCCGGACACGCCGCCCCCGCCGACGAACCGGGCGTGGACCCGGCGGTCGCCTCCGACCACCGGCTCACCAGGCTGGGCTACGGGCAGGGCGCCTGGATCGGCGCCGCGCAGATCCTCGCCCTGTTCCCGGGCATCAGCCGCTCCGGCGTCACCATGAGCGCCGGCATCCTGCGCGGGCTGCACCACGAGGACGCCGCCCGGTTCTCCTTCCTGCTCGCCACCCCGGTCATCCTGGCCGCCTCGGTCCTGAAGGTGCCCGAGCTGTTCAGGCCGGAGAACTCCGGCGTGCTCGGCCCGGTCCTCGCCGGCAGCCTCGCCGCCTTCGTGGCCGGCTACGTCTCGGTGCGGTTCCTCACCAGGTACTTCGAGACCCGCAGCCTGACGCCGTTCGCGCTCTACTGCTTCCTGGCCGGCGCCGGCAGTGCGGTCTACCTCTCGCTCTGACCCGTCCGAGCCGCCTCGGCCAGGACCCGCGCGAGCTCGGCCGGCCGGGAGAACATCGGCCAGTGCCCGGTGTCCAGCTCCACCAGCCGCCAGTGGCCCTCCGCGACCAGTTCGGCGGCCACCGGCGGCGGCTCCGGCCAGTCCAGCAGACACTTCACGTACACCGCCGGGAGCGCGCTCAACGGGCCTTCCAGGACAGCGGGTTCGGTCAGCGAGGGGCCCGGGTGCGCAGTCGCCCCCGCGGCGATCCGGGTGATCTGATCGACCGTCAGTCCCTGCTCGGCGAACTCGGCCGGCGGCAGCGGCGGCCACCAGCCCCCGTGCGCGGCGAGGTCCGCCCGCAGCGCGGCCGGCTCCGGCATCTGGTCGGCGAAGGACTCCCCCGCCACCGGCACGTTGGCGTCCACCAGGACCAGCCCGGCCAGCCGGTCGCCGATCCGTTCGGCGGCCTGGCCCACCGGGATGCCCGAGTAGCTGTGCCCGACCAGCACCACGTCGCGCAGGTCCAGCCGCTCCACGCCGGCGACGACGTCCGCCACGTGCGCCTGCTGCCCGGCAGGCGTGCCGCGCTTCTCCGCGAGCCCGGAGAGCGTCAACGGGTACGCCCCGTGCCCGGCCGCGCGCAGCTCCGCCGCGACCTCGTCCCACGCCCAGGCACCGAGCCAGGCCCCCGCCACCAGTACAAAGTTCGCCATGCGCAGCACCGTAGCGCGTCGGGCACCCGGGCGGCCCGGGCAGCGACGGGAAACAGGACGTGGAGGAAACGTGGTGGCTGCACCGGGCGGGCCGGCCTCCGGCCGGCGGGGAAGGCGGCGGTCGTCACGGGCGGTTCACGGGGCACCACACCCGGCCACGCGAGAATGGGGCCGTGAGCACCTCCTGGACCTCCTTCGGCGGCGACCTGCACCTCGACCTCACCGAACGGCGGGCCGCCGGTGCCGGGCTGCGGGCCGCCCTGGAGGACGCGCTGCGCGAAGCCGTCCAGGACGGGCGGCTCGCCCCCGGCACCCGCCTGCCGTCCTCCCGGGCACTCGGCGAGGACCTCGGGATCGCCCGCAACACCGTGGTCGAGGCGTACGGCCAGCTCACCGCGGAGGGCTGGCTCAGCTCCCGGCAGGGCTCCGGCACCACCGTCGCCCGGCGAGCAGTGCCGGAGCCGGTCCAGGGCCGGCGGCCGGCGGCCCGGACGGCGCCGCGGCGGCAGACGGCCCGGTACGACCTGATGTCCGGACGGCCCGACGTCTCGCTCTTCCCCCGCACCGCCTGGCTCACCGCCGCCCGCCGCGCCCTCGCCACCGCACCGCACGAGGCCCTCGACTACGGCAGCCCGCTCGGCCGGATCGAACTGCGGCAGGCGCTCACCCACTACCTGGCCCGGGTCCGCGGCGTCCGCACCGACCCGGACCACCTGCTCGTCTGCACCGGCGTCACCCAGGGCCTCGGCCTGCTCTGCGCCGCCCTGCGGGAACGCGGCGCCCGCACGCTGGGCGTCGAGGAGTACGGGCTGCCGCCGCAGCACGCGGTCGCCCGGGCCGCCGGGCTCGCCACCGCCCCGGTGCCGCTGGACGCGGACGGCGCTGTGGTCGACCGGCTCGGCAACCGGGCCGACGCCGTCCTGCTCACCCCGGCCCACCAGTTCCCCACCGGCGCCGCGCTGTCCGCCGGCCGGCGGGCGGAAGCGGTGCGGTGGGCGCGGGAGCACGACCGGTACGTCATCGAGGACGACTACGACGGCGAGTTCCGCTACGACCGGCAGCCGCTCGGCGCGATGCAGGCGCTGGACCCGGAACGGGTGGTGTACGCCGGAACGGCCGCCAAGAGCCTCGCACCGGGCCTGCGACTGGCCTGGCTGGCCCTGCCGGACGCGCTGGTCGAACCGGTCGCCCGGCTGAAGGCGCTGGCCGACACGATGTCCCCGGTGCTGGACCAGCTGACGCTGGCGGAGCTGATCACCTCCGGCACGTACGACCGCCACGTGCGGCGCTGCCGGCTGCACTACCGGCGCCGCCGCGACCACCTGGTCGCGGCGCTCGCCGAACGCGCCCCGCACGTCCGGGTCACCGGCATCGCGGCCGGCCTGCACGCCGTCCTCCAGCTGCCGCCCGGTTCCACCCCCGAAACCGAACTCCTCGCCCGTGCCCAGCGGGCCGGCCTCTCCCTCAACGGCCTCACCTGGCACCGCGCCGCACCGTCCCCCGCCGACACCGCCCCACCCGCCCTGGTCATCGGCTACGCCGCCCCGCCGGATCACGCCTTCCCGGCGGCGGTGCAGGCCCTCTGCGAACTGCTGCGCAGGGCGTGAGGGGGAGGGTGGGCGGGGCTTCGGCCGCGCCGGCATCCCCCGAACCGACGTGCGGGGCATGACGGGCAGGCAGGGAACGGGCGGCCTCCGGGGCGCCGCAGTCGCCGGAGGCGGCACTGCGGCGGAGGGGGTGCCGGTCCGGGGGGCGGTCCGCCCGCCCCCCTCGGGGGCGGGGGCGGGCGGCCGGTCGGGGGTG
>NZ_JAHSQD010000055.1 GCF_020103755.1 Streptomyces sp. LS1784
GCGGTGGTGCGGCCGGCGAGGCCCTCGGGCGATCCCGGGGCGGCCACACCACCAAGATCCACCTGAGTGCGGAGGGGCGCTGTCGGGTGTTGTCCCTGGTCGTCACGCCGGGGCAGCGCGCCGACTGTACCCAGTTCGAGCCCGTCATGGACAAGATCCGGGTTCCACGTCTGACGACCGGCCGGCCTCGCACCACGCCCGACAGCGTCAGTGCCGACAAGGCGTACAGCAACCGTCGGACCCGCCGCTACCTGCGGCGACGATCGATCCGACACGCCATCCCCGAGAAGGCCGACCAGGCGGCGAATCGCCGCAAGTGGGGAAGCGCCGGCGGCCGGCCGCCCGGATTCGACAAAGAGCGATACAAGAAGCGCAACGTCGTCGAGCGTGCGATCAACAAACTGAAGAACTTCCGCGCCGTCGCGACCAGATATGACAAACGCGTCTACGTCTTCCTCGGCACGGTCACGGTCGCCGCACTGGCCATCTGGCTCCGCTCATGATCGACCGGACAGAACCTAGTGCACTACCGGGTCTTCGGTCCGGACCTGCTGACGCTGCAGCTGGTCGAGACCGTTCCGGGCTTCTCCGCCTCCGGTGCCTCGTCGGTGCCGGCTGCTCCGGCCTACGAGGCGAGCGGTGAGCCGGAGGTGGTCGCGGTTCTGGCGGGGGTCGCCCAGGTGAAGGTGCCGGGTTGCCTGCGGGAGCTGTACGGCGAGCTGGACGAGGTGCTGACCGCGGCGGGCGAGCTGGAGGTGGTGGTGCTCAAGCACTACATCGTCTACCGGCGGATGCTGAACGTGGCGTCGGTGATCTTCCGGCCCTCCGTCTCGCACCGGGCGATCCTGGTGTACCTGCGGCTGGACCCGGACACGGTGGAGTTGGAGGAGGGCTTCACCCGCGACGTGCGGGGCATCGGGCACCTGGGGACGGGTGACCTGGAGGTGCGGATCGTCTCGTCCGCGGACGTGGAGAAGGCCGTGCCGTTGATCCGGCGGGCGGTCGAGGAGTCCTGAGGGACGCCGGAAGGGCGGCTGGAGTCTGGTGCTCCAGCCGCCCTTTTCACGTCTTCGGCCGCGCGCCCTGGTGATGGTTCTCACGCTCACGCCTCCGGTCCCGCGAGTACGAAGTCGTCCTGGGCCAGCTCGGCGCGCAGCCGCTGTTCGGCGACGTCGGCGTAGTGCGGGCTGAGTTCGACGCCGACGAAGCGTCGGCCTTCGCGCAGGGCGGCGACGCCGGTGGAGCCGCTGCCGGTGAAGGGGTCGAGGACGGTGCCGCCTTCGGGGCAGATCTGGACGAGCTGCTGCATGATCTCCAGCGGTTTCTGGGTGATGTGGACGCGGTCCTTGCGGGGCTGGGAGGCGGTGAAGTGGCCGGGCAGGTAGAGGTCGCGGCTGTTGTCGAGGGTGCCCTTGACGCCCCAGGTGATGAACTCCGCGCTCTGCTTGAAGCCGCCCTTGCGGGGCCGGCTGGCGGGCTTGATCCAGGGGATGGTGCCCTGCCAGGTCCAGCCGGCCATCTGAAGGGCGTCGCTGGTGGTGGGCTCCTGCCTCCAGTCGGAGAAGACCATCGCGACCGCGTGCTCGGTGCTCGCCCGGTACGCCTCGGTGAGCAGTTCGGTGAGCCAGGAGCGGTAGGAGCGCTGGTCGCGGTTCTCGCCGGGGAAGGTCTTGAGGTCGTGGATGCTGCCGCTGGTCACGTACTTGGCGCGGGCGTCGCGGCTGGTGCGTTCGGAGCTGGTCCGGCCGCCGCTGTTGTACGGCGGGTCGGTGATGACGGCGTTGACGGACTCGTCCGGGAGGTTCTTCAGCACGGTGAGGGCGTCGCCGCGGTGCAGCTGGTAGCTCATGGGTCTTCCTTCGGGGCACGGTGGTTGGGCCCGCTCCGGGCGGCGCCCGGCGGCAGCCGCCGGGAGCGGGGATGCCGGGGAAGGTAGCCGCGATCGGCGGCCGTACCTAATGAGCGGCTCAAGGCTTCGGGGCCCGGCTGGGGGTCGTTTGGTGCGGCCGACTTTCGCGTCTACTGTCTCGCCATGCCAACCGGGCAGCGGGCCAAACGGCCCAGGCCCGGAGCGTGTTGATCCGTGCTGCCCCGTGCGCACGGAGCCGCGCGGGGCAGCGTCTTCGTCTCCCCCGTTCCCGAGAGGTGCCGTCGTGTTCCGGCTGAGATTACGAGCGCGGCTGACTGCCGCGCGTGACCCGAGACCGGCGTCCTGGAGCAACCAACTCCCCTGCCCCGGGCCCAGCCCTGAACGAGGGCGGCTTCACCACCGGCGCGGTGCCGGCGACTTCTTCGCACGAGAGGCCGGCACCGCGTTCTCCTACGAATCCCCGAGGAGCCGCTGCGATGCAGCACGCCCTGGCACACCCATGCCCTCATCCGCCCCTGCTGCCCGTCTGGCCGCTGCCCGGTGACCGGGGGCCGTCGTGAAGAAGACGGTCGGTGCGCTCGTCGGCGTCGTCGCCGCCGGTCCGCTGGTGCTGGCCCTGCCCGTCGCGATCGTCGGCGCGGGCAACGCCTCGGCCTCCACGTCCAACTCCTGTCCATCAGACGAAAAACCACAGGGTGTGGATTCCACGGCGGTGGCGGCGCAGGTCGAGGCGATCCTCAAGGGCTCCAGTCCGCTGTCGGCTCCGGCCGTCGCCGGGCTGAGCAAGCCCGCCGAGCAGATCCCCAACGCGAAGACCATCCAGGCCACCGGTGTCGCGATGCACATCCCCGTGCGCGGGCAGGTCATCGCTCTGGCAACGGCGCTGCAGGAGAGCGAACTTCGCAACATCAACGGCGGCGACCGGGACTCGCTGGGCCTCTTCCAGCAGCGGCCCTCGCAGGGCTGGGGCACGCCGGAGCAGATCATGCAGCCGGTGTACGCCTCGACGAAGTTCTACGAGGCGCTGCAGAAGGTCAGCGGCTGGGAGGCAATGACCGTCACCCAGGCCGCCCAGGCAGTGCAGCGCTCCGGCTTCCCCGACGCCTACGCCAAGTGGCAGCCCCTGGCGGAGGCGCTCCAGAAGGCACTCGCGCCGATGCTCGCCCCCGCCTCCAGCGCCACGCCCACGGCGAACCCGACGCCGGCACCGACGCCAACGGCCGGCGCGAGCGCCAGCCCGGCAGCGGGCAGCGGCTGCGGGACGCCCACGGCGGGCGGTGACGGCAGCGACTTCGGCACGATTCCCGCGGGCTCGCTGCCTAACGGGTACGCGATCCCGGCCGATGCGCCGCAGCCGGTGCAGACCGCAATCCGCTGGGCGCTCGGCCAGCTCGGCACGCCGTACCAGTGGGGCGGCACGTGCGCGAACTCGCACGGTGCGGACCCGATGGGAAGGTGCGACTGCTCCTCGCTGATGCAGATGGCCTACCGCTCGGCCGGCGTCTCGCTGGAGCGGACCACGTACGACCAGGTTAAGCAGGGAACCGCCGTCTCGGCGGACGCGCTCAAACCGGGCGACCTGCTGTTCACCCGGGGCACCGCCGCCGTGCCGGAGCACGTGGGCATGTTCATCGGTTCCGGGCTGATCGTGCACGCGCCGAAGACCGGTGACGTGGTCAAGATCTCGACCCTGGCCTCGTGGCGGCCGGAGATCCTCGCCGCCCGCCGGGTCGCCTGACCGCGCCCTCTCCTCCCCCTCTCTCCTCCCCCTTTCTTTGGGCTGCCTTCGTGCGCCCTGAACCGCTCTGGAGCTTCCCTTGTATCTCGCGGACGCAGTCGTACAGCTCGCCTACGACCCCGGCATCACCCCCAACGAGGGTGGCCTGCCCGGCCTTTCGGTCCTCAAGCAGGTGATGGGCTCGCTGAATCTGTTCGGCATCATCGCGGTCGTCGGAGCCCTGGCCGTCAGCGCCGGGGTGTGGGCCTGGGGCCATCACTCGGGCGGCCACCAGGCGGAGGCCAACGGCAAGAAGGGCGTGCTCGTCTCGGCCGGCGCCGCCTTGCTGCTGGGCGCCGCGAACGGCGTCGTGTCGTTCTTCTCGACGCTCGGAAGCCAGGTCAAGTGATGCAGAAACGTCCCTTCATCTCGGGCCCTCGCCCAGGTGCCTCCGGCGGCGCGCTGGTGCGCCGCCGGGCACTGCTGGGCTCGCTCGTCCTGGTGGTGCTCCTCGTCTTCGCTGGCGTGCTGGCCTACGTCACCCTGGACGGGCGCGATGCCGCCAACCCGGCTGCGGCGGCTGCGGGTTCAGCCGCACCCTCCGCGCCGGTGGCTTCGCCGTCGCCGGGCGGGCGTCCGAAGGAGCTGCCGGGTCCGCCCTCGACGCACGATCCGATCGCGTTCGCGAAGGCGGCGGCGGTGGCGCTGTGGTCGTACGACACCCGTTCCTCCTCCCAGCCGGAGCTGGTGGCCTTCCTCCACCGGTGGCTGACGAACGAGGGGCAGTACCTCGACGCCGACTCGGTCGACCGCCTGGTGCCCTCCCCGGTGCTGTGGGGGCGGATGGCCGACTCCGGGCAGTTCGCCACCGCGACCACGGACGGGGCGCACTTCCCGGACAGGTTCACCAAGGCGCTGCAGGCCGATCCGGGGGCGATCACGCAGGCGTACGTCTACGCCGTGACCGTCTCCGGGAAGCAGTCGATCGCCTGGGACGGAGCCCCGCAGGGCGGGGCCGAGGACCGTTCGGCCACCCTCGCCGTCCAGTGCCGTCCTGACCGCCCGTGCGCTCTGGCCGGTGTGCTGCCGGCCGTGGCGCCCTGACCTGGGGAATTCCTCGTGGATATCTGCAATCTCCCGATGGTCGCCCAGGTCTGCAACGTCGTGGACGGCATCAACTTCGTCAGCGACCCGGGCAAGTCGATCACCGATGGCATCGGCGCGTGGATCGCCAAGAGCATGGGGGAGCTGGCGGCCAGCGCCGTCGACCTGTGCGCGAAGGCGGTCGACGAGACCACGGCCATCGACCTGTCCGCGCCGTGGTTCAGGGACAACTACCAGCTGATCCTGCCGATCGGGCTGATCCTGACCGTGGGCACCTTCTGCGCCCAGCTGGTCCTGGCCGCCTGGCGGCGGGACGAACGGGCACTGGCCAAGGCCGGCTGGGGCACGATGACCGGCGTCCTGTTCGCCTTCGGCGCGATCAGCTTCACGGCGGTCGCGGTCACCGTGGTCGACGCCCTGTCGGCCGGGCTGTTCCAAGCCGCGCACACCAGCGTCGCCGACGCCATCAGGCGCATGATCAAGGTCAGCCAGTTCGGCCCCATGTTCGCCCTCGGCTGGGCGATCCCCGCCCTGGTCGCGGTCGGCAGCGCAATCGGCGCGTTCCTCTACTGGGGCGTGATGGTCGCCCGCAAGGTCGGCGTGCTGATCCTGGTGGTGCTCGCGGCGTTCGCAGGTGCCGGCGGCGGTTGGGAGGTCGCCCAGCGGTGGCGGCGCGGCTGGATCGAGGCCACCGCCACCCTGATCGTCTCCAAGCTGCTGATGACGGTGGTCTTCCTCGTCGGCGTATCCGCCCTCGGCAAGACCGACGCCAAGGACGGCATGGCCGCCCTGTCCGACGCCATGGCTGGTGTCGTGATCATGGTGCTGGTGCTGCTGTGCCCTTACGCCGTCTACAAGTTCGTCCACTGGGCGACAGACGGCAGCGGCCACGACGACACGCACCGCACCGGCATGGCCGGCATGGCGGTCGCGGCCGGGGCTGCGAAGACCGCCGGTTCCCTGGCCATGCAGATGGGCACCGGCGTCCCGGCGCCGCAGGGCCCGGCCCAGGTCCCGGGCGTGGGAGGTGGCGGTGTCGCCTCTGGCATCGACCCGACCGGTCGGATCAGCAAGGAGGGGATTGACGCTGGCCCCGCGCAGCAGCCGACGAAGTTCCGCTTCGGCGAGGACCCGAGCGCCCTCGGCGACCGCGGACGCGCCCTGGTCACTCGGCCCGGCATCCCGGCCCTGATCACCCGGGCCTCCCCCGCCAGCAGCGGTGGCCAGCCGGCCTCCGGCGGCGGCCAGGACGGCGTCGCGGCCCAGCCCTCCGCACCATCCGTGCCGGGCGTCTCGACGGCCCCGGCGAACCCCGGTGGCCCGGCACCGCACGCACCGGCGGGCGCAGGACCGGACTCGGCCGGAACACCAGCTCCGGAGCCGACCCGGTTCGTCTACCCGAACGGTCCCACCCAGCCCGGTTCCTGACCGGCACCCCCATGCCCTGGGGCGGGCGGCAGCCCGCCGCCCGCCCCAGGGCCCCAACCACCAGCGAAGGAGCCCCTGCGATGACGTCCAGAAGAGTGCCGCGCCCCCCGCCCGCCGCCCGCTCGCTCACCCCTCTGGAACCACGATGTCCTCCTCGACGCCCGACACCGCTCCTGCGTCCGTCAAGTTTCCCCACCGCTCCAAGCGCGGCATCCTTCTTGGCCTGAGCGCCCCGCAGCTGACCACCTGCGCCGCCACCGGCCTGCTGCTGCTCGCCGTGCTCGTCACCCGGGGCGTCGCCGGCGCCCTGCAGCTCATACCCCTGTGGGCCGGTGTCGCCGCCCTGGTGTTCATCCGCTACCGGGGCCGCACCCTCGCCGACTGGGCGCCCGTCGCCGCCCGCTACGGCCTGCGGCGCCTGCGCGGCCAGCTGGTCTGGCTCACCCGGCCCTCCTCCCGCCCGGTGCGCGAAGGCCTGCTCCACCTGCCCGGCAGCGCGGCCAGCCTGCGCGTGGTCACCGCGCCCGATGGCCGCTACGGCGCCGTCCACGACCCGCACACCGGCACCCTCGCCGCGATCGTCAGGGTGAGCAGCCGCGCCTACGCGCTGCTCGACCCCGGCACCCAGAACGCCAACGTCAACGGGTGGGGGCGCGCGCTGGCGGCGCTCGCCCGCACTGGCCAGGTCGCCCGAATCCAGGTGCTCGAGCGGACCGTGCCGGACACGGGTGACGCGCTTCGCCGGTACTGGGAGGAGCACGGCCGCCCCGACGCGCCGCTGGCGGGCGAGCTGTACGGGGAGCTGATCCGGGGCGCCGGCCCGGCCGCCGCCCCGCACGAGGCCTACGTCGCCATCGCCCTGGACTTCAAGGGTGCGCGGCGGCTGATCAACCAGGCAGGAGGCGGCCTGACTGGTGGTTTCGCGGTCCTGGCCCAGCTCACTTCCGCGTTCGAGCAGTCCGCCCGCACCGCCGGTCTCACCCCGGCTGGCTGGCTGTCCGCCGGCGAGATCGCCGCCGTCGCCCGCACCGCCTACGACCCGAAGTCCCGTGCGGCGCTGGACCGCTGGTCCGAGGACGGACGTCCGGCCGCCGACCCGGCCGCCGCCGGCCCGGTGGTCGTGGTGGAGAAGGCCGACCACATCTCGACCGACTCCGCCCACCACACCACCTACTGGGTGGAGAACTGGCCGAGGACGCAGGTCAACCCTGGTTTCCTGCACCAGGTCATGTTCGCCTCCGGCGTGCGGCGCACCATCTCCCTCTCCTACGAACCGCAGGATCTCGACTCGGCGCTGCGCGACGTGCGCCGCAAGAAGGCCTCCGTGATCGCGGACTCGGCCGAGCGCGCCCGCAAGGGCCAGGTCTCCAACGAGGCCGACTCGGTGGAGTACCAGGACGTCCAGGACCGCGAGCGGCAACTGATCGCCGGCCACGCCGACGTCGCCCTCACCGGGCTGCTGACCGTCTCCGCCGACACCGAGGAAGAACTGCGCTCCGCCTGCGCCGTTGTGGAGACCGCCGCCGTGGGCGCCCAGCTCGACCTGCGCCCGCTCACCTGGCAGCAGGCCGAGGCGTTCACCGCCTCCGCGCTGCCGTTCGCCCTCGCCGCCTGATGCCGGACCTCCCTCCCTCCGAAAGAGCACCCTGATGCCGGCCACCATCCCCGTCGCGCAGGACTTCGTCCCGTACGCGACCGCCGCGATCGACTTCCACCGCGCACTCAACATCCCCACCGGCCCGCTGGTCGCCTCACGCGCCGAACTCGACTCGCTCCACGAGCACGTGGTCGCGCTGCACGGCCTCCTCGATGCTCACGCCCAGCGCACCGCGCCGCTGCTGCCGGCCGAAGGCGACCACCTCAAGGCCGCGCGCACCCGTCTGTGGCAGGCCGCCGACCACCTCCACGCCGCCTACCACGCCTCGCCCCGCCCTGGCAGCGGCGAGATCCCCAGTCCTGAAGCCTGCCGCGCCCGCCTGCCCGAGGGCGCACCGGAGCTGAGCATCTGCCGCCGCCACCAGGAGACCGCGCAGCTGGTGCGCCGCCGTACCACCCCCGCCGACCTGCACACCCCGTTCACCGGCCTCGTCCGCCGCTGACTCTTCACCCCGGATTCGAGACCATGCCCAGGAACCGCGCCACCGCCTCCCACATGTTCGTCCCGCGCAAGAGCACCCGATCCGACCGACGCTCCGCCCGTGCCAGGTTCGCCGAGGCCCGCACCAAGGCCCGCCTCGCCGCCGCCCCCACCGTGCGCCGCGAGCACGAGGGTACCGACCCCGAACTTCGGCCCACCTACCCGGTGTCGGGCCGCCCGGGTCCTGCCTCCGCCCGCGGCGGCAAGCTCCGCCTGCCCAAGCACCGCCTGACCACCGCCACCGCCTCGGGGGCTTACCCGTTCCTCGCGGAGGCCGGCCTCGGAGCCGAGGGGATCTTCATCGGCCGCGACCTCCACGCCGAAGGGTCCTTCTGCTACGACCCGTTCGCCCTCTACAACTCCGGCCGAATAGAGGGGTTCACGAACCCGAACGCGATCCTGTGCGGCGTCATCGGCATGGGCAAGAGCGCGCTGGCCAAGTCCATCGCCACCCGCGCCATCGCCCACGGGTACAAGATCTACGTCCCCTCCGATCCGAAGGGCGAGTGGTCAGGTCTGGCCGAGGCACTCGGCGGTCAGACCATCGCGCTTGGCCCCGGACTCCCCGGGAAGTTGAACCCGCTGGACGCCCCGCAGCGCCCGAACGGGGTGAGCGAGGAGGACTGGACCACCGAGGTCCGCAAGCGCCGACTTCTGCTGCTGGCCAGCCTCGCGGCCACCGTGCTCAAGCGCGACCTGCTGCCGATGGAACACACCGGCCTCGACGTCGCCCTGGACCTGGTCGTCGCCGACGCCGACGCTGTCGGCACGGTGCCGCTGCTCGGCGACATCGCCCAGGTCCTCGGCCGCCCCGACCGCCTCGACGCCGCCCTCGGCGGCCAGGCCGGAAGCCTCGGCCACGCCACCGACGACTTGGCCCACGCCCTGCGTCGTTTGGTCCACGGCGACTTGTCCGGGATGTTCGATGCGCCGTCCACCGTCACGTTCAACCCGGACGCGCCGATGCTCTCCATCGACCTGTCCCGTCTCGGCAGCAGCGGCGACGACACCGCCCTCGTCCTCGCGATGACCTGCGCGAGCGCGTGGATGGAGGCCGCCCTCGCCGACCCCGCCGGCGGCAGGCGATGGGTCATCTACGATGAGGCGTGGCGGATCATGCGCCACGTCGGCCTGCTGGAGCGCATGCAGCAGCAGTGGAAGCTCAGCCGCGGATTGGGCATCGCCAACCTGCTGATCCTGCACCGGCTGTCCGACCTGCTATCCGCCGGCGACGCCGGATCGCGCGGGCGCGTCCTGGCCGAGGGCCTTCTCGCCGACTGCTCGACCCGGATCATCTACCGCCAGGAGCCAGACCAGATCCCCGCCGCCATGGCCCTGCTCGGCCTCACTGGCGTCGAAGCCCAGGCCATCGCCGCCCTCACCCGGGGCCGGGGCCTGTGGAAGGTCGCCAGCCTCAGCTTCATCGTCCAGCACCTCCTCCACAGCCGCGAACGGGCGCTATACGACACCGACTTCCGCATGGCCGCGTAGACCGGGCACCGCCTATGCCCACCCTCCGATGGGACAGAACCCCGTTGCGACACCCAAACTGTGGTGTCCTGGCAGCAGTTCAGCGCTGCTTGGCGAAGGCGAGCTGCTTCTACAGGTAGTTGTTCACCTTGCGTGGCTCAAACAGCGGCGTCCCCAGGAGAGTCGGCCCGGGGACGCCGCCGATCTCGCCTGCCCAACGCGTGAAGACTGACGACCTACGCCTCATCACCCCGGTCGACGTCGTGCAGCGTCTCGCCAAACCGCTCCAGCGCCTCCTCCGGCCCGCAGCCGAAGGCGCGGCCGATGTACTCCCAGGTCATCAGGTTGCTGCGGGCCTTGCGGCCGGCCAGCAGCGCGGTCGAACCGGCGGCTCGCTCGAACCGGGCGGCCGCACGGACGGCGGCGTACGGCCTACTCTCCGTCAGGTCGCAGATCCGGTCCACCAGCGCCGCGACCAGTTCCTCGACCTCGCGCGGCACCACACCCTCGGCCAGGTCGACGTGCCACTCCCAGTCCGCGAACGGCCCGGTGGCCTCGCCCACCGCCTCGGTCGCCTCGTCGTCACCGAAGTCCAACGGGTGCACCCGCTCACCCCGCCAGCCGCAGCTGCAACCGCCGCGCACCGCAGCGGCCCGAGGACCATCCGCACCGTTGTAGAGCCACCAGGTGGTGCGCCCGTCCGGCAACGGCGTCGGCTCGCTGCCGTCCGCCAACACCGCCACCGGGAAACCCTGGTGGCGCCCACCCTCGTCAACCCATGGCATGCCGTGTCCCTCACGTCCCTGGAGTACAGCACCAGGGTTCTGAGTCCGTGACGCAGTGTCAAGACTTCGCGACAACCGGTGTGACCCGCATTTCAGGCGGGCGCGCACCAGCCGCCGCACGCCGGGTCAGGCTGGCCCGGCGGCGATCGGTGGTGGACCTGGCTCATCACCACGATCAACCGCTACAGCCCTGACCGGTGCCTCTACGCGGTAGCTCCCGACGAGCCCATGGCCGCCGTCGCCACCCTGACGATGTCCTTGCCTTGGCTGCCCCGGATCAGGAGCCTGGGCGTGCCGGCAGCTTTCGTGGCCCAGGACGGTTCCGAGGCCGTCGGCCTCATCCCCTGGGACCAAACCGACGTGCTCTTCATCGGCGGCAGTACTGAATGGAAGCTCGGCCCGGGTGTCCAGAGCGTCGCCCGACAGGCAGTCGACCGGGGCATTCCGGTGCACATGGGCCGGGTCAACAGTCGACGCCGCCTGCAACTGGCCAAGGATATGGGCTGCTCCTCGGCGGACGGCACCTAACTGGCCTCCGGACCGCGAACAAATCTGCCCCGCTTGATCGGATGGCTGAACGCGGTGAACGGCACGTCCATCCAGCCGCCGTGTCAGGACACGAGACGCTCGGCCCGGCGGTCATGCGCTCTACCAGCAGATTCCAGCCGGGCCAAACTCCCTGTTCTCCGCATCATCAGCTCCGCCGGAAGCCGACCTCACGACCCCGGCCGCCCCTGTCTGTACCAGCGAAGCGGAGCCCCACCGTGCCTGCCGCCGAACCCACCCAGCTGCCCGACGTCGCCATCGGGCACCACCCGAGCCACGGCATCGTCGCCTCCCTGCCCACCCAGTCGGCCGCCGCCCAGTGGATGCTGGAGCGCCTCGATTTCCAGCGCCTGCCCGGCAACCCCAAGCTCTTCACGCTCACCGACCAGCACCGCGAAGCCCCCGAGCGCGCCGCCTGGGCCGCCAAGCTCCTCACCGGCGCCGGCTACCGCGTCGACACCGACATGTCGCTGGCCCCGGAGAACACCGACCGGCAGCACCGGGCGCAGGAGCAGCAGGCGCACGCCGCACCGGAGGTCCCCGGGCCGCAGCACGCTCCCGCGCCGAGCGCCGGACCGGACGTCGCCATCGCCGAGCACCCGAGCCTGGGCATCGTCGCCGCCGTCAACGACGACCTGCCCTTCAACCCGGGCATCTATCTGGACACTGACGGCTGGCGCTACCACCGGGACCTGGACGTTTACCTCCCCCCGGCGGGTACCCGGGCGGAGTCGCTCGACGTGGTAGCCCACACCGTCATGGGACTTCGACGCGGCCACTTCCAGGTCGCCATACAGCCCCAGCTCGCCGAGGACGTCACCGCCCACCGCACAGAGGTCCGCCAGGCGTTCACCACGCACAAGTTCCGCGTCGACGAGGCCGCGCTCAAGGCACCCACCGTGGCCGTGAGCCCGCCGCCGGCGGCGGTCGACCCGCGCATCGCCTTCGCCCGCGCCCGCTGACCACCCCAACCCCCACCACCAAGGAGCAGAGCACATGGCCGTGAAGAAAATCTGGCAGATCACCCACGCGTGCGGGCACGGGGCCGAGCGCGACCTCGGTGACCGTCCGGCCGACCGCCGGGCCGGCTTCGCCCAGTGGCTGGCCAAGCAGGAGTGCACCGACTGCTGGCGCGCGGCGAAGACCGGCGACGAGGCCGAGAGGACGGCGTGGCTGGAGGCCAAGCGCGCCGCCGAGCAGGCCGAATCGGAAGCCTGGTCCGAGCAGTTCCGGATGCCGCCGTTGGAGGGCACGGAGAAGGGCACGGCATGGGGCGTGCGCTGCCGCCATCAGGTCCTCGCCACCGCCTACACCGCCCTCGTCCTCGACTCCGGCATGCCGGAACCCGAGTGGGAACGGATCGAGGACCAAGCGCGCACGATCACCCGCGCCGGCTGGTGGATCGACCAGCGCGCCAGCGAACCCGGCGACCTGCCCGAGCTGCTGGAGGCCGCCGTGGACACCGACCGGCCGACCGAGAACCCCTTCGTCTGACTGTTCCGGCGCCCTGCCCCGAGTGCAGGGCACCGCTCCCGACCTCCCTCCCCTGAAAAGCGATTCACGAGAGCCCATCCATGCCCGCCTCCCCTCTGTACTGCACCGTCCGGCGCACCGAGAGCACCTCCGGCCTGCTCGCCGCGCTGTACGACGACGATCCCGGCTTCGAGTCCTACCTGCTGGCGTCGTGGTCACCCGGTCCGCCCGCCGACGAGGACGTCGTCCTGCCGGATCTGGCGGCGCTGCTGGACGAGCCGGTGGTGCTGCGCAAGCCCCGTACCGGCCACACCCCGTCACGGCGTCTGACCTGGCACTGCTCGATACGCAGCAACGGCGCGCTCAGCGACGACTGGTGGTTCGAGCTGACGTGGAAGGTGCTCGACGCCACTGGCATCGAGCCGGACGGCGACCCCGACGCGTGCCGGTGGGTGGCCCTGCGCAACGCCTGCGACCGGCTCGACCTCGTCGCCACCGTCATCCGCCGGGACGGCCGCTGGGCGCGGCTGCACAACGACCAGCGGTTCGCCCGGTGGGCCTGCGAGGACTTCGCCCGTGAACACGGGCTCACCTCTCGGCACTGACGCTCCCGTGAACGCCCGGCCGGGCTGCCCTCTACCACTGCCTTCCGGCCGGGCCAAACCGCCGGATCACCGGATTCTGTCCCCGTCAGCCCGCCCGCCGTCCGAGAGGGGACGCCGTGATCGCCCACCTGCAGCGCGCCACCACCACGGCCGCGCTGATCCCCGCCCTCTACGGCCTGGACGAGCCCCACGGCCGGCTGCGTCCCAGGCTGATCGGAGCCGACTACCGCGGCGCCGACAAACAGCTGCCCCTGTTCGGCGACCCGCACGAGGTCCTCGGCGGAGGCGTGCTGGACGCCCCCGCCCTACGGATCGGCGCCCGGGCGCCCGAGTACCCGGTGTGGATGTGCTCGGTGCGCTCCGATCCCCACCACCCGGACCTGAGCGACGCCCAGTGGGCCGACGTCGCCCGGCGCCTGGTCACCGCCACCGGGCTCGCCCCCGCCGGCGACCCTCACGGCTGCCGTTGGGCCGCGATCCGCAACGGCGACCACTCGGTGCACGTCGTCGCCACCGTCGTACGCGAGGACGGATACATCCACGGCACCTACCGGGACCCCTTCCACGTGCAGGCCGAGTGCACCCGCATCGCCGCCGAACTCGGCCACCTCACCCGCACCGTCACCACCGCCAAGGACCACCGGATGCCCGCCATCACCATCAGCGCCGGGCCCAGCGGCAGCGTCGTCGCCACCGGCACCAGCGACGACCTGTCGGCCACCCTGCTCCGTCACGCCGGGTTCAAGCAGATCGACGACTGGCACGGCCGCCGCCACCGGCTGCCCAGCACCACGCCCCGCCCCGACGCGGCCGCCATTGCCACCCACGCCACCGAGATGCTGCGCGCCGCCCGCTACAAGGTCGACCTCGACCCCCGGCTCGACGTCGCGCAGCTCACCACCGCGGGCCAGCGGATCACCGATCTCACCGACGCCCTGCGCGGCAGCACCGGCTTCGCCGAACTCGCCGGAGTGCTGGACGGGGCCGTCGACGAGGTGCGCAGCGCCACCTCCGGCGCGGCAGGCACCGCCGAGGTCCGAGCCGCCGACGACCTGCGCACCCGCGCCGCCCTCGCCCGCAGCACCACCGCCCCCACCGTCACCGCCGCGGGCGTGCCCGCCGCCTCCACCCAGCTGCAACCCGTGCCGGCCGCTGCGGCCAGCCCCGCCGGCCGCACCCGCTGAAACGTTCCTTCCCCTTACCCTCCCCAAGGAGTCGTGGTGCCCGAGTACTACGCGGCGATCGGAGAAGCGGTCGGCGCCGCCATGCAGCACAACATCCGCCTGGCCCACGGCGACCGGCCCCCGAAGGCGATCAGCCGCTCCAGGTCCGCTACATCCCACCGCCCACCGCCGACCCCTACTCCCTGCCGGGCATGGTCGTCCGGCTGGAGGAGACGGCTCGCGCCAGGGTGGACTTCGACCCTCCCGGCTACAACCTGCCCTACGACATGTGGACACGCCTGGTCACCGCGCACCAGGCACTCCTCACCGTCCGGGAGGACCTGGAGGCCGCCACCGAGGGAATCGCCGCCTGCCCCGCCGAGCCCAGCCCCTCCCGCTACCCGGACCTGATGCCCGTCCTGCGCACCCGCGAACTCCTGCACGACGTCATAGGCGCCGCGCCCGAGCCCGGCGCGAACACGCCGGACACCCGCCGCCAGGCCGCCACCCTCGCCACCTCCCCCCACACCACCGCCCACCGGGCCGCCGCCGCGAACCCGCCGACCGCGGCACCGGCCACGGCAACGGCTTCCACCGACCGCCCCCGGCACGCACGCTGACCGAACCGAAGGAAACCAACGATGCGCACCCTCGCCGACGCATTCGGCACCGACGTCGAGATCGTCCGCCGCTCGGACGGGGTGGTCCGGGCCTTCTGCCGCACCGACGCCCCCGACCAGATCTACCACCTCCTGCGCCAGTGCGGCTTCACCGCACCCGACCCCCATAGCTCCTGCTGCTACCACCTGCCCCCGGACACTCCCGGCGCCGACCAGCCCGCTGCCGCCTCCACAGCGGCCACCCTCCTGGACGACGCCGGGTACCGAGTCGGAATCGCCCCTCACCTGATCGTCGGGTACGTCGGCCAGAACTGCATCGTCCAGACCGAGGAACAGCGACACGCCGCCGCCTGCCGCACCTTCCCCTCCGCCCCTGCCATGGCCGCTCCCGCACAGGCCGGTACGCCCGCAGCGGCGGCGCCGGTCCGGCCTGCCGCCCGCACCCGCTGAAGCGTTCCGCCAACCAAGCCCCGTGGAGAGCATCGTGATCCGTTCGAGAGCCGAGCGCGCCCCGCCCACCGCCCGCCCGCACCCTCCTGGACTCCCTCGTGCCCGCCCCGCGCACCGGCGCGCCGTCGACCACCTCCGGCACGGACGCGCTCCTCTACATCCTGTTCGCCGTCGTCGGCGCCGCCCTCGCCTTCGGTTCCCTCGCCTGGCTGACCGGCAACCTCACCAACTACTTCTTCGGGTCCGGCCCTTGGGCGCCGTTCCACGTCACCGAGGCCCTCCTTCACCCCGACCGGCTGTGGCCCCATCTTGGCCCGGCCGCCGTCCTGGTCGGCGCCCGCGTCGTCCCTGGCTCGCTCGCCCTTGCCCTCACCATCACCGTGCTCGTCCTGTGGCTGCGTCGGCGCGCCGGGACGAAGAGCGGCATGGCCCGCCCGGCGGATATCGCTCCGCTGCTGGACAAGGAGATCACCGCCAAGGCCCGCAGCCTGCGCCCGAGTCTGAGGGGCGAGAAGGACATAGCCCCGGCCGACCGCGGCATCCCCATCGGCACGCTGTCCCCGGGCAGGGCCGAGGTCCGCGCTAGCTGGGAGGACGTGATGGTCGCCATCATGGCGCCCCGCTCCGGCAAGACCAGCGGCATCGCGATCCCTGCGATCCTCGCAGCCCCCGGACCGGTGCTGCTTACGAGCAACAAGGCCGCCAACGATGCCTTCACGACCTGCATCGATGCTCGGGCAAAGGTCGGCAAGGTCTGGACCCTCGACCCGCAGCAGATCGCGCACCACCCGCGCGAGATGTGGTGGGACATCCTCGCGGACGCCCGCGACCTCGCCGGCGCCAAGCGCCTCGCGGGGCACTTCGTCACCGCGAGCGTGGACGAGTCCAGCGGCTCCGACTTCTGGTCGACCGCGGCGAGCAACACCCTCGGGTCGCTGTTCCTGGCCGCCGCGAGCCACCGCCGCCCGATCACCGACGTGCTGGCCTGGCTCGCCTCCCCCTCCGACCGCACCCCCGTCGACCTGCTCACCGATGCCGGCCACCACGCGGTCGCCGCCCAGCTCCAGGGCACCGTCACAGGCGCCACCGAGACCAGGGACGGGATCTATGAAACCGCGAGGCAGTACGCCAGCTGCCTGCTGGACCCAGAGATCGCGGCCTGGGTCACCCCCACCCCGGATCTGGCGGAGTTCAAGCCGTTCGACTTCGCCTCCTCCCGCGACACCTTGTTCCTGCTCAGCAAGGACGGCGGCGGCAGCGCCTCGGCGATCATCGCGGCTGCGGCCGACGCGGTGATGCGCGCGGCCGTCATCGTCGCCGAACGCAACGGCGGCCGGCTCGACCCGCCCGCGCTGTGTGTCCTCGACGAGGCCGCGAACGTGTGCCGCATCAGCGACTTGCCGGACCTCTACTCCCATCTCGGCAGCCGGGGTGTCATCCCGATCACCATCCTGCAGTCCTACCGCCAGGGCCAGCGCTGCTGGGGAGAAGCCGGCATGGACGCCCTCTGGTCCGCGGCCACCGTCAAGGTGATCGGCAGCGGCATTGACGACGCCGACTTCGCGGACAAGCTGTCGAGGCAGATCGGCGAGCACGACGTGCAGACCGTCTCCGTGTCCGACTCCGGCAGCGGCAAGTCGACGTCGGTGTCGATGCGCACCGAGCGCATCCTGCCGCCCGACGAGATCCGCGCCCTGCCCAAGGGCAAGATCCTGCTCTTCGCGACCGGCATGCGGGTGGCGATGCTCGACCTCAAGCCCTGGTACAAGGAGCGCTCCGCCAAGGAGATCGGCCTGGCCTCCGCCCGCGCCACCAAGGCCATCACCGAACGGGCCCTTGCCAAGTCCCATGACCACGACGGCTTCGGGCTGGCGGCATGACGATCTCGAACGCCTCCGTCTTCAAGCACGCGGGCTCCACGCCTCAACTCACGGGGCCAGAAACGCCGTTCGCCGGGCCCGGCTGGCGCCAGCCGCGCAGCGGCACCTGGGTCTACCAGGACGCCCCCGGTGCCGCACATGTGCAGGCGGTCCTGCTGGACGACGGGAACTGGTTCCTTGACCTGTGGTCGGCGCAGTCCCGGTTGCTCGCCTGCGGATCGGCCCCCGCCGACGAGGTCGCCGCCCTCGCCCCGGCGCTCACCGCCAACGCCGCCCGATGGGCGCCGCCGTCCGGCCTGGACGCTTCCCGGCGCCGCTTCACCGCGACCGCCGAGGCCGTACGCGCCCACGCCCGCCCCGTACCGGACGAGGCCAGGGTCCGTGCTGCCACCTCCTCCTCGCCCGCCCGGCCCCAGGCCCTGCCGGCCGGGACGCCGGCTACCTCATCAGCCGCCTCGACCCCAACGCGCCGCCGCCGCTGAATTCGCCCAACTCCCCGAGGAGTTCTCCATGTCCGACAACTCGCCCACCCGGCAGGGCCGTCCGAAGCCGCTCGCCGGTGCGCCGGTCGTTCGCCGGGGCGGCCAGTGGTGGCTGATCACCGGCGACGGCTCCATCCTGGCTACCGACCCGACGTTCACCGGTGAGCTGGACCGCTTCGCCGCCGCACGGGCCGCCGCCGACCGCGCGGTCGCCCAGCTCCGCGCCGACCGCGACGCCCGGCGCCGCCGGAGTCGGTGATGAACCCGCTGCTCCAGGGCGAGCAGGCCGTACTCGGAGCGGCCCTGCTCGACCCCCGCCAGCTCGACGGCCTCGACTGGCTGGAGCCGCGCGACTTCTACCGGCCCGGCCACCAGGCGCTGTTCACCGCGCTGCGCAAGCTCCGTGCCGAGGGCCACCCGGCCCTTGACACGGAGGGAGCGGTGCCCCTCGCATGGCTGTCCGACACCCTGACCGAGGCCGGCCAGCAGGTGCGCGGGCTCACCGCCTCCTACCTGCACACCCTCGTCGCCGCCTGCCCGCGCCCCGCCCACGCACCGCTGTATGGACGGATGGTGCTGGAGGGGTCAATCCACCGCACCGTCGCCGAGCACGCCGACCGCCTGCTCGCAGTCGCCCGGGAGAACGCCGGGCAGCACGAGGTCCACGGCACCACCGCCCAGGCCGACGTACTCGCGGGCGTCCTGGACGACCTCGCGACGCGCTGGGGAACCCAACCCCGGGCCACCGCCCCGAGGGCACCTCCTCTCCCCGCGGCCGTCGAGCCTCCCGCGGCGGCACAGACGGGCGACGAGCAGTTCCTGCTGTCCCTGCTCGTCCACCAGAACGGCGCGATCAAGGAGGTCTTCGACTGGCTACGCCCCCAGGACTTCGCCCATCCCGGCCACGGCCAGCTCTACCGCTGCCTCGGCGCGCTCCACCACCGGGGCGAACCGATCGACCCGGTCACCACACTGTGGGAGGTCCAGCGGCGCGGCCTGCTCGCCAAAGGCACGCTCACTGAGGAACAGCTCGCGCCGGTGCTGCGCGACGGGGCGGCGGGTTCGGCCGAGTGGCTGGGCGAGCAGCTCCTGCGCTCCTCCCTCACCCGCGCCGCTGCCGCCGTCGCGCTGCAGATCACCGCCCACGCCGACGACCGGCGGCTCGCCCCCGGGCAGCTGATCGGGCACGCGCTGCACGCTCTCGGCCCGTTGGAGGAGGTGCGGGCCCGCTGGCACACCGCCACCTCCCCTCCCACATCACAACCCCGGCCGGACACCTACCAGGCCGCCCGTGTCCAAGCCGCGCTCGCCCGAAGCCCTACCCGACCAGGAACCCGCGAGAGCCCGACGCCGAGCCACGTACCGCCACCCGCCCCCGGCCCGCAGCGGGTCCACAAGCACACCAGCCCCCACCACTCCCACCGGAGCCCCACGTGAACACCCCCGTCAGCGAATCCCTCGCCCTGCAGTCCCTGGCCGCTCGCCTGGAAGGGCAGCAGGCGCACCTGCCCTCCTCGGCCCGGCTGCCGAACCAGCTCACGGACGCCGCCTCGGTGAGCCAGAACATCACCGAACTCGGCCTTCTGATCGCGGAGATGGGCCAGGCCATCCACGCCCGGATCGCCGTCGAACCCGCCTCCGAGCACGTGCTGCGCACGGCCTGGACCTACGGCGAGGTCGTCGACCGGATGGGCCAGGCGGCCTCGGGTCTCGGGGCGGTCACCGACCAGTTGGCCACGATCACCCACATCACGCCGCTGCGGGGCCAGCCCGATGCCGATCAGGTGTTGGCGACCACGAGTCAGGTCATCGAGGAAGCGGTCGCGACCGCCCACAGCGAGTTCGCGGAGGCCGGGAAGGCCGTCCGGACGACCGTGAGGATCATCGACACCCAGCACACGCGAGCCCAAGCGGCCCGGGCCCGCTCGGCCGATGCTCCCGCACCGGCCGCGCCACCCGCTGGGGCTGTCGCCGCCGCCCCGCCTCCGGCTCCCACCGCCGCGCGCTCGCGGTGAATCAGCCCCTTCCCTTCCCCCTTTCGCCACGGGAGCCCGCCGTCGTGGACTTCGTCTCCGGTCAGCGTGAGCGTGAGCAGCTCCACGCGCTCGCCGACCAGCTCACCGATGCCGCCCGGCATCTGGCCCGCCTGAATCCCACCAGTCGCCTGCCCGCCCCCGAAACGGCCGCCGACGTCCTGGCCGCTCTCGCGGGCCTCCAGCAGTACGTCCTCTCCTGCGCCGGCGATGTCGGCGACACCGGCGGCCTGGACGCCGATCAGGCCCGCGCCTACCAGCGTGCCGTGCTCGGCGACGCCCTGGTCGCGCCCGTGATCGCACACGCGATCACCGTGGCCTCTTCCGCGCTCATCGCCACCGGCCACAAGGTCGCCCGGACCCGCCCGGTGCACCTGCCGACCGAGGGTGTGAGCGTCTACCTCGACCTCCTCGATGCCCAGAGCGCCCTGGTCTGCGCCGCTGGCGCGCTGCGGGAACTCGCCGGCCAGCTCACCCACGACCAGCCCGCCGCCCTGGCCGAACTCGCCGCCCTGCTGGCCTCGCCGTCCAGCCTGCGCGGCCGAGCCGTACCCGCGCCCGGCGTCACCGAGCTGGCGACGTTGCGTGTCCGGGGCCGCTGACATGCACCCCACTTCCGCCAAGCGGCTGACTGGGCAGGCGCAGCCCGCCCTCACCACCGCCAACCCCTTCTCCAGGAACCACCCGTGAAGTCACCCTTCGAGGAGTCGATCGCCCTGCGCACCCGGGCGAGCGCCCTGCGGCAGCAGGAAGCGCTGCTTCCCGCCACCGGACCGGCCAGGATTCCCGATGCCGTCCAGGTCGGCCGACAGATTGCCGAACTCGGCACCCTCATCCGGGAACTGGGAGACGAGTTCTCCGCCCGCGCCGCCGAGCAGCCCGCGCCCGGCCACGCGATCCGCGCCGCCATGGCGTACGCCGAAGCCGTCAGCAACCTCAGCGAAGCCTCCGGCGCTCTCGGAGAGGTAGCCCAGCAGCTTGGATTCCTCGGCAAAACCGCCGAGGCTCGTCAGCTCCCCTGGGCCCGGGAGGCCCGCAAGGACGCGGTCTGGGTAATCGAGTCCGCCGTCGAAACCGCCCGCGACGAACTCCGCCACGGCGCTCAGACCCTGGACCAGGCCGCCCGGCACCTCTCACCACCGTCCGACGACCTTCGCCGCCATGCCGCGCTGAGCCGATCGACCACCGCCGCCCCGCCTGCTCCAGCACACCCTACCGGCCCTGCACCGGCACCGGCGGCACCTGCCGCTCACTCCGCTCGGGGCCTGCGATGACGCCCGTGCTCCCTGCCGCCGACCCCGGGCCGCTGGTCGGGAGCCTGTGCAGCGGGTACGGCGGTCTCGACCTCGGGGTCCTGGCCGCTCTCGGCGGCCGGGTCGCCTGGCACGCCGAGGTCGACCCGGGCGCCTCCAAGATCTTGGCCCGGCACTGGCCGGACGTGCCGAACCTGGGCGACGTCACCACGGTCAACTGGGCTGACGTTCCGCGGGTGTGCGTCCTCACGGCGGGCTTCCCCTGTCAAAGACGTCTCGGTCGCCGGCCGCCGCGCCGGACTCAACCCCGAAACCCGATCCGGTCTCTGGCTGCACGTGGCCCGCGCGGTCGAGGCCCTGCACCCGCATCTCCTGGTGGTCGAGAATGTCCGAGGTCTCCTCACCTCTCCCGCCGTCGCCGCCTCCGCTGGCGACGTGGAACGCTGCCCGTGGTGTCTGGGAGACAACCCAGCTCAGCCTGATCTGCGGGCACTTGGCGCCGTACTCGGCACCCTGGCCTTCCCTGTCAAGTCAGCGTGTTGAGATCTCGGGACCTGGGGGCGTGGTGCAGGCGCAATGATGAGGGCTCGACCGGAGAACCGGGCCTTACTGGGTCCGGCGAGCACGGATCCGCCGCGTAGCCATGGCAGCTGCCATGAGGATGGTGCGGAAGTCCGCGAGCACAGGGCAAAGTTGAGGAAGCTCCTACTGCTGCACGCCATGCGGGTCCTGTCGCTACCATGACCACTACTCATCTCAGTGGATGTGGCGGAAGGACTCCATGGAACGCGAAGCGATCGAGCGGCTGATGGCCCTGCCTGAGGACGCCTTGCTGAAAGAGTTGGGTTCCAGCGCGCACGGCGCGTTCCCGCAGGACGCTCTGGCCCGGGGCGCCCAAATCTTCGCGCGGCTGCAAGAGGCCGCTCGGCAGGCTATCTGCACTAACACTGCAATCCAGAAGGTCTGCCAGAGCGGCGACCAGGTGGCCCTCATCGGAGCGATCACAGATCTGCTCGCAACCCAGTTCGATGTCACCCCGGCGGGTACGGTCGCGGTGCTGCTGGTTCGCTCGGGCGTCGCCAACTACTGCCGGGTGTACTGGGGCCCGGATGCTTCCGATGGCACTGACCGCTGACGAAGTAGCCGCGCGCGCCCGCAACGCCGCGATCACCATTGAAGACGGTTACGACGTGCCCGGAGGGCAGCTCTATAAGTGGCCGGACGGCAGCGAGGAAGCGATCCTGTCGCGCATCACCGACACGCTCGCGGCATACCCGCAGCTCGTCACCAACCTCGGCTATTCCTGGGCCAAAGACCGAGCCTCCTACCGAACATACGGTGACGCCATGTTCCAGTGGAACGTGCTGGAGCTTCTCGCCGAGGTCGATCCCCGCCACCCAAATCTGAGCGGCTTCAAGCCTGTTGCGGCCCGCCAGGCAATCAATCGTGATTTCATCTCCTACGCCCAGCCGGGACGTGAGCTGCACTTAATTTTCATCGGACGCGGCTTCATGGACGTACTCAAGTACTTCATGGAGATGACCCTCAACATCATGGACCTCGCTCCGGGCACCCACGAACGCTCTGCCTGGGGGCCAGCGAGCCTCCAGGAGATTCGCAAGCGCCACAACCGTGACGTAGTGGAGATCGTCAACGCGTTCCTCGACCAGGCGATCCGAGTGATCAGGGGAGAGTTCCCTGACCGGCACGGACCGATCAGGGACAGACTGGTTGCTGCGCCGAACCTTATGTGGACGACGTACGACGCGGTCGAGTCATTCATCGTGGCACACGAACTGGGTCACCTGTTGGAGCGTCATGACGTGCATGACGCGACGACAGGGAAGGAGGTCAGCGCCGACCAGGCGGCGATCAGTCTGCAGTTGGCACGACACGGCACCCAGAAAGAGATGTTTGGAACCTCACTCATCGCGACGATGGCAGTAAGCCTCGGAGGGCCAGCCTTCTACCTTCTGGGGAGCCTCTACTACCTGATCAGTGCCCTGGAAGCATGGATTCGGCACAAGCCGATTGAGCCGTTTATCGGAACACTCGCGTCGCTGAAGGTCCGGTGGTTCTACTACCGCAAGTACCTCCTCGACATCGGTTCGCCGACACTGACCAGCCCCCACCTCATTGGACTCTATCGGATGGTGACCCTGTGCATGGAGGGGGTGTTCGCAACTTCAATGTGGTTCAACTTGAAGGGCGTCGGGAAGCCAGAACCGTTCCTCGACGAGGAATTTGTGAACATGCTCTGGGGTGACTGGCTGGACGATGAAATTGCGATCCCCGAAGCGCCTTCTGCTGAGTGATATGCCACGTCTTACGGCCAAGATGGCGTCCGATCTGCTTTTCACCGGAGTCGAGAGGACCGTCAACCTGATCCGGGACACCGTCAGGTGTTCTCCGGTGCTGGGCGGACGGAAAGGGCGCGGACGTGGCCTGTCGGCTGGGCAAGGGCCTCGCGGAGCCAGTGGTTCTCCAGGGTGAGCTGGTTGACGACCTGGACCAGGTTCTGCCGGTCAGCCCGCAGCTGCCGCAGCTCCTGGGCGTCCTGGGCTCGCAGTTCCTTCAACTTGACAACCTGCTTGCGTAGACGGGCTTCGCTGTCGGGGATCTGGCCGCGGGCACGGACGCGGGCGTAGAAGTCGTTCTTCAGGTCGAGATGGCGCTGGGTGAGGGCATTGCGGGGGACGCCGGCTTCCTGGGCGAGGGCGACGACGGTCAGCGCACCGTTGGAGTGTTCCGGCACTCCGTTGAGAATTCGGTCGATAGCCGCGCGGATGCGCTCGCGTTCGTCGGGGGCGGGGCTCATTCCGGGGTCTCCTGGCGGGTGATGCGGGTGCGGTCGTGGTCGTCGGCGTAGGAACGGAGGCGGTTCGCGTTCGTCCGTAGTCGGTCGCCGATAGGTTGGGGCGTGTGGGCGGCCTTCTTGTCGAGGATGTCGGCACGTTCGCGGAGTTGGGCGGCGTGGTGATCGGTGCGGACGATGTTGCCGCAGCCGGCGACGCACTGGTCCGGGGTGGGAGAGTCCCGGGCTTCGCCCTTGGCGCACAGGGCCCGGTCGCGTTTGTAGAGGCAGAGCAGAAGTGCGTGGGGGTTGTCGTAGAGGACGGCACCGTCGCGGGCGAGGAGTTTGCGGGCGAAGTCAGCTTTGACCTCGCGTCCTTCAAACCTGGGGGTGCTCGCGGCCTGGGTGAGTGCTCGTCGGGCGGCGGGACCGGAGACGCCCCCGCCCGCCTCGAAGTGCTCGCGCAGACCGGCGGCCGTTTCCGCGACGGCCAGTGCGGTCTCCATGTCGATGATGCGATGGATTCCGCCCCGGCTGCGGGAGGCGTACCCCTCGGAGACCTCGGCGGCCAGGGCAGTGCGTATGTGCCCGTACTGGATGGCGAGGGCGACCAGGCCGCCGGGCCGGCGGGCGATGTGCCAGGCCAGGGTGCGGAACCGGGCGGTGCCGATCCTGCCGTGGGGATCGGACGGGATGACCTCGCCGGGCAGTCCCTGCACGATGGCCTCGGCGTTGGCCCAGGCCACGAAGTCCTCGATCCGGATGCGCATCGCCGATGCCTTGAGGGAACCGGTCTTGCGGTGCTTGGACTGGAACTGGTGGGCGTTGAGGTCAAACAGGAGGTGGCCCTCAGGGACGATTCGCTCCAGAACGCGGATCGCACGGACCACGGGCGCGATGGCCACCCAGGGGACGTCGCGTTCGACGCCAGCGGACAGGTGGTTGCCGTCGTCGTCGGTGGCGTTCTTGTAGTGCCGACTACGGATTAGGTGCGGCTCCACCTCGTCGGCCCCGTGAGTGTCATCGGCCCAGGTCCGGATCAAGTGGCGACCGTGGGAACCGTCTGGTCCGGGTTCGGGGTCGGGGCAGCAGCCCGCGCGCATGCCGAGCACTACTGGCGGGAGGGGGTTATTCCGACCGTGCACTATTCCTTCGTTCGATCTCGGGTTCGGCGCGGCTGAGACGAGGATCCCGGCACTTCGCTGGAGCGGAGACGAGCAGTCACTGGTCCAGTACCTCGCGCCAGATATCGCCGCCTTCGCCCCAGGTCCAGAGCCACTTCCGCAACGACGAGGTCGCGTAGGACAAGCCGTCATGCGGGGTCTCGCCCCACTCGGGAACCCAGCCGTCACTGTCGTAGAGCAGCACCGGGTTGTCGACGGCGAGCAACGAGACGTACCAGGACATCGTGCAGCCGCCGCCTGTCAGGAAGAACCAGGACGCTGGCACACCCGCCGCGCGATCTTGCTCATGGACGCTCACTGCGGACGGCCAGTCGCTCAGGTGTCTCGGTGCCCGGTTCCCCTCGCGCAGGCTGGCGAGCCCGCCACCGGGCCCAAACCCACCGTCCGCGACCTCTGTGTAGATGCGGCGAAGCACGTCGGGCAGGCGCCGACCGATCTCGCGCTCGAAGGCCTCGACCTCAGCCATGGTGACGGGCGGGAACAGCAGCTCGCGTGGGGCGTCCGCGTAGTAGGAGGCGACTTCCTCGGTCGAGGATCTGAGTTGGACCGTCCCGTCGCTACCCGTCGACCGCAAATCCGGGTTGGGTCGGTCGAACCAGTCAGCTCCGTAGCGCTCCGCGATCCAGGCGCTCGGTACCCTCGCCGTATCGAAGCGCCGTCCCGGATCCCAGGCCCGGGTACGCAGCTTCTCGATCAACACGTCGTCGTCCGCCGGCTCTCCGGTGATCCCAGGGTGCTGGAGCGGTGAAGGGGACTCAGGCGAGGCGGCGGTCATGCACCGGGAGCATAGCCGCGGAGCGGCGAGCGGCGGGTGGATCCCTCCGGCGTGAACGTGAAGCCGTCCGTGAACAGGGTGCCGCCGTCCTGGAAGGCCCAGAGAACGGGTTCGGCATGGACAGCGGCCGACGACGAGCTTGGACTCGGGGCGAAGCTGTTCCAGAGGTGGAAGCAGAGCAGGGTGTCGTCACGTCGGTCGGTCGCGTAGGCCAGCGTCTTGGGGTAGTTGGGGTTGTTCCCCCCGAAGAGGACCGAGGGCGGACCGAACGCCGTGACGACGTCGCTGAGGAGGCGGTCCTTGCGGCACCAGGTCTCGCTGACACGACGTATCTCGTCGTGCTCAGCCGAGGTGAGGGTCCGGTCGACTCGCAGCCATCCCTGACGGTGTGCGATTTCGGCGTAGACCGAGGCCACGGCGCCCTCGTGTGCATCACCCCAGAGATCTTGGAAGGCTCCGCGCATGCCGGTGGAGGAGGATCCTCGGCGGGTTTGCAGGTCCTTCAGTTCCTGCTGCCACGCCTGTTCGGAGGAGTGCGCGAACGCCACTGCGTCGAGGTAGAGCCTGAGTGCCGTCTCCCCGCCGTACATCCCCGGGCGACGCAGGGCGTCGTTCAACTGGGTGAGCAGGTACTCGCGCACTTCTTGGGCTGTGCGCCCGTCGTTGTGGCCGGTGGTGTCGGTCATCGTCTGTCCTTCCGTTGGTCCTCGGTCCGAGCTGCTAGTGTCCTGCGCCAGAGATTCGTCGGCAGAATCGGGCGAGGGAGTCGAGGATCTCCTCTGCGGTTTTGGTCCAGGTGAACGGTGTGGGGTTGTCGTTCCAGTTCTTGATCCAGGTGCGGATGTCT
>NZ_JAHSQD010000550.1 GCF_020103755.1 Streptomyces sp. LS1784
GCCCGGACGGCCGCCCGGCCCACGAGGGCACCCGGCGCACCGGCGGGGCCGGCCCGGCCGAGCACCGCCAGGCCGTCGAAGCCTTCGCCGCCGCCAGCAGCCGCGGCGACATCCTCGCCCTGATGGAGATCCTCGACCCCGACGTGGTCTGGCACTCCGACGGCGGCGGCATCATCCGCGCCGCGGTCCGCCCGATCCACGGCGCCGACCGGGTGGCCCGGTTGGTGGCCGGCCTGGTCGCCAAGTGGTTCACCCCCGAGGTGGCCACCGGCCGCGCCGTGGTCAACGGCGAACCCGGACTGGTCTGGTACGACCGGACCACCGGCACCGTCGGCGGCGTCCTCGCCTTCGCCGTGGCCGACGGGCGGATCACCGAGGCGTACGTCGTGGTCAACCCCGAGAAGCTCGGCCGCATCCCCGCCGTGGAGCTGTGACGCGAGTCACGGTCACACCCCCACCGGCCGCGTCGTCCCCTTCCCGAACAGCGCTCCACCGGAGCGCCCTCGCAAGGAGGCGAACGAGATGAGCAGCACCACCACCGGGCAGCGGATCGTCGTACTGGGCGCCGGGTACGCCGGGCTCACCGCGGCCAAGGGCGCCGGACGGCACCACGCCGTCACCCTGGTCGCCCCCGAGGACCGGATCCTGCACCGCATCCGCCGGCACGAGACCGCCGCCGGCCGCGGCCGTGACTGGCCCACCATCGCCGAACTCACCCGCGACCGCCGGATCGCGCACCGCCGGGCCCGGGCCGTCGCACTCGACCCGGCCGCGCACGAGGTCCGGCTGGACGACGGCACCACCCTCGCGTACGACACCCTCGTCTACGCCCTCGGCAGCCGCACCGCCTGGCACGGCGTCCCCGGCGCCGAACAGCTCGCCTGCTCGGCGGAGCACGCCGCCGAACTGCACCGCCGGATCGCCGCGGCCGACCGGCCCGGCACCCTGGCCGTGGTCGGCGGCGGCGCCACCGGCATCGAGCTGGCCACCGAACTCGCCGAGGCCCACCCGGCCTGGCAGGTGCGGATCGTCGCGTCCGGCCCGGTCGGCGGCGCCTACTCGGCCAAGGGCCGGGCCCACGTCCGGCGCGTCCTCGCCCGGCTCGGCGTGGGCGTCCACGAGAACGCCACCGTCACCGAGGTCACCCCGGACGGGCTGCGCACCACCGCCGGCCCGATCGACGCCGGCCTCGTCGTCTGGGCCGCCTCGCTGGAGCCGCACCCGCTGGCCGCCGAGGCCGGACTGGCCGTGGACGAGCACGGCCGGGCCCTGGTGGACGACCACCTGCGGTCGGTCTCCCACCCGGACGTCCACGTGATCGGCGACGCCGCCGCGGTCACCGTCCCCGGCGTCGGCACCCTGCGGATGGGCTGCGCCACCGCCCTGCCGCAGGGACAGTACCTCGGCAAGCTGCTGGCAGGGCGCACCGCGAAGCCGTTCTCGTTCCGGTACACGGTGCAGTGCGTGAGCCTCGGCCGGCGGGACGGGCTGCTCCAGGTGGTCCGCCCGGACGACTCGATGCGGCCCACCGTGTTCACCGGCACCGCGGGGCGGCTGGCCAAGGCGGCGATCGTCGGTGTGGTCCTCAACAGCCTGAAGTAGCCGCCGGAAGGCCGGGAGGACCCAAAAACGCCGGAAGGGCCCGGGCGGGTGCCCGGGCCCTTCCGGCGTGCGTCACCGCCCCGCCGCTACTTCTTCTCCTTCGGCGCCTCGGCGTCGGTGGACAGCGCGGCAATGAAGGCCTCCTGCGGGACCTCCACGCGGCCGACCATCTTCATCCGCTTCTTGCCTTCCTTCTGCTTCTCCAGCAGCTTCCGCTTACGGGAGATGTCACCGCCGTAGCACTTGGCGAGGACGTCCTTGCGGATCGCGCGGACCGTCTCACGGGCGATCACCCGGGAGCCGATGGCCGCCTGGATCGGCACCTCGAACTGCTGGCGGGGGATGAGCTTCTGGAGCTTGCCGGCCATCATCACGCCGTAGCCGTAGGCCTTGTCCTTGTGGACGATCGCGGAGAAGGCGTCCACCGCGTCGCCGTGCAGCAGGATGTCGACCTTGACCAGGTTGGCGGACTGCTCGCCGATGGGCTCGTAGTCCAGCGAGGCGTAGCCGCGGGTCTTGGACTTCAGCTGGTCGAAGAAGTCGAAGACGATCTCCGCGAGCGGCAGGGTGTAGCGCAGCTCGACCCGGTCCTCGGACAGGTAGTCCATGCCCTGGAGGCTGCCGCGGCGGGACTGGCAGAGCTCCATGATCGCGCCGACGAACTCGTTCGGCGCGAGGATGGTGCCGCGCACGACCGGCTCGAACACCTCGGCGATCTTGCCGGTGGGGAACTCGCTCGGGTTGGTGACGGTGTGCTCGCTGCCGTCCTCCATGACCACCCGGTAGATCACGTTGGGGGCGGTGGAGATCAGGTCGAGGTTGAACTCGCGCTCCAGGCGCTCCCGGATGATCTCCAGGTGCAGCAGGCCGAGGAAGCCGCAGCGGTAGCCGAAGCCGAGCGCGACCGAGGTCTCCGGCTCGTACACGAGCGCGGCGTCGTTGAGCCGCAGCTTGTCGAGGGCGTCGCGCAGCAGCGGGTAGTCCGAGCCGTCCAGCGGGTACAGACCGGAGAACACCATCGGGCGCGGGTCCTTGTAGCCGCCGAGCGGCTCGGTGGCGCCCTTGTGCATCGAGGTGATGGTGTCACCGACCTTGGACTGCCGGACGTCCTTCACACCGGTGATGATGTAGCCCACCTCGCCGACGCCGAGGCCGTCGGCGACCTTCGGCTCGGGCGAGATGACGCCGATCTCCAGCAGCTCGTGCGTGGCGCCGGTGGACATCATCGAGATCCGCTCACGCTTGGTGAGCTGCCCGTCCACGACCCGGACGTAGGTGACTACGCCGCGGTAGGAGTCGTACACCGAGTCGAAGATCATCGCGCGGGCCGGGGCCTCGGCTTCGCCGACCGGGGCCGGGATGGTGTTGACGATGTGGTCCAGCAGGTCCTCGACGCCCAGGCCGGTCTTGGCGCTGACCTTGAGCACGTCGCCCGGGTCGCAGCCGATGATGTGGGCGATCTCGGCCGCGTACTTCTCCGGCTGGGCGGCCGGCAGGTCGATCTTGTTGAGGACCGGGATGATCGTGAGGTCGTTCTCCAGCGCCAGGTACAGGTTGGCGAGGGTCTGCGCCTCGATGCCCTGGGCCGCGTCGACCACCAGGATGGTGCCCTCGCACGCGGCGAGGGAGCGGGACACCTCGTACGTGAAGTCCACGTGGCCGGGGGTGTCGATCATGTTGAGGATGTGCGTCGTCCCGGCGTTCGGCCCGGTCTTCGGCGCCCACGGGAGGCGGACCGCCTGCGACTTGATGGTGATGCCGCGCTCACGCTCGATGTCCATGCGGTCGAGGTACTGGGCACGCATCTGCCGGGGGTCGACGACGCCGGTGATCTGCAGCATCCGGTCTGCGAGCGTCGACTTGCCGTGGTCGATGTGGGCGATGATGCAGAAGTTGCGGATCAGCGCCGGGTCGGTACGGCTGGGCTCTGGCACATTGCTGGGGGTCGCGGGCACCTTGGTCCGATTCTCCGTTGGTCCGGGGCCGGGGGTGTCCTGGTCATCGCTGACCGGTTTCCCGGGGACCGGACAGTCTCGTCCGATCGAAATAGTTCCTCCCATCTTCCCACGAGCGCGGGGCAGGCTGCCGTTCGGGCACCGTCCGGTTCCGTCCGGCTCCGTCCGGCTCCGTCCGCCGCCCCCGCGCGGCCCGGGGGCCGGGTCCGCGGCGGGAGCCCGGTTTGGGGCGGGCAGCGGGCCCCTGGTAGCGTGGGCTGCTGCACCTGGCCTCGGCATGCCCTCTCAGCTGGACCGAAGGCCACCGGGTGCGACCCCGTTCAGACCTTTCAGACAGACTGAGGCTCCTTCGTGGCGAACATCAAGTCCCAGATCAAGCGCAACAAGACCAACGAGAAGGCGCGCCTGCGCAACAAGGCCGTCAAGTCCTCGCTGAAGACCGCTCTGCGCAAGGCCCGTGAGGCCGCTGCCGCCGGCGAGACCGAGAAGGCCACCGAGCTGGCCCGCGCCGCCTCCAAGGCGCTGGACAAGGCCGTGAGCAAGGGCATCATCCACGCCAACCAGGCCGCCAACAAGAAGTCGGCCATCACCAAGCGCGTCAACACGGCCGCCCAGGCCTGACGCCCCCGGGGGCTGTGACCCCCACCGCTTCGGGACGACCCGGCCCTCTACCCGGACCCCCGAGGCACGCAAGACTCGCACCGCACGCGGCCTGCGTTCGCCACGCGGGTGCGGTGCAACGAAGCAGTGCGACAGGCGCCGCAGTCGGCCTCCTTCCCGGAGGCCACTGCGGCGCCTGTCGCGTTCCGCGGCCCGGCCGCTATGGTCGGTCAGGTCCGATCGAGGTGCGGGGAGCACCCGACGCCAGGCCCAGGGGGGAACTTCCATGACCACGCCACCGCCGCCACCGGCACCGAACGGACCGGGGTACGGCTACCCGCAGCAGCCGGGCCGGGGCGCGCAGCCCGTACCGGGCGCTCCGGGCCCCGCGGGCGCCGCCGGCTTCGGACCGCCTCCCGGGCTGCCGACCGCACCCGGCATGCCCACCGCACCCGGCATGGCCCCGGCACCCGGCATGGCCGCCGCGCCAGGGGCCGGAGCGGCGCCGCGGCCCGGGAGGAGCGGGAACCTGCGACGCAACGCCGTCTGGGCGTTCGTCGGCGCGGTGATCGTGTCGGTCGGCTGGACCGCCGCCGTGATGGCCGTCCCCGGCATGGTCAGCAGCGAGTCCTCGCCCCGCGGCCTGCGCGGCTACCACCTCTCCGACGACTTCTGCACCACCGGGAAGCCCACCAGGATCCTCCAGACGTACTCCGTCTCGGACACCTCCGCGCCGACCCACCACACCGACCGGCATCCCGCGCTGGACAGCATGAACTGCTCGATGTCACTCAAGCGCACCGGCGGCAACAACGACAGCGAGTACGCCAACCTCTACCTGCGCGCCGACCTGCACAAGGCGGTCAACCCCGCGCCCGAGCTGCAGGCCAACAAGGAGCTCTACCGGGCCCGCGGCTACCAGGTCACCGACATCGCGGGGCTCGGCGAGGAGGCGTACTTCCTGTACAAGGACGACGGCTCGGACAAGTACCACAGCGTCTACGCCGAACTGGACATCCGCGACGGCGGGATGACCTACTACATCAACTACTCAGCCAGCTACACCGAGGGCAAGGGCAAGCCGCCGTCCAAGGAGGAACTGCGCAGCGCCCTCCAGTCGGACGGGCAGGACGCCGTCCGGGCCATGAAGAAGTAGGTCCGGCTCCGCTGCCCGCCGTGCCGGTACGGGCCGCCCGTACCGTGCCGGGCCGCCCGCGCCGCCGTCAGTAGGCGGCCGTCAGTAGGCGGGCCGGGAGCCGGCCCGGGCGGCCCGGGCGACGGCGA
>NZ_JAHSQD010000551.1 GCF_020103755.1 Streptomyces sp. LS1784
GCCGCCGGCGGCGAGCGCGGCCTGGCCGCCGGCCAGGGCGTTCGGGGTGAGGGCGCCGCCGGCCGGGTCGGTCTGGTAGGCGAAGGCGCCGCGCTGGTCGGCGGGGGCGGCGCAGCCGAGCTGGAACAGAGCGAGCCCGTCGAAGGCGGACTTGCCGGCCTTGGCGACGCCCGCCGGGTCGGTCCTGGCGGCGAACAGCGCGTTGACGGCGAGGCCGGTGGAGTTGGCGTCGCCCGGGTTGCCCGGGTTGTAGGCCCAGCTGCCGTCGGCGTTCTGGTTGGCCTTGAGCCAGGCGACGCCCTTGTCGACGGCCTCCTGGTGCCCGCCGAGGGCGACCAGGGCCTGGATGGCGACGGCGGTGGCGTTGCTGTCCTCGAACTTGGCGTCGCAGGCGGCGCCGGCGGCCCGGTAGGAGGGCCAGCCGCCGTCCTCGCACTGCTGGCCGGTGAGCCAGCCGACCGCGGAGTCGGCCGGGGTGACCTTGCCCGCCGTCAACGCGGTGAGCGCGAGGGACTGCCGCCAGACGCCGTCGTACGTCGGGTCGCTCTTGCCGTACAGGCCGTCCGGGATGGTGGGCGTGGGGACCTCGGCGAGGGCCGGGCCGGCGGCGAGGCCGGTGAGCAGTGCGGCGGACAGGGCGGCGGCGCCCAGGCGGGCGGCGGTCAGCATGGTGCGGGTGTGCCTTTCGGTGAGCGGTGGTGGCCCGGGCGGGGCCGTTCCGTAGTCCTCGACGGTGCCGGGCGCGTGCGTCCGGACTGGCCGCTCGCCCCTCCCCGGGCGCTCCGACTCGCCCGGCGGCCGGGTGCGGCGCCGGACTCACGGCTGCGGGGTCAGCGCCGGATTCGCACCGGCTTTCCCCGGGGGAGGAACGGGATGGAGTTGTGCTGCCCGTCGACTCTAGCCGCCGGAGCGCGCCGGGCGGCCCGGCCGCGGCAGGAACAGGTTCCAGTCGGCGGCGTCCCGGGGCAGGGCGGGCGGCCGGTTCACGGCAGGGTGAGCAGCCGGGCCGCGGTGTGCAGGTCGGCCCGGACCTCGGCGATCGAGGCGCGGCCGGAGAGCCAGGCGACGAGTGCCGAGTGCCAGGTGTGCTCGATCACCCGCACGGCCGCGCGCTGGCTCTCGGTGGGCGGCCCGGACTGGCCGATGGCGTCCAGGATGAGCTGTCCGGTGGCCGCGCTGACCTGGTCCACCTCGGCCCCGACCGAACGGTCCGCGAAGGACAGCGCCCGGACCATCGCCTCGGCCAGCAGCGGCTCACGCTGCAGCGCGTGGAAGGCCCGGGTGAGGGTGTCGGCGACCCGCAGCGCCGGTTCGACGTCGGTCGGCGGGTGCCGCCGGATGTGCTCGTGGAGGCCCTGCAGCTGCTCCAGCATCACCGCCACCAGCAGGTGCACCTTGGACGGGAAGTACCGGTAGAGCGTGCCGAGGGCGACCTGCGCGCTCTCCGCGACCTCCCGCATCTGCACCGCCTCGTACCCGCCCCGCACCGCCAGCGCGGTGGCGGCCCGCAGGATGCGCCGGCGCCGCTCGGCCTGGCGAGCGGTCAGCGGCGGCTCGCCCGGAGGCGGAACCGGCGGCAGGGGAGAGGGAGAGGCTGACGGTGAGGGCGGCGGCAAGGGGGCTCCCGGGCGGGCGAGAGTGGCGGTGTGCTCCACGTGGTCGGCAGGGTTCGGCGTGGCGGGAATCACCAGCCCTGGCTCCTGAGGAAAAGCTACGGGCCGGTATCTTCGAGGTCTCTCATTGTTCACGCGTTCGATGACGAGTTCCACAGCCACTGAAACCTGATCTACTTTAGCGACCGGACGCACGACCGGCAGCACCGAGAGCAGCTAGAGAAGAGGGCCCAGGATGACCGCGCAGCCGCTGCGGATTGCCCTGCTGTCGTACCGCGGGGACCCCTTCTGCGGCGGTCAGGGCGTGTACGTACGACACCTCTCGCGCGAGCTGGCCAGGCTCGGCCACCACGTGGACGTGATCGGCGCCCAGCCCTACCCGGTGCTCGACGAGGTCGACGGCCCCGGCTCGGTGCGCCTGGTCGAGCTGCCCAGCCTGGACCTCTACCGCGCCGACGACCCCTTCCGCACCCCGGCCCGCGACGAGTTCCGCGGTCCGGTGGACGTGCTGGAGTTCGCCACCATGCGCACCGGCGGCTTCCCCGAGCCGCTCACCTTCTCGCTGCGCGCCCGGCAGTACCTGGCCGCCCACAAGGGCCGCTACGACGTGGTGCACGACAACCAGACCCTCGGCTACGGCCTGCTCGGCCTGGCCCGGCACGGCTTCCCGCTGGTCACCACCATCCACCACCCGATCACCGTGGACCGGCAGCTGGAGCTGGACGCCGCCACCACCCGGGTCAAGCGGCTCTCGCTGCGCCGCTGGTACGCCTTCACCCGGATGCAGCGCCGGGTCGCCGCCCGGCTGGACCACGTGATCACCGTCTCCGGCACCTCGCGGCGCGAGATCGCCGAGCACCTGGGCGTCGCGCCGGGCGCGATCTCGGTGGTGCCGATCGGCGCCGACACCCGGCTCTGGTCGCCCTCGGAGGAGATCGAGCGGGTCCCCGGCCGGATCGTCACCACCTCCAGCGCGGACGTCCCGCTGAAGGGCCTGGTCTTCCTGGTCGAGGCGCTGGCCAAGGTCCGCACCGAGCGGGACGCCCACCTGGTGGTGGTCGGCAAGCCGCAGAAGGAGGACGGGCCGGTGGCCGAGGCGGTGCGCCGCTTCGGGCTGGCCGAGCACATCGAGTTCCGCAGCGGGCTGACCGACCGGGAGCTGGTCGACCTCTACCGCTCGGCCGAGGTGGCCTGTGTCCCCTCGCTGTACGAGGGCTTCTCGCTGCCCGCCGCCGAGGCGATGGCCACCGGCACCCCGCTGGTCGCCACCACCGGCGGGGCGATCCCGGAGGTGGCCGGGCCCGACGGGGAGACCTGCCTGGCGGTGCCGCCGGGGGAGGCGGACACGCTGGCCGGCGCGCTCGGCCGGCTGCTGGACGACCCGGAGCTGCGGGCCGGGCTCGGCGCGGCCGGACGGGAGCGGGTACTGGCCCGCTTCACCTGGGAACGGGCTGCCGAACTGACCGCCGAGGCCTACCGCGCGGCGATCGCCACCGGCGCCGGCGCCCGGGCCCGCTCGGGGCCGGGCTGGCGGTACGTGGCCTGAGCGGTGCGTGCCCGAGCGGTGCGCTCCCGGGCGGAAGCGCCCCGAGCAACGGACTGAGTGGTCTGACGAAGCGTCATGAACGCTTGGCAGCAATAGGAATGGGAGTCCAGCAGTGCTGACCGTCGATTTCTCGCGCTTCCCGCTCGCCCCCGGCGACCGGGTGCTCGACCTGGGCTGCGGCGGGGGCCGGCACGCGTTCGAGTGCTACCGCCGCGGCGCCAACGTGATCGCCCTCGACCAGAACGCCGAGGAGATCGCCGAGGTCGGGAAGTGGTTCGCGGCGATGGAGCAGGCCGGTGAGGCCCCCGAGGGCGCGTCGGCGGTCGCGATGGAGGGCAACGCGCTGGCGCTGCCGTTCGAGGACGAGTACTTCGACAAGATCATCATCTCCGAGGTGATGGAGCACATCCCGGACGACAAGGGCGTGCTCAACGAGATGTTCCGGGTCCTCAAGCCGGGCGGCCTGCTCGCCGTCACGGTGCCCCGCTGGCTGCCGGAGAAGATCTGCTGGGCGCTGTCCGACGAGTACCACGAGGTCGAGGGCGGCCACATCCGGATCTACCGGGGCGACGAGCTGCTCGGCAAGCTCAAGGACGCCGGCCTGGAGCCGTACGGCACCCACCACGCGCACGCGCTTCACTCGCCGTACTGGTGGATCAAGTGCGCGGTCGGCGTCGACAACGACAAGGCGCTGCCGGTCAAGGCGTACCACCAGCTGCTGGTCTGGGACATCGTCGGCACCCCGGTGATCAGCCGCCTCACCAAGGCCGCCGAGCGCGCGCTCAACCCGGTGATCGGCAAGAGCTTCGTCGCGTACGCCTCCAAGCCCAACCGCGCCGAGCCCCAGCGGGCACAGGCATGACCGCCGCCGTCCCCGAGGTGCTGCTGCTCGACGGGGTGCTCGACGCCGAGCAGGCCGCCGACACCGTGCGCAGCATCCTGGCCGAGCAGCGCCCCGACGGCTCCATACCCTGGTTCGCCGGCCACCACCTCGACCCCTGGGACCACACCGAGGCCGCGATGGCCCTCGACACGGCCGGCGAGCACGCCGCCGCGGAGGCCGCCTACCGCTGGCTCGCCGCCGCCCAGAACCCGGACGGCTCCTGGTACGCCGGCTACACCGACGGCGTGGTCACCGACCGGGCCAAGGAGAGCAACTTCTGCGCGTACATCGCGGTCGGGGTCTGGCACCACCACCTCAGCACCGGCGACGACACCTTCCTGGAGTGGATCTGGCCGGTCGCCCGGCGCGCCCTCGACTTCATCGTCGGGCTGCGGCTGCCCGGGGGCCCGATCGCCTGGCGCGTCGACGAGGACGGCACCGCCACCGACGAGGCGCTGCTCACCGGCTCGTCCAGCATCCTGCACGCGCTGCGCTGCGGCCTGGCCATCGCCGAGTACCTGGAGGAGCCGCAGCCCGACTGGGAGCTCGCGGCCGGGCAGCTGGGGCACGCCGTCGCCCACCACCCCGAGCGGTTCCTGGACAAGGACCGCTACTCGATGGACTGGTACTACCCGGTGCTCGGCACCGGCCTGCGCGGCGAGGCGGCGCTGGCCCGGATCGAGCGGGACTGGGAGCGCTTCGTCGTCCCCGGCCTCGGCGTGCGCTGCGTCAGCGACCGCCCGTGGGTGACCGGCGGGGAGAGCGCCGAGCTGGCGCTCGCGCTCTGGGCGATCGGCCAGTCCGACCGCGCGGTGGACATCCTGCGCTGGATCCAGAAGCACCTGCGGCACGAGGACGGCTCCTACTGGACCGGGTACGTCTTCGAGGACGACGCGATCTGGCCGGAGGAGCGCACCACCTGGACGGCCGGGGCGCTGCTGCTCGCGGTGGCCGCGCTCGGCGGGGACCCGGCGACGGTCTCGGTCTTCGGCGGTGAGCAACTGCCCGCCGGGCTGGTGGTCCAGGACTGCTGCTGAGCGCAGCGCACATGCAAAAGGGGCGGGACCGGAGATCCGGTCCCGCCCCTTCCGCATGTGCGTCCGAGGGCGGGTGCGTGCCCGACGTCGGTGTGCTCCGGGGGTGTCAGCCGCGCTGGATGCCGGTGGTGTCGGCCAGCACGCCCTGGTTGCCGTCCGGCAGCTGGGCGACCAGCGCGGTGCCGCGCTGCTCGACGGCCAGGTACCAGGTGCCCGGCACGACCTCGCCGACCGGGGCGCCGGCCGGGTTGTCCTTCGGAGCCAGCTGGCGCGGGGCCGGGACGGCGAACCAGAACGGCTGGAAGTCCGCCGCCGGGGCGGTCGCCTGCGGCTGCGCGGCCGGGGTCGGCTGCGG
>NZ_JAHSQD010000552.1 GCF_020103755.1 Streptomyces sp. LS1784
CGGGCGGCGCAGGCCTGCTGCCGGCGGGGCGGCAGGACGGTGCCCCGGTGGAGCCCAGGGCGTACCGGCGTGCGGGCCTACGGGCGTACGGGCGTGCGCCCGGGCCGCCCCGGGCCCTGACGGGCCGCCGAGCCGGCCCGTTGTCGGTGCCCGCCCCTACGGTGAGCCGCATGACCGAGCACCCGGACCTCGCCGCCGAGCACACCGCCTTCTGCCCCGACCTCGTCTTCCAGGGCACCGGCACCCTCACCGAGTACGCCGAGCAGCTGGTCGGCGCCCACCAGTGGTCCTTCTGGTGGGACTGATCTGACCCCGGGGGCGGGCGCCGGGCGCACGGACCCGCCCGGTGTCCGCGGGCCGCCCGCCGGTGTGGCATGCTGCGCCGGGCCGCGAACCGAGCCCGAGCACCGACCACCCCCGAGGAGCCTGCCCTGAACACCGCCTGCGCCGAAGCCTTGTCCGCAGGCCTGCTGGTACTCGTCCTGATCTGCGCCGTCGCCCGCCCCTGGGGCTGGCCGGAGGCCGCCGCCGCGGTGCCGGCCGCCGCCCTGCTGGTGGCGACCGGCGCCGTCCCACTGGAGCACGCGACGGCCGAGGCCGCCCGCCTCGGGCCGGTGATCGGCTTCCTGGCCGCCATCCTGGTCCTGGCCAAGCTCTGCGACGACGAGGGGCTGTTCCGCGCCTGCGGGGCCTGGATGGCGCGCAGCGCCGCCGGGCGCCCGCGCCGACTGCTGGCCCAGGTGTTCACCGTCGCCTCGGTGGTCACCGCGGTGCTCAGCCTGGACGCCACCGTCGTGCTGCTCACCCCGGTCGTGCTGGCCACCGCAGCCCGCCTCGGCGCCCGGCCCGGGCCGCACCTGTACGCCTGCGCCCACCTGTCGAACACGGCCTCGCTGCTGCTGCCGGTCTCCAACCTGACCAACCTGCTCGCCTTCACCGTCAGCGGCCTCAGCTTCGGCCGCTTCGCCGCCCTGATGACGCTGCCGTGGCTGGCCGCGGTCGGCGTCGAGTACCTGGTGCTGCGCCGCTTCTTCGCCGCCGACCTGGACGCCCGTCCGACCGAGACGCCCGAGACCGGGCCGGCCCCCGCCATGCCGCTGTTCGCCCTGGCCACCGTGGGCTGCACGCTCGCCGGGTTCGTCGTCGCCTCCGCGCTGGACGTCAACCCGGCCTGGGCGGCGGCCGCCGGCGCCACCGTCCTCGCCGTCCGTGCCCTGGCCCGGGGCCACGCCACCGCTGCTACGGTGGTGCGCTCGGCGGCCCTGCCGTTCCTGGCGTTCGTCCTGGCCCTGGGCATCGTGGTGCGCGCCGTCGTCGACAACGGCCTGGCCACCGGCCTGGCCCACCTCATCCCGTCCGGCACCGCGCTGCCCGCCCTGCTCGGCACCGCCGCCCTGGCCGCCGCCCTCGCCAACGTCATCAACAACCTGCCCGCCACGCTCGCCCTGGTACCGCTGGCAGCCCCGGCCGGGCCCGGCGCCGTCCTCGCCGTCCTCCTCGGCGTGAACATCGGCCCCAACCTCAGCTACGCCGGATCGCTGGCCACCCTGCTGTGGCGCGGCATCGTCCGCGACCGCGGGGTGCCGGTGGACCTGCGCGAGTTCACCCGCCTGGGCCTGCTCGCCGTCCCGGCCACCCTGACCGCCGCCGTCCTGGCCCTGTGGGCCTCGCTGCGCCTGATCGGCGCCTGACCGGGTGCCGGGGGTGCCTCAGTACTCGGAGCTGGGTGCCGCCGTGACCGGGCCGAGGTCCGGCTCGTCACGCAACTCCACAGCCGTGCCGTGCCGTTCGAGTTCCAGCACGACCAGCTCGTTGGCACCGGCCTGCCACAGCGGGGCGGGGGCGTAGAGGGTGTGCTGGGGGCCGGCGGAGCAGTGGCGGCCGAGCAGGAAGCCGTTGAGCCACAGCAGTCCGCGGCCCCAGTCGGGCAGGGCGACGAACGCGTCGGCGGGGGAGGGGAGTTCGGCGGTGAAGCGGTGGAACGCCGGCTGCCCGTCGCCCGCCTCGACGCCGTCGGTGAAACGCAGTGCGGACAGGTCGGTCAGCGGCAGCGGCCGGATCTGCCAGTCGAAGAGCCGCTGGTGGCCGTGCGAGACGCCGCGGGTGATGCCCTTGCGGTCGTCCATCTGCGGGCCGTAGTTCACCCGGCCCAGCGCCTCGACGAGGATGTCCAGCACGACCCCGTCGGGCCCGGTGGCCAGCGCCAGCGTCGCGCCGGGGGAGTTGCGCTCCAGCACCCCGAGCGGGCGCCCGTCCGCGAAGACCTGCGCCCGGTCGGCCAACCCGTCGATGCGCAGCGGCAGTTCGGGGCGCGGTCCGGGTACGCGGGTGCGGTAGTGGATCAGGCCGCGGTCCTGGCCGACCTGCTCCATCGGCAGCGGCGCGGCGTGCCGCTGCGGCTGTGACAGCGCATCCAGGGCCTGTGCCAGCGCCGCCCGCCCGTGCGCCTGTTCCAGCCGCTGCGGTGCCACCCGCTGCGGTGGGTCGGGCAGTTCGCCGTCCGGCAGGGGCAGGTAGCGGCCGATGACCTCGCGCAGGGCGTGGAACTTCTCGGTCAGCTCGCCGGCCTCGCCGATCGGCGCGTCATAGTCGTAGCTGGTGACGGTCGGCTCGTAGCCGGCGTCCAGCGGGTGGGCGCCGCTGTGGTTGGCGCCGGCCCACAGGCCGAAGCTGGTGCCGCCGTGCGCCATGTAGAGGCTGACGGAGGCGCCGGTGGCCAGCAGCTCGTCCAGTGAGGCGGCGGTCTCCTTCGGGTCGCGGACGTGGTGGGGCAGGCCCCACTGGTCGAACCAGCCGATCCAGAACTCCATAGCGGTCAGCGGGCCTTCGCCCTGGTGGCGGCGGAGCACCGCCAGACGCTCGGGGGCGCGCGAGCCGAAGGTCGCGGTGGCCAGGTGGCCGGGGATGGCGCCGCCCTGCTGCATGGTGTCGTGGGCGCCGTCGGTGGTGAACAGCAGGCAGTCCACCCCGCGCCTTACCAGGCCGTCGCGCAGGTGGGCGAGGTAGACGGCGTCGTCGCCGTAACTGCCGTACTCGTTCTCCACCTGTATCGCCACCACCGGCCCGCCCCGGCTCGCCAGCAGCGGCAGCAACTCGGGCACCAGCGCGTCGAACCAGCCGTCCACCTCGGCCAGGTACGCCGGGTCCGCGCAGCGCAGCCGCAGCCCGTCCACTGCCAGCAGCCGGGCCGGAAGCCCGCCGAACTCCCACTCCGCGCAGATGTACGGGCCCGGCCGCAGGATCACGTCCAGCCCCAGGCCGGCGGCCAGCCGCACGAAGCGTGCCACGTCCCGCCAGCCGGTGAAGTCCACGGTGCCGTCGGGAAGTTCGTGGAAGTTCCACGGCACGTAGGTGTCCACCGTGTTCACCCCCAGCGCCCGCACCCGCCGCAGCCGGTCCTCCCACAGCTGCGGATGCACCCGGAAGTAGTGCACCGCCCCGGCCACCACCCGGTGCGGCGCCCCGTCCCGCACGAACCCGTCCGCGTCGTACCCGAGCACGCGCACACCCGCCTTCCCACCGCAGACCCTGGCACCGCCGAGCCTAGCGAGGAACGGGCCGCGCGGGCCGTCGCCGCTCAGGTGTCGTAGCAGCCGTCCCATGGGGGGCCGAAGCCCAGGCCGTCCGGGTGGAGCTCCATCCGGACGCGGTCCTCCTCGTCGTCCTCGTCCTCGTCCACCTCTACGACCAGGCCGAACAGGGCGCCCTCGAAGCGGACCTCGAAGGGCGCGATGACGATGTCCTGGCAGTGGAGCCCCGGCAGGGCGTCCAGCCACTGCTTCAGCAGGAGCTCGGCCGCGGTGATCGCCTGCCGCTCGCCGTCCGCCGTCGTGCCGGTGAACTCGATGCGCGAGCCCAGGTGGACGCCCGCCTCGTCGAAGCGGTGCAGCACGGCGTGCCAGCGCTTCACGGCCTGCCAGTTGTCGTGGCTCCAGTCCTCGGGAAGGGTCGCGACGATGTTCGCGTAGAACTGGCCGCCCTCGTACCGGCCGATGGTGTCCGTGTGGTAGCCGGGTTCGTGGCAGATCGGAATGACTTCGGGAACGTTCATGCCCCGAATCTAGGGCCCACCTGCGACAACGAGCCCGGGCGGGGGAGCGGGCGCCGGTGTTGCGCCCGGCGGTGCGGGTGCGGTAGTCGGACGGGCCGCCACGCGCAGCGCCCGACCGACGGCCCGTTTCCGGCACGCTGCCGCCGCCGTTCCGGCCGTGTCCGAGGAGAGGGACGTCACGGGGCCGGGCGAGGGGCTCCGCCGCGGTCCTGGAACGAGAGCACCATGCCTTCCTCGGCTGCGATCACCTCGCCCGGGAACCGGCTCCGGGCGTCGGCGATCGAGCGCGTGCGGTCGCTGCCGGGCCAGAAGTGCGTGAGGAGCAGGCGCTCGGCCCCGGAGCGGGCCGCCCACGTCCCGGCCTCCACGGCACTCATCAGGCGGTGGTCGCCGCCGTCGGCGGACGGGCCCTGGAGCGTGGCTCCGGCGATGAACAGATCCGCTCCCGCGGCCAGCCGGGCCAGAGCGGGGTCCGCTCCCGCGTCGCCGCTGTAGGCCAGGGTCAGACCCGGCGCGGTCAACCGCACTCCCGCGTGCGGAACGTGATGCGGCAGCAGTGCGGCATCGAGCCGGAACGGTCCCACCCGGTGGCTGGAGGGAAGCGTGTGCACGTCGAAGACGTCGAGCAGGTCCTCGGTCGGTTCCATCGCCTGGACCCGTGCGACCACCCCGGGGGTGCAGTACAGCGGCAGGCGGGCGCCCCGCTCCTGCGCGAAGTAGCGCGCGCGGCACAGCGGACTGAGGTCGGCGCAGTGGTCGGGGTGCTCATGAGTGATCACCACCGCGTCGACGTTCCCGTCGGCACAGTGCTCCAGCAAGCGCGGGAACGTCGCGTAGCCGAGGTCCAGCACCAGCCGGAACCCGTCGTACTCCAGCAGGAACCCGCTGGCGCTCCGCCCGGCCTCGGGCCAGGCGCCGCACGTCCCCAGTACCGTCAGTCTGCGCACCGGCCGATGCTCTCACGGGTGGTTCCACCGGCCGAACCCGAGCGGTCCCGGCCCCGGCCCGGGCGGCCCGCCGCCGCGCCCGGCCCGCACGGTGATCCGCGGGAGGGCCCTGGCAGACTGCGGACATGAACGGACCGTCGCCCGATGACGGGCTCGCCGCGAACCGTGCCCTCCGGGATGCCCGGGCGAAGGCGCACGGGACGACCCCCGACGACGTGTTCTACGACGTCGATGCCTTCCTGGCCGGGCGGCAGCCGGCAGCCGCTACCGATACGTGACGGATTCGCCCGCCCGGCCCCCGCCCCTAGGGCCTGTGTGATGTTGTGATCAATCAGTGGTCAGCAGGAGATCATCGATCCAGATCATCGAGGCGCGGAGGTGAAGGCCGGCGAGGTAGCTTTCCGGGCTCTTGTCATACCGGGTCGCGATG